>NZ_JARESO010000055.1:0-55039 GCF_046030175.1 Paraburkholderia sp. RL17-373-BIF-A
AGCAACGGCACGCGTCACCCACGCGTGCCGTTTGCTTTTGTTGCCGGCGCCCCGCAATAGTTAACGTGAACAACCCACGAGATATTCCCAGCTGGCAATAGCCCTCTTCGCTTTTTCGCCACGAAAGAGCGCTTGTTCAATTAGCCTGGTGAATGTCCGCACGCGGCGACGCCGCCCGCGCTACGCTCACCTATGATGCTTAGGACGCCACGTGGTTTTCTGATCGCTGTCCGCCAATAGCACGCACTATTCGGACAGCTTGCGGGCGCAGAGTGAACACGGCGCACCGCAACCGCGACGCGCCGTACCCATAAGCGACGATGGCAGCGCGCCACGAGCCGGCATCGCCAATTCGGATTGGAGACGCGCAATGAAATTTATCGTCCTATGGAATGGTCTGCCGACCGCCGAGAGTTCCGTCATCGAACGTTTCATGAAGACCGGCGGCCGGGTGCCGGAGGGAGTCAAATTGCTGGGACGCTGGCACGCTATCGGCGGCTTGCATGGCGTTGCGATCGTCGAGTCTGACGACACGGGCGCGATGGCGGCGCTGGCGCTCGAATGGGGCGACCTGCTCACGATGAACATCTCCCCGGCCTTGACCGACGAAGAACTGGGCGGCGCCCTCGGCAAATATGCCGCAGCGGGTAACAAGTAAGCACGCCATGAACGCCGGGCTCGCCGCGCCGCTTCCGAGCGGGCAACTGCTGCCGTTCCGCGAATCGCTGCTTGCGATGCTCGGCATCGCCTTCGTCGCGATGCTGGTGGCGCTGGATCAAACCATCGTCGGTACGGCGCTGCCGCGTATCGTCGCCGAACTGAAGGGCTTCGACCTGTACGCGTGGGTCGCGACGTCGTACATGCTGGCCTCGGTCATCACGATTCCCATCTTCGGACGGCTGGGCGATCTATTCGGCCGCAAGCGGTTTTTGATCGCCGCGATCCTGTTGTTCACCGGCGCCTCGGTATTGTGCGGGCTCGCCAACAGCATGTTGTTGCTGGTGATTTCGCGCGGCCTGCAAGGGATCGGTGGCGGCATTCTGATCGGCACGGTGTTCGCCACCGTCGCTGATCTGTTTCCCAATCCGAAACTGCGGCTGCGCTGGCTGGTGTTCGTCACCTCCGCCTTCGGCGTGTCGAACATGATCGGACCGACCCTCGGCGGAATGCTGACGCAGTACGGCGGCTGGCGGCTGGTGTTTTTCGTCAACGTGCCGGTCGGGATCTTATCGCTGCTGTTCGTGCAACGCTTTCTGCCGCCGCTGCTTCACCTGCGGCACAAGGGGCCCGTGCGACTCGACTGGCTCGGCGCGTTCGTGCTCGCGGTCACGTTCGGCTCGCTTCAAGTGCTGATCGAACTGTTTCCGAGACGCGGTTTCGACACCACGACAGTCGTGCTAACCATCGTAGCGGCGACTTGCGGGCTGATTCTCTGGCTATGGGAGCGGCGCATCGGCTATCCGATCGTGCCCGTTGACATGCTCATGGACCGCAAGCTCTCCGCGCTCTTCGCGATGTCGGTGCTCGGCGGCTTCGCGCTCTTTTCGCTGGTGTTCTACGTACCGCTGCTGTTTCAAGGCGGCTACGCGATGTCGGCGCATGACTCCGGCATGCTGATCACGCCGCTGCTGCTCGGCACGACCGTAGGCAGCGTGCTCAACAATCGTATCGTCACACGGATCCGCCGCGCGAACGGCATCATGTATGCCGGTTTTGCGCTGTCCGCGCTCGCCTGTCTCAGCGTGGTCGTACTACGGGGCACGGAACCGCATCTCGTGTGGGCGTCGTGCATGGGAATCAGCGGGCTCGGCCTCGGTCTGGTGGCAACCAGCCTGACAGTCTGTTCGCAGCAGATCGTCGCGCGAGATCATGTCGGCGCAGCCACCGCGCTGCTTCAATCACTGCGGACGTTCGGCGGCATGCTCGGCACGGTGATGACCGGCGCGTTGCTCGGGCATCTCTATTCGCGCGGCGTGCATCGCTCACTCGATTCCTATCAGGCGACGCAGTGGTTCAAATCCTTCGCCAGTCCTGAACTGTTGGTGGACCGCGCGGAACAGGCCGCGCTGATCAATCGTCTGGTGAGTGCCGGCCAGTCGGGCGACGCCATGATGAGGTCCGCGCGCGAAGCGCTGGTGCAATCCATTCACATCGGCATTCTGGTGGCCGGCGCCGCCGCGTTGATCGGCCTGTGTCTCGCGTGGTTCGTGCCCCCCGTGCGGATCAGCTATCCGGAAACCGAGCTCGCACCGGACGGGCAACCACCCGCCGACGCCCTACCCCCAAACCGCAGCGCACTGTAAGCGCGCCGCCGGACGTCCTCGAATCTTCTTCTTGCGTTCTGTATCACTCGATATATAATCGCCTTCTATATCGACTGATACAGAACTAGTCGTCAGTGACGCTGGAAGGGCATTCACCATGGCAAGACCCCGCGAATTCGATGAACACGAGGTGCTCGAAGCCGCCAGCGCGGCCTTCTGGACGAAGGGCTACGAGGCGACCTCCACGCGCGACCTGGTCAAATCGACCGGCCTGACACAGCCGAGCCTCTACAACGCCTTCGGCGACAAGCGCACGCTGTATCTGCGAGCGCTCGAGCATTATCTCGAGCACACCTTGCGCGAACGGATCCGGCGATTGGAACGCACCGTATCGCCGGCTCTAGGCATCACGATGTTTTTCCAGGAGATCCTTGAGCGAACGCTCGCCGATCCCGCCCAGCGCGGCTGCATGCTGGTGAACTCGGCGCTGGAAACCACATCGGAGGACGAAATATTCCGTGACATCGTCGCCACGGAATTCGCCGAAATCCGCGCGTTTTTTTACCGCTGCGTGGTTGCGGCCGGCGAGAGCGGCGAAATCACCACCGTCGTTTCCGCCGATGACGCCGCCACTCATCTGCTCGCCACATTGATCGGCGTTCGCGTTCTCGCGCGCGTCAATCCGCAACAGGCGCTGCTCATCGGCGCGATCGCGCCGGTGTTGCTGCTGCTCGGTTTGCCTGCCCTCCCGGCAACCGACAACGGCGTCTGAGCCCGGCGCCTGACAAGGCGCGTCCCTTCGCTTCGCTTTCCCCACCGACATCCGGCAGCGCCGCTACCAGCGCGCACCGGTAAAGGAACCGTCATGTCCGCTGCACCCATAGCGTCCGATAGTCCAGTCTCACTCGATGCCCGCGCGCTCTTCGCAACGCTCGCGGGGCTGTGCGGCAGTCTCGTCGCCATCGGCCTCGCCCGCTTCGCATACACGCCGTTGATTCCCTCGCTGATCCAGGCGCACTGGTTCACGTCGTCGCAAGCGGTGACGCTCGGCGCGGCGAATTTCGCCGGCTATCTGGTTGGCGCGTTGATCGGCCGTCCGCTCGCAGCGACGCTGTCGAACCGCAGCGCGTTGCGCATGCTGATGGCGGTGGTGACGGCCGCCTTCTTCGCTTGCGCGTATCCGCTTTCGGTGAGCTGGTTTTTCACGTGGCGTTTGTTGTCGGGCATTTCCGGCGGCGCGATCATGGTGCTGGTAGCGACATCGATTCTTCCGCACATTCCGGCGCCGCGCCGTGGCTTCGTGAGCGGCATGATCTTTCTTGGACTCGGCTTGGGTATCGCGGCATCCGGCACATTGATTCCGCAGTTGCTTCACTATGGTTTGCAAACCACGTGGATCGGTCTCGGCGCGGTGGCACTGGTGCTGACCGTAGTGAGCTGGTTCGGCTGGCCTTCGACGAATCCACCCGCACCGGTCGTGCCGTCCGGCGCGCATCACGCGGCGCGCCCTCACGGCTTGACGCTGCGCGTGCTGTACGCGCAATACGCGGCGAACGCCCTCGGTCTCGTGCCGGCGATGGTACTGCTCGTCGACTATGTCGCTCGCGGCCTGGGACGCGGCGCGGCAATCGGCGCGAACTACTGGGTGCTGTACGGCCTCGCTGCGATCGCCGGACCGGTGATCTGCGGCAACGTGGCCGATCGCATCGGCTTCGGCAAGGCGTATCGCGTCGGACTGCTTCTGCAAGCGGCCGCTGTCGCCATGCTCGCGTTTTCGGGCAGCTCGTTCGTGCTGGCCGCCTCGACCGTGATTCTCGGCATCTTCACGCCAGGCATCGTGCCGCTCGTGCTCGGCCGCATTCATGAACTGGTGCCGCACGATCACACCGAACAACGAGCTGCATGGAGTCGCGCGACGACAGCCTTCGCGCTCTTCCAGGCGCTCGGCGGCTATGGGTACTCGTACCTCTTCTCGCATACGCATAACGACTACGCGTTGATCTTCACCTGTGGAGCAGTGGCGCTAAGTATTGCCTTCGTCGCTGATCTCCTTGCGTCGCGTATCGGCGCCGCACGCCACACCGCGATGTAACTGGTTTCGAACGTGTCCCGCTCGACTTTTAGCCTTGGGCATGCGGCTTGCTCAATCATCGCACCGATACTGCCTTTCGCAGGAACGCCCGCAGGGCGTGCCTTGCGCGGCTGTCGTGAAGGCAGGTCCAATCAACCAGGCGGAGGTCATTTATATGTTGGGAACTATTCTTCTAGTCGTGCTGATTCTTCTGCTCATCGGTGCGCTCCCCACGTGGCCGCACAGTCGTGCGTGGGGTTACGGTCCCACGGGCGGTCTAGGCCTCGTTGTGATCGTGGTGATCGTATTGCTGGTCGTCGGCGTCATATAGCCGCAACTTGCTTAAGCATTTCGTAGTGCCCGTGTTCTTCGGAATCGGGTCGGCCGCCGGATATCGGTGCAGTTCGCTGCATGGATATCCGGCGGCCTTGCTATGTGGATGGTCGATGCACATTCCCACCTTGTCACGCCGGGAGCAGCGATGGAAAAGTTACTCGCGAATCAGGTCGCTCTGGTCACGGGAGTAAGTTCGGGCATTGATTCCGGCGTCGCCAAAGCGCTCGCGGATGCTGGCGCGGTCGTTAGCCGTTGCCTTCGAGAAGTTGCTCGAAAAGATCCGCGTCGCCCATTTGCCCGCCTTTGAGCATGATCTCCATGCCGTCGAGTTCCGCGCGATCGGCGTGGAGACGGCACACTGTGACGCCCGCCGATAACGGCGCGAGATACGAGAGTCCCCATGCGCCGAGCGCGCGTACGGCAAAACTCGACGTGTCGCCGCCCGCAATGCCGATGCGGTGCAAGCGCACGGCGCCCAGTACCTGTTGCAAGAGTGAGGCACAGGCATGCGCGAGTTGCGGCAGCGCGCCGCCTTCGCTCGACGCGCGGCGCGTCGTGAAAGCCAGCACGTTGCGTCCGTCGCGCAAGGGCCCGGCTATCGCGGCCAGGCGCTCCGCCAGATAGTTGGAGGCGGCGTCACCGGTCATTTTCAGCGGGTCCAGTTCCACACGCAGATAGGATTGCGCGGCGCCGATCTGCACTTCGGTCAATGGCGAGAGACTGCCCGCCAATACAAATACGGGGCCGCGCGCGGGAGTCAGCAGCGGCATGGTTCGGGTTTCCGCAGTGGCATCTTTAACGCGGTTGTCATGCGCCAACGCATAAGCCTGAGCGACGCTGCTCGCACCGACCGCGAGCAATGGCGCCGACGCCGCGGCATGACGCGCGATCACGCGGCCAATCGCTTGCAGATGCGAATCGCCGAGCACGTCGAACAGCACGGCGTCGGGTTTCGAATCGAGCCGGTGCTGCACTCGCGCTTGAAGTTCGGCGTCGCCGTGCGCATAGCAGCGCCAGTCGATCGATTGCACATTCTTCACACCTTGGCGCTGAAGATGCACACGCAAGTCCGCTTCGTTCATCGGCGTAACGGGATGGCGGCTCATCGTCGGATGACGGTCGATGCGGTAGATCGACTGCGCGCTATCATCCGCGCCGGCTGCCGCGAAGAGTTCACCGAACACGCAATAGCGCCGCAGATTCGGCTGACCGCCAACCACCACGACGAGTTCGTTCGCGCAGTACTCGCGCAACGTGCGGATCGCCACGCCGATGCTACCGGTTTCCGGCGCGCTATCGAACGTCGAGCACACCTTGTAGTGCATCACCCGCACGCCGAGCGCGGCGAAGGCGGCGCCGACACGCTCGAGTTCCTGCCGCTGCGTGGCGGGCGGCATGGTCCGCGCGGCGCCCGCTACGCCGAGTGCGTCGAGCCGGCCGAGCATCGAAAGACGCGCGGCATCCGGCGGTGCGAAGAACAGCATGGTGCGCAAACCGGCGCGGGCGAGATGGGCCAGCGTGTCGGTTGCGCCGGTGAAGTCGTCGCCGTAGAAGGCGTAGGCGGGACCGTTGCTATGTGCTTCGTCGCTCATCTTTTGTTCCGTGCCGCCGGTGATGTTCACGTGCGGCTGCCGAAAAACGCCAAGGCGCGCCGCAACTCCGGCATGTGCTCGGCGTACACCGGCAGCGGCGTGCCCGCCTGCACCGCAGCCCACGCCTGGCGCACGCTCGTGACGCCTGCCGCGGGGCCGTCCGGATGCGCGAGAATGCCGCCGCCTGACATGAACAGGAGGTCGGTGGAGCGCACGGCGTCATATGTCGCTTGCACGGTGCCGGCCCATTGCCCTGATGAAAACGCCGGCAGCACGGTATCGTCGCAACCGGCGGCGAGCGGCGTCGCGCAATCGCGTGCCGACTCGATCACTTCGGCGTCGCTCTGCGCGAATTTGCCGGCAAGGCCATGCACGTGCATATGATCGACGCCGCTCAGTCGCCACAACGTCTGATACGCCTGAAACGACATGCCCAACGCCGGATCACGCGACATCATGCCGTAGCCGTTGCGGTGCGCGTGAAGCACGAGCGGCGTCGCGCGGCGCAGCGTCTGGATCGCGGAAAAGCCGCACCAGTTGATGCTCGCCATCACGCAACTGCCGCCCTCGCGTTCGACCAGTTCCGCGTGACGGCGCATGGCGTCGAGGTCGTCGGTGATATTGAACGCGACCATCACAGGACGGCCGCTACGTTCACGGTAGCGGCGCACTTCGGCCATCACCGCCCGCACGCGCTCCGCCAGCGGCGCATGGGCGGGATTCGCGCATACTTCGTCGTCCTTGACGAAATCGACGCCCGCTTCGCACAGATCGCGCACCAGCGCCGCCGTTTCCGCCGCGCTCAGGCCGACGTTCGGCTTGATGATGGTGCCGATCATCGGCCTGTCTTTCACGTCCGTCAGCGCGCGCGTGCCGGCCACGCCATGACGCGGTAACTCGAACCGCGCACGGTACGAAGCCGGCAAGCGCAACGACAGCAGCCGCATGCCGGTCACTTCGCCCAGATCGTACAGATTGCCGGCGACGGTCGCGGCCAGCGTGGGCAGATTCGCGTCGATGTTGGCGAGCGGAAACGACAGCGTGATGCGCGCACGCCGCCACGGTCCCGGTGTGCTTTGACGCTCGAGCCATGCGTTCGGCAAGCTGGGTTGTGCCGCAGCCTCCAGTTCCTCGATGCGCAGCACGCTCGCGCGGCTGCGCGCGCGCAGCGCATCGGATTCATTGGCGACGCGCACGAACGTGCCGCTCGATTGCTCGCCGGCCATGACATCGGCGACACGCGCGGGATCGAGCGGCGTCTCGATCAGATAGTCGGCCTCGAGCGTATCGTCGTCGACGGCGCGCGGTTGCAGCGTCTCGCTCATAGCGTGCCCAGATCGGGAAAGCGGCGCACCGGCTCGCGGCCGTCCCAGTCGCACGACGCCGCGTAGATCATGTCGAAGAGCTTGCCTTTCGGCCCGGCGATCTCGGACAACTCGATTACCGTGCCGGGATGATTCTCCGTATCGAAGTAGACGAAGCGCCCGTTGCGCCCCACTTCGCCGCTCATCGCGACTTTGAAACCCTGCTCCTGCAGACGCGCGAGATCCGCGTCGAACGACGTGGTCCAGTACGCGTTGTGCTGCAAGCCGGTATGGCCCGCGGCGAGAAAGTCGCGATACATCGAGGGCGCGTCGTTGCGTGTCTGGATCAGTTCGACCTGCAACGGTCCCGAGTTCGCCAGCGCCACCGAGTTGTGCACCTCGTACGATTGCCCACGGTAGGTGTAGTTCTCGATCGGCACGCGTTCGTTGTAAAACCACGGACCTACGCCGAGCACGCGGCTCCAGTAGTCCATCGCGGCCTCGATGTCCCGCACCACATAACCTGCCTGCCGGATTTCGCCAAAGAAACGACTCATGAAACTCTCCCGATGCTGCGGGGTTGAAAGACGAGCGACGCCCCGGCGCGGCGAAAGCGCGGCGCCCGAAGGTCGAACCTGTTAATAAACTTGAGAGACCTGCTTAGAGAAAACCGATCGAAATCCAGGGAATCGCCGCGACCAGGATCAGGCCGAGGATCAACGCGCCCATATACCCGACAATCGGACGAATGCCCGCATCGGGATTGACCTTGCTGATCGCGCACGCCGAGTAGTAGCCGACACCGAACGGCGGTGAAAAAAGACCCACGCCCATCGAAAGAATCACGACGATCGCGTAATGCACTTCATGCACGCCCGCGAGCCGCGCGATGGGAAACAGCAGCGGCCCGAACAGCACAATGGCAGGAATCCCTTCGAGCACGCTGCCGAGCATCACGAACACGACAATCGACACCGCGAGAAAACCGTACGCGCCGCCGGGCATCGAGCCCATGAGTTGCGCGAGGTCCTGCGAAAAGCCGGATTGCGTGAGCGCCCAAGCCATTGCCGTGGCGCAGCCGATGATGAAAAGAATCGCGCCGGACAAAGTCGCCGCATCCACCAGCATGCGGCCAAGCCGCCGCCATTCGAAGCGGCGATACACCAGCAGGCCGATCAGCATCGAATAGGCGATGCCGATGGTCGACACCTCTGTCGCCGTCGCCACGCCTTCGACCACCGCCATGCGAATCACGAACGGCAACGCCAGCGCCGGCAGCGACACGATGAACAGACGCCCGATCTGCCGCTTGCTGAAACGCTGCGCGCCGCTCAGGTCTTCCTTGCGATAGCGCCACCACACCACCACGCAAAGAATCAGCGCGAGCACCGCGCCCGGCAGCATGCCCGCGGTGAAGAGCGCGGATATCGACAGCCCCGTCACTGAACCGATCGTGATCAACACGATGCTCGGCGGAATGGTTTCACTTTGCGCGCCGGTCGTGGCGAGCAGCGCAACCAGATCGCCTTCCGAAGCGCCGCGTTTTTTCATCTCCGGAAACAGCACCGGCGCGATGGCCGCCATGTCGGCCACTTTCGAACCGGAGATGCCCGACACCAGATACATCGCGCCGATCAATACGAACGACAACCCGCCATGCACGTGACCGACGAGACTTGCGAGAAACTCGATCATTGCGCGCGCCATGCCGGTCATTTCGATCAGCAAGCCGAGAAACACGAAGAGCGGCACAGCGAGCAGCACGAGATGCGACATGCCTTCGTCCATGCGGCCGACCACGACTTCGAGCGGTGTGAAGGTCGAGAGTCCCAGATAACCGAACGTGGCAAGCGCAAACGAGAAGCCGATGGGCACGCCAGAGAAAATCCCGATCGCCACCACGCCGACGAAAAAGATCACCAGATTGGTTTTGCCGAGCGTCTGAAACCACGGACCGGCGAACACGGCCACCGCGGCTAGCACAGCCGTAATTGCGAGCACGATCACGACGTCGCGCACACGGCTAACCTGGGCGAGACGGATCAGACCGACCAGCAGCATGAGCGCCGCGCCGATCGGCAAGGCGAGCGCGCGCCATGCGTTGCTGATCTGCAAGGCGGGCGTCACGATCGCTGCCTCGCCGGACGCATAGTCGTAGGCGGGAGCGATCAGCAGCGCAAGCAACGCGATCGATGCGGCGATCGCCAGCGTGTCGACGAACGCGCGCCGCTGCGGCGAGAGTCGGCTGACCAGCGCCGTCATCCGCATATGTTCGCCGCGCCGCAACGCCAGCACGGCGCCGAGCATGGCGAGCCACAGGAACAGAATCCCGGCCAGTTCATCCGACCACACGAGCGGCTGATGCAGTACGTAGCGGCACACCACGCCCGCGAGCATCACGACGATTTCCACGACGAGCAGCGCCGCCGCGCACACTTCGACGAGCGCGATCAAGCCGCGATCGAAGCTCCTCAGCCAGCGGCGCGGCATGCTCGCCGCGTGCAACGGCACGCCCGCGTCCGCCGGATTCAATGCGTGATTCGACATCCTGCTGTCTCCTCGCGGCGGCTCGCCGCGCTTCGTCTCAGGCTCACCCGTATGCAGCACGCTCAAGCCAGCTTGCCGACCGATTGTTCGAGCAGGTCCCACGCCTGATTGCCGAACTTGCTCTTCCACTCGGCGTAGAAACCCGCCTGGCGCAGCGCCGCGCGGAACGTGTCCGGCGCGGGACGGTTGATCGAGAGACCCTTGCTTTGCAGATCCGCGACCGCCGCGTCGTTCAGCTTGCGCACGTCTTCACGCTGCCTGAGCGCCGACTGGTTGAACGCGTCGCTGGCAATGCCCTGCAAATCCTTCGGCAAGCGCTGCCACGCGCGCGGGTTCAGCACGAACCAGTAGCCGTCCCACATGTGATTGGTAAGCGAACAGAACTTCTGCACTTCGTAGAGCTTCGCGACCTGCACGATCGGCAGCGGGTTTTCCTGCGCATCGACGATATGGGTTTGCAGCGACGAATAGACCTCGCTGAATTGCAGGCTGGTCGGCGCAGCGCCGAGTCCCTTGAACATGTCGATGCTGAGCGGACTCACCGGTACGCGAATCTTCAAACCGCGCATGTTCTGCGCGCTGGTGATGGCGCCGGTGCTGGTGGTCGTCTGACGAAAACCGTTGTCCCACATCTTTTCGAACGATTCGAGCCCGGCCTTCTGCATCGCGGCGCGCACGTAGGCGTCGAGCTTGCCGTCCATGGCGCTCCACACCTGGTTGTAGTCGCTGAACGCAAAGCCCACCGCGTTGATCGCAACCGATGGCGCGAGCGTCGATACCACCAGCGCGGACGGCGTGAACATTTCGATGCCGCCGCTGCGCACCTGCGCGAGCATGTCGGTATCGCCGCCCAACTGGTTGTTAGGGAATATCCGGATCTCCATGCGCCCTTTCGACGCCTCTTTGATCTGATTGGCCGCTTCCTGCGAGCGCACGTTCAGCGGATGCGTGAGCGGCAGGTTGTTGCCGTACTTGAACACGAACTCCGGGCCGGACGCCGCGCGCACGATGGCCGGGAAGCCCAGCGCGCTGGCTACCGGCACGGCGGCTGCGGCACACAGCAGGGTGCGTCTCGCGAGGTTGGTCATTTGAGCGTCTCCTTGCTTATAATTGATGTGACTGTCGAATCTATCAAAAACCATCATCGCCTGCTCGCTACGCCGTGATTTCCGGTCGCCGGTGTTGAGTCGTCGCGTGATAGCTGCAAGACTAGGCGTGCGCGGCAAGTGCTGTCAAACCGCGAACTTGATGTTTTTTGATGGAATTCCCTTCTGCGAAGGACCGCTATGTCCGAAACGGTTCACCTCACCGCCGCCGCGCGCGCCCGCATTCCCGACATTGCACGCGCCGCCGGTGTTTCGACCGCCACAGTGGATCGTGTGCTCAATGGCCGCGAAGGCGTGCGCGCCGTGACGGCGCAACGCGTGTTGCAAGCGGCCGCCCAACTCGGTTATCTGCTCACGCCAGAGGCGCCCGTCGTGCCCGCCTCGAAGCCGATGCGCATCGCGTTTCTGCTGCCCGCCGGCACCAACCGCTATTTGCACATGCTCGGCGACTACATCGACTTCGCACACGATCAGTGGAACGCGTTGGACATGAAGTGCCGCGTGCACTACGTCGAGAGTTTCAACCCGAAGGAACTGGCCGACCGTCTGTTGCACTACGGACAGCGTGCGGATGGCGTCGTGTTCATGGCGCTCGAACATCCGGTTGTGCGCGACGCCGTGAATGCATTGGCGGACCAGGGCGTGCCGGCCATCACGCTGATTTCGGATTTATCGAATGCGCGGCGGCTGGCTTACGTGGGCATCGACAATCGTGCGGCGGGACGTACCGCTGCGTTGCTGCTCGGGCGCTTCATGGGTCCTCGGCCGAGCGGGAAGATCGCCATGCTCGCGGGCAGCCTCAACTATCGCGGGCATGAGGAACGTGAGATCGGCTTTCTGCATTTGATCGAATCGACGTTTCCACAAGTGCGTGTGATCGGATTACGTGAGGGACACGACGATAGCGAACGCAACTATATGCAGACGCGCAAGCTGCTGGAGCAGCATCCCGATCTTGCCGGCATTTACAACAGCGGCGGCGGATCGGATGGCGTGGCGCGCGCGATTGTCGAGGCGCGCTCAGAGCAGAAGATTCTGTTTGTCGGTCATGGCTTGACGCCTGACACGCGAGCGTTGCTGATCGACGGCACCATGGATGCGTTGATCACGCAAACGCCGCAAGCGATGGTGGGAAATTGTCTGCGCATTTTTCGCAACGTGCGCGAGAAGCGTGACGCGATGAGCGACGTGAAGCCGGTGCAATTTAGCATCGTCCTGCGGGAGAATTTGCCTTGACGTTAGCGTGGCGGCGTCGATCCAAACTTGCATGCGGTGAGGTTCGGCGCCTACTCGGCAGCATCGAGCAGCCACCGCTGGCTTGAGATGACACGTCAGGCACGCCGGATGCTCAATCACCTTCGTATTCAAACCTCGATACGAAAGGAGATCACATCATGCCTTACCTTCTCGGCTGGTTGCTTGGCGTCCCGTTGATCGTACTGGTCATCCTGTACCTCATCTTCCACTAATCCATAGAACCTGCTCGTTTGCGCAGTTGATCCGAGGTTCGTTCCACTGCGCCGCAGCCCCACCCGGCTGCGGCGCGAAAGGCGGCGCCGGCGTCCGGGCGTCGCCTTTCGCGCGTCCGCGCGATGCATGCGCGCCGACGCATCGAGGCACCTATCTTTCCGCTTGCGCTGCGCGGAATGGCGCGTAAAACTAACCTTCCCTAGTCCGCGCAAAATGCCATATCTGCACACGTGCGCTCAGAATGTGTGCGAGGCAAGGAGGGACCGATGGCCAGCAACGAGTACACGCTGTCACACCAGGACGTGGTGAAAGCCGTCATTATTCATCAGGATATTCACGAGGGTTTCTGGACGCTGAACATCAATTTCGACGTCGCCGCCAGCCACGGTCCGCAACTACCCGACCCGTGCCTTGCCTTGACGATCAAAGGCATCGGCATCATGCGCGCGTCGCCTGCCGATCCGTTCGCAATCGACGCCGCACTCGTCAATCCGCCGGCTCAGCATGTCGAGGGAACGGTACGCATCGCGGCGGCTGTCAACGGCGCGCATCAAAGCGGCATGCAATTCTGCCGCGACGTCTATCGCAATGTCGCGGTACAGAGCGCGGTCAAAACGCCTACCAAACCAAGTTGATCGAGGAGGCACGCGTCGCTTTTAGTTCAAGGCGACGCGCGTGGTGCAGTGTCCGCCGCACGATCCAGTCGACGCGCTCAGCGCACCGCCGCCATCAGCGCGCCCATGCTGACCAGCACACTACCCATCAAACGATTCACGGCGCGCAGCCGCTTCGGCCGTTGTAAAACGGTGCGCAAGCGGTGCGAGAAAATTGCCGTCGACGCCACGCCCAACGCAAACACGCATGCAAATGTAGCGGCCAGCAAAAGATATTGCTGATTCGCGGACCAGTGCGCCTCATTCGAAGGAGCGCTAATGAACTGCGGAAAGAACGACGGAAAAAAAAGCAGCGTCTTCGGGTTGAGTCCCGAGGTGGCGAAGCCGCGCCAGAACAGGCTTCGTTGCTGAGCGTCGGCGGCCGGCGTCGCAAGACTTCCGCTGTGCCATTGCTTGCAACCGAGATACACCAGATAGATCGCGCCGGCCCAGCGAAGCGCGGTCAATGCGCGCTCGTCGATCAGCAGCAGCGAGTTCAGGCACAACGCGGTAAAGAGCAGTTGCAGAAGCACCGCGCAGGTGCCGCCCCACACGCACGGCAGCGCGGCGCGCCAACCGGCGCCGAGTGCCTGACTCATCGTCAGCACATTGACGGGACCGGGGAATAGACGAGGACTAGAGAAGCAAGAAAAAAGGAAACGTACAACTGGATCGACATCGGAAGGCGTGTGGCTGCGGCATGCCAGTGCATCCCGCCGCTATCCGCGCGGGTCGAGGAGCCCGGTCGTGCGGACGATCATGCTGGCCAGCATTCGGTTAGGAACATGCGTCCATGCCCGGCGAGCGCGTCTTACGGCGCTGGTAACGCCGCAATTCGCCCGCGTGCTGCCTCCTGTGAAAGACAGCGAGACACCGGATGGCAGCTTGTGGCCGCGCAAGGCCGCAGGCGCGAGGCCCGCAGCCCGGACGGTTGTCCCGGGCATGAATGCACCCTGAAAATATACCGGCACGCTGGCTGGATAGGCTTCTTAAAGCAATGAGCTTCCCACGCGATGTCGGGACAATCTTCCTTTAGAATGCGATTTTCCAGAACAAGCTTCCAGTACCGCCTATGACCACCCGAAATCGCCCGCTCGACAACCAGGATCGCAAGATCATGCGCGAGTTGCAAAAGAACGCGCGCCTCAGCAATGCCGAGCTGGCGGAACTGGTCGGCATGTCGACCACGGCGTGCTGGAATCGCACGCGTCAGTTGGAAACGGAGGGGTATATCCGCGGCTACGTCGCGCTGCTCGATCAGCAGAAGCTCGGCTTCGCGGACATCGTCCTGCTCGAAGTGACGCTGGACCGTCACGACGACGACGCCCTCGCCCGCTTCGGCGCCGAATTGGCGACGCTGACCGAAGTGCTGGAGGCGTATCTCGTGTCGGGCGACTACGACTATCTGGTGAAAGTGGCGGTCGACGGCACAGCAGGTTACGAGCGGTTCCTGCGCGAGAAGCTCTACAAGATCGCCGGCATCCGGCATAGCCGCTCGATGTTCGCCTTGCGTTGCATGAAGAGCATCCCGTCCGTGCAAGTGTGAAAAACGTGAAGCGCACTTGCCTGAAAGCGCGGACTCACGTTCAGCGCAACGCCTTCTGACACGCCGCCAGCACCGCGCCCGCCGCGAGCAACAGTGCGGAATACACGAGCCCGCGCGCGAGACCCGCGCCGTCCGAGACCCAGCCGATCACCATCGGTCCGACGATCTGCCCGAATGCAAACACGATCGTGAACGCGCTGATGCCTTTGGCCCAATGACTCGCGGGCAGATTGTGGCGCACGAAAGCCGTGGTCGACGCCACGGCGGAGAGAAACGTCGCGCCGAACAGCACGCCGGACACGAACGCCACCCACGGTTGCGTGAACAGCGCGGGCAGCAGCGTCGCGACCGCGAGCAAAGCGTTGAGCACCGCGAGCGCCTGGCCACCGCGCATGCGATCGAGCAACCCCGACCACACGCGCGCCGAGACCACCGTCGCCACGCCTAGCAGCAGATAAAAACCCGTAACGACAGCCGCGCTCATGCCCGCATTGCGCAGGAGTGCGACGATAAACGTCATGTAGCCGATATAGCCGACGCCGAACAAGCCGTAGCCCGCCAGCGCGAGACTGAATCGCGGCCAACGGGGTGCATCGGCGGCGGCGTGTGATTGCGTGGCCGACGACGCCGTCGCGTGCACGCTCTCGATTTTTCGCGCGGCGCCGATGGCCACTGCGGCGAGTACCGCACACGCGAGCGCGAGTGCGAACCACGCAAACTGCCAGCCGTGCGCGACGTTGAAGATAGTCAGCGGCACCAGCACCGACGACGCCACGATGCCCCATCCCGTGCCACCGTAATACAAGCCGAGGACGAGCCCTGCGTCGTGCGGCCTCGCCGATGCGAGCCGCGCCGCCAACACGCCGCCGCTGATAAAAACCGCCGCGCTGCTCACGCCGGTGATCACGCGCAACACGAGCAGCGAGTCCGTGTCGGCAAGCAGCCCGCTGACTGCCATCAGTAGCGCAGTCGCCACGCAACCGCCGCCGAACAATGCGCCGGCCGACCATCTGCGCGCAAGGCGCGGAAAAGCCAGGGCACCGAGCAGATAACCCAGCGCGTTGGCCGTATTCATCGCGCCGGCTTGCGCGAAGCTCCAGCCGAGGTCGAGTTTCATCGACGGCAACAGCAGTGCGTATGCGAAGCGTGCGAGCCCGAGCGCGATCGCGCTGCCCAGCGACAGCGCCGCGGCGAGCATCAGCGTGGGGAGGCGTTGCGCCGCTTCGGTGGCCTTGGAAGTCGATGCGGTCTCGAATGTTTTTGTCGGCATGGGCAAGCGAAAGTGGGCAAGGAGGCTGTAAGCCGCTTTTGCCAAAAAGGCTGAATTCGGCACTTCGCCATCATATCCGGGGGCGCCGGGCGCGGTTGACCGTTAGTTGCGTTGATGCCTTCCCTTCGCCTGCGCTAGCTGCCGGTGGTTCGCGCCGTGCGCCGAACAGGCGCCAAACCAATCCACGAACATGCCTTCTAAATGCGAATGATTTGCATTTACTAGCAAATTAGCTCATTATTCAGCCCATACCATTCGCCGAAGCCGAGATCATGACGACACTAGACATCAGCCGCCCCGAAACCGACAACCAGCGCCCGGCGGCGGCAAAGCCTGCCGCCGGCGCCGGGCCGAAAGCTTCGGCGGCGCTCGAAGTCCTGCTGTCGCGTCAATCGCAATGGCCGCTGACCGAGCCCGGTCCGGCGGACGCCGAGCTCGAACTGATCTTCGACGCCGCCTTGCGCGCACCGGATCACGGCAATCTGCGTCCCTGGCGCTTTGTGACGATTCGCGGCGACGCACGCGGACCGCTCGGCGACGTGCTGGTCGACCTCGCCTGCGCCCGCTCGCCGGACGAACCGCGTTCGGCGCATGCGCATCGCCGGCAGAAGGCATTCGCCGCGCCGCTGCTGATCGCACTCGGCGCGGCAATCTCGGCGCATCCCAAGGTGCCCGAGATCGAGCAATTGCTGGCCGCCGGCGCGGCGGCGATGAACATGCTCAACGCGATCCATGCGCTCGCTTATGGCGGCTTCTGGTCCACCGGTCCGGACAGTTATGAGCCGCGCTTGCATGACGCATTGGGCTTCGCGCCGAACGAGCGCCTGCTCGGCTTCCTGTTTGTCGGCACGCCGAAAACGCCGGGGCAAGCACCGGCACGTCCGGCGCGCAGCGCACACGTGCGCGAGTGGCAGCCGACGCAGCCGGCTCAAAGCTGAAGCAAGCGTCGGTAACGGCATCAAACGTGAGCATCTGACGCAGGCTCTGCGTCTTCGCCCATCCGTCGCACGCGACAAGCACTGGCCTGCGACGCGGCACCCGCCCCATCCGGCCGGCGCGATTCATTGGACCGTGTCCATTCAGGAGCATCGATGAACTTTCGCTCTCAACACAGCAGCCGCCCGGAACTGATCGACGATCATCCGACCGATACCGCCGACGCGCCCGACCGCACCGTCCTGAGCGCCGTTCGCACATGGCTGCGGCCCGCCTGCGAAACGGCGCGCGGCGGCGTGCACTGGCGCGACATTCTCAGCGGCATCGGTCTGCGACCGGACGGCATCGAACACTTCGATCTACTGATGCGTTCGCTGATGCACGTGTCGTATCGGCCACTCGATATGCGCTGCCGCTGTGCCAGCGATCTCGGCAAGGACGAAGCGGTGATCCTGCAGACCATCGCGCTGCTGCAAAAAACGCATAGCGGTGCAGCGTTGCGCATGTTGAACGAATGGCTGCCCGCGCCCGCGGTGAGTGGTGTCCTGAAGCTGATTCGCTGGTTCGCCATCGATCTGCTCGACGCCGGTGTGGAACTCGACGTGCAAGCCCGGCGCGTCACGTACATGCATTGAGGAAGCAGGCCTATGCCATTGGAACTGGATCTGGCTTGCCCGGCGGCTTCGCGCCCGCGCGATAGCGGCGAGTCACGCGAAGTCGCCGCTGAACGCAGTGCTGGCGAACATGCCGTGCAGCCCGCCCGCCTCGCACCCACTATTGCCGCCGCGGCCACACCCGCATTCCTGTCCCATCCGCTGACTCGCAACTATCCGTACAACGTCGCCGCGCCGAGCGCAGGCGAGTTGCATCTTTGGCGGTTCCGCTGCGAATGGCTGCCGGTGCCCGTGCAAGAAGGCGATAGCTGGCTGTCGAAGAGCGAACGCGAGCGTGCGCGGCTGCATCCGAACGCCGCGTTGCGCAAACGCTTTATCAGCGCGCGAGTGGTCGTGCGCTGGATCGTCGGAAATCTGTTCGACTGCGAACCGCAAGCCGTCGATTTACAGGATGACGGCAACGAGAAACTGCGTGCGCGTCATCCTCGCGACGGCCGCGGCATCACAATCGATATCGCTTACGGCGGCATCTGGATTGTGATCGGCGTTGCGTCGGCGACGCTAGGATTGAGCGTCGTCGTGCCCTCGCCAGCCGCGGCGCCCGACGAGACGCCGGAAGCCTCGCAACGCCGCGCTCGCTACGGCAGTCTTTGCAATGCGCTGCGCTATGCGCCCGTCGATATCGATGTCGAACTGCTGTTCAGCCACTCCGCAAACGGTGCGTTCGATCTCGCGGAACACGGCCGCTGGCATGTGCTGGATGTGCCGATGGCCGGCAAGATTCGCGCTGCGGTCGCGCTTGCGCAGCCGGCCATGCAGCGACTCACACAGGTCCACGCGTTCGGCTGGCCGAAGGCTTTGGCGTTCGGACAGGTCAACGCTTAGCGCGCTGTGTTTGTTTGTGATTACCGAAGCGCGGTCACTGACCACGCGACGCACGCAGCGTAGCTGTCCGGTGCCACAAGCCAGTGCGCGGCGACATCGCGCATATCGTCTGGAATCTGCTTGCGCAGCGTCACGCGCTTGCTCTCACGCGGCAGCACCGTCAGATGTTGCAATCCGCGCGTGATCCCCGCGCCCGTTGTCTTGACAAGCGCTTCCTTGGCGACCCACGCATCGTAAAACGCATCGCTCTGCTGACCTACGTCGAGGCGTTCGATCCACGCGACTTCTTCCGGATCGAGCGTCAAGGCCGCAATCGAATGCCAATCGAATTTGTCGCTGTGCTGCTCGATATCGACGCCCACGCGCCGAACCGGCGACATCGCGATCAGTCCATGCGCACCCGCATGCGATACATTGAAATCGAAGCGATTCGAATCCGCGAGATGGGGTCGGTGATTGGCGTCGAGCGCAAAACGCACGGCATGTGCCGCCATGTCGAGCCGCCGCGCGAGCTCTTCACGCAGCGCGGCGCGCACGGTCGCGAAGCGCAGCGCGTCTTCATGGCGGCGAAAGGTGCGGGCTCGCGTGCGTTCGTCCTCGCTGAGGGATGCAAAAGCCGGCGCGTCGAGCGACGCAGTGAAGTCGATGTCCATCCGCCACAACGCAATGTCGGACGGGCCATCGTGCGGCAGCGGAACGGGGTCGATCGAATACATGCAAAGGTTCGGACGTAATGGGCGCAATCGCGGACGCATAACCGCGACTCTACCCGATATGACGTACGAAGCCATCGATCTCGAGCGACGCTCAAACCTTCGGCGTGTCACCGATGTGGCACATCAACTGACAGAGGGTGGGATGACATCCGAGAGACTGCGGCACGTTCTTCGCACAGGCAGCGAACTGCCGCGACCAGATCGCATCGTCAGATGCTCCTGCCTGAGCGCCACGGGAAATTTTTTCACGGCACGCTGTCAGCGTCGCAGCCAACGCTTTCGCGCTCAAAGGATGCGCGTAATTCACCGTTGGATAGTCGCTAAACAACTGCCCCAACGGCAAATCTTCGACCGACGCCAATTCTCCGACGGCGAGTTGCGTGGCGATTTGCAACACTTCGCACTCGACTTCGAAAAAAAACGATTCAGGCGCTGCACGGCCAGGCGCGTAATGGTTAATCCAGAGCAACGCCGATTCGGCAAACTGCGCAGGAGAAAGCCACTTTCCGTCGACTTTCATCGACGCCAACTCTTGAACGACAAGGTCGCTTATCAAAAACAATTTCATCTCGTGTCTCTCTCTAGCCGAACGTGGGGAAATTCCCACCGGCAACGCACGAGGACATGGTGCGCCGGCACGAAGCAACCTGGCCCACCGGAACGTCACATCCTATGCGATCTGATCATCCTTCCCTCAACAAGCCGACTAGTATGAGGCAGCGCTTGTGCCGCTTTGCTAAGAAGAATCTGATAGTCAGAAAGAAAAAATTGAGATGAATCGCGGATTGTCTTCCGCGAATTTGAGAGGAAGCGCGCAACAAATCACTACTATTGACGTCTTCCGAAATCTGCGTTGCGCAAAGTCAATCTTTGCTCGCGCTATGCGGTTATGCAGCCAACGGACGCGCTTTACCATTTCGCGCCGACACGTCGGCCACGCCGTCGCGAGCATGCCGCATCGCTTCGAGCAGCGTGGCGTGATCGCCGATATGGTTGGCGAGCAGCAGGATCAGTTGCGCATTGGCCGACTGGCTCTGCGCATCGTCAAGATCGCGATGCATATCGATCAACGCCTCGTAGAAATCGTCGGGGCGGGCGAGATTCGATTGCGTGTTCAGTGTCATGTCTGTCTCCTGTCGACCAGAGTTGGCGCTTTAACGCTTACTCCGATCCCATGCAAATTGCTTGCGGCTATTGTTTTCCTGATGCCGCACGTTCAAGCCGTGCCTTCGACGCACAGTGCGCGTTTCAATGCATGCGCGACATCACCCGCATCGAGTTGCCGCCAGCGCGCGCAAACATGCTGGTCCGGACGAATCAAATAGAACGTGCCGGGTTTTGCGTCGTAGCGTGCGTGGGCCAGCCCTTCGATATCGTGCGCGACTTGCGCGTTCGCAGACACAAAGGCCTGCGGATCGCCATGCGTCACAACGACGAGCTTCAACGGAATCGGCCCAGCGCGCAACGTGTCCAACGCGGCCCGAGTCGCCTGATCGACACCTTGATCGCCGCACAACAGCACGCCGGTGAATTGCTGGCCGAGTTGCTGCAGCAGCCATGCCGGTTGTCCCGCCACCTGCACCGGTGCATCGACGCACGAGGCGCCCGGCACCATCGCCCCTTCAAACGGGTCACGGTCCGCTGTATTCAGCGGAGAATCACGCAACACCGCCGGCACTGACAGCCGGCCGCTATTGGCCAATTGCCGCGCAAACGGATGATGACGCGAGAGCTTCAGCACGGCATCGCGGAACACACGGCTCACGGGACTCTTCGGCGTGATGAAATCGGTGGAGCGCGTGGAGTTGCGGATGTTTTCGTCGGCGGCGAATTCGCGTTCGCTTGCATAGGTATCGAGCAAAGCATCGGAGGCCTTGCCTTCGAGCACCATCGCCAGTTTCCACGCGAGGTTTTCCGCGTCCTGCACACCGCTATTCGCACCGCGCGCGCCGAACGGCGACACGCCATGCGCGGAGTCGCCGGCGAACAACACGTTGCCGTGCCGGAAACGGTCCATGCGCAAACACGAGAACGTATAGACGCTGACCCATTCCAACTCGAACTTCGCGTCCGGCCCGAGCAGCGCACGCACGCGCGGAATGACGCGCTCCGGCGTCTTTTCCAGCACCGGGTCGGCGTCCCACCCTAGCTGGAAATCGATCCGCCACACATTATCCGGCTGACGATGCAGCAGCACCGATTGATTCGGATGAAACGGCGGATCGAACCAGAACCAGCGCTCAGTGGGAAACTCCGCTTCCATCTTGACGTCGGCGATCAGGAAACGATCCTTGAATGTCACGCCTTTACTGTCGAGTCCCATCAGATTGCGGATCGGACTGCGCGAGCCGTCGGCGGCGACCACATAGCGAGCGCGCAACGCGTACTGACCATTCGGCGTGTCGACGGTCAGCGTTACGCTGGCGTCGTGAGTGCCGGGCGTACCGCTTTGCTGCACGCCGACCACTTTGCTTTTCCAGCGGATCTCGAGATTCGGCATCTCCTGCGCGCGTTCGAGTAGAAAGCCTTCGACGTAGTACTGCTGGAGGTTGATGAACGCGGGCCGGTTGTGGCCCGCTTCAGGTTGCAGATTGAACGTGTACACCAACTCGTCTTTCAGAAACACCTTGCCGACATTCCAGCTAATACCCTTGTCCACCATTCGCTGGCCGCATCCCAAACGGTCGAAAATATCGAGCGAGCGTTTCGAAAAGCAGATCGCGCGCGATCCCGTGGACAATGAACAATCATCGTCGACCAGCACGACCGGCACGCCCTGCTGCGCGAGATCAATCGCGGTGGCGAGGCCCACCGGGCCCGCGCCGACCACGATCACGGGATAGGCCGCATGGTCCGCACCGCTCTGCGCGCTCTGTTCACGACACGGCTGGTATTCGAACGACAGCGTCTGGTAGTTGATGCTCATCTTGTGTCTCCGTCCTTCTCCGCTCTGCGGCGTCTTGCTGTGCGTCTGTTCTTATCAGGCTTGCAGCGCGTCCCACATTTCCTTGTCGCGCTGCGCGGTCCAGATACGCGGATGCGTGATGCCGCTCGCTTCGTCGAAAGCGCGCGAGACGTCGAACGGCAGACAGTGCTCGTAGATGAAGACATGGCCGAACTTCGGGTCCATCGCCTTGCGCGTGTGCGCCATCGCGGCCTTCAGATCGAGTTTCTGTTCGACGGCTTCACGGCCCTGTTGCAGCAACGTGGTGACGAAGTCTTTCGTGTAATCCAGACCCTTGTTGACGTCTTCCGGCGTGGTCAGCGCGGGGCCGCGGCCCGGCACGAGCTTGTCGGCCTTCAGCGCGCGCAATGCCTCGAGCGTGGCCGGCCATTGTTCGAGCTGCGCGTCGCCGCAATAACAGGCCGCGTCGTACTCGACCAGGTCGCCGGAGAACAGCACCTTCTGCGATGGCAGCCACACCACCGTATCGCCCTTCGTATGACCCGCGCCGAGATGCGCGATGCGTACTTCGAGCTTGCCGAGGAACAGCGTCATTTCCTTTTCGAATACGAGCGTCGGCCACGTCAGGCCCGGCACCGTTTCGACGCCGGCGAACAGGCGCGGGAAGCGTTCAATTTCCGACTTCATGTCCGCTTCGCCGCGCTCGACGATCATCTCGTACGTGCCGCGGCTCGCGATCACTTCCTGCGCGCCTTCTTCGAAATACGCCGATGCACCGAGCACGCGCACCGCGTGATAGTGCGACAGCACGACGTATTTGATCGGCTTGTCCGTGACGCTGCGAATCTTCGCGATGAGGTCTTGCGCCATGGCCGGCGTGGCGGTGGTGTCGACGATCAGCACGCCGTCGTCGCCGATGATCACGCCCGAGTTCGGATCGCCCTCGGCGGTGTACGCGTAGGCGTTCTCGGATAGCTTCGTCCACGTGACTTTCTTGACTTCCAGATCGGCCTGGGATGCGAATGCCTTTGCCATGCTTGTCTCCCTCAAAAGTTGGACGTGAGGCGAGACGGCAGGCTGCGCGAATGCCGCGCGGGCTGACAGTATTGGAGGATTGTCTCGCCCCGTTTTTGACTCTGTGACTGCGCCGGTGTGTCGGGGTGAATGCATCTTAGGACGGCGCCAGTTTATTTGTCAATAGCGAAATGTATCGCTATACACAAATCGCGAGAGGCCTAAGATGAGAATAGAAAGGCACAGGCCATCGGTTAACATGGACCCTTTTTTACGGACGAGCGCGGGTGTGAGCAAAGCAGCGAAATCGCCCACGGGCAAAGGCACAGGCGGCAGCGAGACGACGGACGGCGGCAAGACGCAGCGCGGCATTCAGAGCGTCGAAGTGGGCGGTCGCGTGTTGCTGGCGCTCGCGCAGGCGCGCACGCCGCTCGCCTTGTCCGACCTCGCCAGCGCCGCGCAGATCGCGCCCGGGCAGGCGCACGCCTATCTGGTGAGCTTGAGCCGGCTGGGTCTGATCAAGCGCGACGAGCTTTCTGGCCGCTACGAACCCGGCCCGCTGTCGTTGCGGCTCGGTTTGCTGCATCTGGAAAACCAGCCGGCGTTTCGCGCCGCCGTGCCGCGCGTGGCCGCGCTGGCCGAAGCGATCGGTTTCAGCGTCGCGATCTGTATTGCCGGGCCGCAAGGGCCGACCATCGTTCGCTATGAGCACGCGGGCTTTCCGTTGCACGTCAATTTGCACGTGGGCACGGTGATGTCGCTGCCGGCCACATCGACGGGACGCGTGTTTTGCGCGTTTCTGCCGCGCGCGGCGCTGGATGCCATGTGGGCGAATCAGTCCGGCGCGGCGAATCGCGCCATGACACCGCCTGACCAAGGCACCGCCTTCGAAGCCACGCTGGATGCGATCCGCGCGCGCGGCCTGGAGTGCAGCGTGGATGCGCCGAGTCCGGGCATCAGCAGTCTGAGCGCGCCCGTGCTGGATGCCGACGGCCGCTTGTCGCTCGCGCTGACGGTGATCGGCTCGACCGGCGCGATCGACGCCGCCGCTGACGGTCCGATCGCGCGCGCACTGCTTGCCGCGGCGCGCGACATCGGCGCCGAACTGGCAACCGCACCTTCCCTGCTGGCTTCTTCCGCATCGTGACCGATTCTCTCGACACATCTCCCCGCACTTCCGCCGAAGCCAAACCTCAGCGCGGCATCCAGTCGCTCGATAGCACGGGCGAGTTGTTGGCGGCGCTGGTCGCGGCGGCGCGCCCGCTGAATCTGCGCGATCTCGCGGCGGCCGCCGGCATGCCGCCGGCGAAAGCGTTTCCGCACCTGGTGAGCCTGCTCAAAATCGGCTTGCTCAATCGCGATGCGGCGGGCTGTTTCGAAGCCGGGCCGCTCGCGCTGGAACTGGGTTTGATCGGTTTGCAGCGCTTGTCGCCGACGCGTGAAGCGGAGCCCGAGGTGGTCGAACTGGCGGCGTCGACGGGCATGAGCGTCGCGATGGCGGTGCTCGGGCCGCTTGGGCCGACCGTCGTGCGTCTGGAGGAATCGGCGCGACCGCTGCACGTGAGCCTGCGGGTCGGCACGGTGATGTCGCTGGCGAATACGGCGATCGGCCGCGTGTTCGCCGCCTATGTCGCGGACGACGTGCGCGCGGGCTTGCTGGCGCAGGATCATCTGCGGTTGGCGGGCGCGGATGCGGCCGATGTTTTTGCGGGGAAGGCGAAGTCGGCAGCCGCCACGGACGCGGCGTCTGCTTTGCCGCCGCTGACGAAAGCCTATGCGCAGCGTCTTGCGCAAATCCGTGCGGACGGCATCGATACGGCACTCAGCCGCCCTGTGCCGGGTATCAATACGTTAGCCGCGCCGGTGCTGGATCATACGGGCAGCATCTGCCTGGTCCTGGCGTTGATGGGGCCGAGCGGCAGCTTCGACAGTGAATTGACGGGCGGCCCGGCGCAAACTTTGCGCGCCGCGACGTCACGCTTGTCGCGACGTTTTGGGTGGATGGCGGCGGCTGCCGAGTAATCAAAACTGCGCGGAAATCGACAAGCGACTTTCGCGCCGCTCAATCCCCCGCCGCCTCCGGCTCATGCGACGCCAACCTCGCCTTCGCATGCCGCATCTTCTCGAGCGTCTTCGGCCCGGCTTTGAGCGCGACGCCAATCGCCAGCGCGTCCATGATGCACAGATGCACGAGCCGCGACACGCCCGGCGTATTCGGATCGATCGGGCTCGGCACGCGCAGCAGCAGCGCAATATCCACCAGCCACGCCAGCCGCGAGCCGACATTCGTCAGCGCAATCGTGGTCGCGCCACGCTCCTTGGCAATCTGAATGCTTTCGTTGACTTCGACACTGCGACCCGAATGTGAAATCGCAAAGGCGACATCGCCCGGTTCCATGAGGCCCGCGTAAAGACGCTGAAGATGCCCATCCGTAAACGCAGTGGATGCAATATCGAGCCGCAGAAACCGCAGCGCCGCATCTTGCGCGACCAATCCCGAACCCGAACCGACGCCAAAGAAAAACACCCGCCGCGCGCTCGACAACGCAGCAATCGCACTCTCGACTACCGCCGGATCCAGCGCGCCACGCGCATGCGTGATGCCGTCGACAGCCGCCTCGCCCACCTTGTCCATGAGCGTCTGCACGTCGTCGTCGCGCGCCACCGCCGTGGATGCATACGGCAGCCCGCCCGCCACGCTCTGCGCCAACTGCATCTTGAAGTCGCGCAGACCATGCGCACCGATCGCGCGGCAAAAGCGCGTGACGGAAGGCTCGGACACGTCCGCGCGCTGCGCGAGTTCGGTGATGCTCGCGCGCATCGCGAAGTCGACGTCGCTCAACACCATGTCGGCGACCTTACGCTCGGCGGGCCGCAAACTGGCGAGTGCGCTGCGGATGTGGGGAATCAAGTTCGGTGCGGACACCCGGTGTTCCTTAAAAGCGCCCCCAGACCTGTCGCTTCGTGCGAGGCCCCCCGAGGGGATGAGAAAACTTGGGGCGGCCCGGCGTCTTCTCACGGGTTAAATGAATCCGCGTCGCAGCTTCAGCGAGCCCGAGGCAAGCTCGTATCGACCTCAAAACAGCAACACGCGGTTCAGACCAGCCTGCGTCCACTCTCCGTATCGAACAGATGAATATGTTCGGCCGGCAAACGCAGCGTCACGCGCTGGCCGGGCTCGATTTTCGAGCGCTGACGAGTCGTCACGCACCACGTGCTGCCGCCTATTTTCCCGTACAAGTGAGTCTCCGCACCAGTCGGCTCGACCACTTCGACTTCCATCGTCGCGTCGGGTGTCGGCGTCGTGGTTTCGATGTGTTCCGGCCGCACGCCGAGCGTGACCTTCGCGCCGACCACGGCCGACGCGGGCGCGCCTTCCAGCACGATCTCGCCACCGTCCGTCAGATTCAGCGCGAGGCCCTGACCTTGCGCGCGGCTCGCGATCACACCTTCAGCAAAGTTCATCGACGGCGAGCCGAGAAAGCTCGCCACGAACAGATTCGCCGGATGATCGTACAGTTCCAGCGGACGGCCGATCTGCTCGATCCGCCCCGCGTTCATGACGACGATGCGATCCGCCATCGTCATGGCTTCGATCTGATCGTGCGTGACGTAGATCACCGTATTCTTCAGCCGCTGATGCAGCGCCTTGATTTCGGTGCGCATCTGCACGCGCAGTTTGGCGTCGAGATTGGACAGCGGCTCGTCGAACAGGAACAGCGACGGCTCGCGCACCACCGCGCGGCCCATTGCCACGCGTTGCCGCTGGCCACCCGACAGCGCGCGCGGCAAACGGTCCAGATAGCCGCCGAGGTTCAGCATCTTCGCGGCGGCTTCGATCCGCGGCTTGAAACTCGCCGACGACTCCTTGCGAATCCGCGGCCCGAACGCGATGTTTTCGTAGACGGACAGATGCGGATATAGCGCGTAGCTCTGGAACACCATCGAGATATTGCGCTGCTGCGGCGCGAGACTGTTCGCGCGCGTGCCGCCGATCATCAGATCGCCGCCGCTGATTTCCTCGAGCCCCGCCACCATGCGCATCAACGTGCTCTTGCCGCAGCCCGACGGCCCGACCAGCACGACGAACTCGCCGTCGTCGATGTCGAGATCGATGCCGTGCACCACTTGCGTGTCGCCATAGCGTTTGAAGATGCCGCTCAGTTGCACTGCTGCCATGCTGTCCTCATCATCTTGCTTCGTTGACTCGATCTCGTGCTACTTGCAATGTTGCCGCGCGCGGTTCAGAGCGATTCGAGCGTCAGTTCTTCCGCCATCAGACGGTTGCCAGCCATCAGGCCCCCGTCGACCGGCAGCGCGACGCCGGTGATCACGCGCGCCATCGGTGAGGCGAGAAACAGCACGGCGTCGGCGATGTCGTCAGGTGTCGCGAAGTCGCGCAACGGGTACCACTTTTTCAGATCCTCGAAGACCTGCGGATTCTTGTCGACGCGCGCCTGCCACGCCTGCGTCTTCACCGTGCCGGGACACACGATGTTCGCGCGAATCCCGTAGCGGCCGAGTTCGAGCGCGAGCGCCTTCGTATAACTGATGAGCCCGGCCTTCGCCGCGCTGTACGCCGGATGACCGAGCGCGGCCATGCCGTTCACCGAACCGATCAGCACCAGCGCGCCCCGTTGCCGCTCGATCATCGACGCGCGCACGGCCTCGACCGTGTGAAACGTGCCGTTCAGATTCAGATGAATGTCACGCTGCCAGCTCGCGACATCCGTCGTGGCAAGTGTCAGCCCTTGTGCCGCGCCCGCGTTGGCGACCAGCACATCCACCGGAGCGCGCACCTTGACCGCGGCGGCCACGGCTTGCTGCACTGCGGCGGCGTCGCCGAGATCGACCGCGATCGGCGTGACGTGCGCCTCGCCGAGTTGCGCGGTCAAAGCCTTCAGCGCGGCGGCGTCGATGTCGAGCGCCAGCACCGTATCGCCCTGTTCCACGAAGCGCTTGCACAACACGCTGCCGATGCCGCCGCAAGCGCCCGTAACCAACACCACACGATTCATGTCCGCCTCGCTCTTCACCCGCGCCGCCAGCACCGGATTAGCGTGTAAATTTCTTACAAACCAAGGTTGGCGCAGTTGTCTAGTCATCCCGAAGATTGGGTATCCGTGACATCACCCTATGCAGAATACCCCTGCTTTACAGCATCTTATGCACAAAACTGGCCGGGAAGAAATATGGCAGACCCTACGTGACAAGCTATTTTGCGTCATGTAGGATTTTTTCAAACAATTCAACCCGAAGCGGCCGGCGACGGCAGCAAACCACCCCAGGAGAGAGAAATGTCGTTGCATGCCCGTGCTTCCCTCGCGCTAGGCAAAATTGCCGTGGCGCTCGCGTTTGCAGGTATCGCCGTCGCGGCTCACGCCGACACGGTCCGCGTGACCGTCGCCCACTACAGCGACGCGACCGCACCATACTTCGAAAAGATGGCCCGTAACTTCGAGAAGGCCAATCCCGGCACGACCATCAAGATCGAAGATGTGAACTGGGACACGCTGCAACAGAAACTGCAAACGGACATTTCAGGCAACGCCAACGCCGACCTCGCGATCGTCGGCACACGGTGGCTGCTCGACTTCGTGAAGGACGACGTCGCCGAGCCGCTCGACGGCTATATGGACGCCAGCTTCAAGAGCCGCTTCATCGGCCCGTTCCTCGCGCCGGGTGAAATCAACGGCAAGGTGTACGGCCTGCCGATCGCCGCTTCCGCACGCGCGCTGTACTACAACAAAGACCTGCTCGCGAAAGTCGGCTATCCCGACGGCCCGAAGACCTGGAACGACGTGATCGAAGCGTCGAAGAAACTGAAGGCGCAGGGCATTGCCGGCTTCGGTCTGCAAGGCAAGGAAATCGAAACGGACGTCTACTATTACTACGCCCTGTGGACCAATGGCGGCGACGTGGTCGGCAAGGACGGCAAGGCGGCGTTCAATTCGCCGGCCGGAATCAAGGCCGCCACGCTCTACAAGACGATGATCGACCAGGGCCTGACGCAACCGGGCGTGACCGGCTATAGCCGCGAAGACGTGCAGAATCTGTTCAAGCAAGGCCGCGTCGCGATGATGATCTCCGCGCCGTTCCTCGCCAAGCAGATCAAGAAAGAAGCGCCGAACCTGAAGTACGGCATCGATCCGATTCCGATGGGCACGGCACACGCCACCTACGCCGTCACGGACTCGATCGTGATGTTCAAGAACTCGAAGGTGAAGAAGTCGGCGTGGAAGTTCCTCGACTATCTGTTCACGAAGGAACCGCGCGTGGAGTTCACCACGACCGAAGGCTTCCTGCCGACCACCAAGGCTGAGGCAACCGACCCGGCATTCAATGATCCGGACACCAAGGCCTTCGTCGCGCTGCTGCCGACCGCCCACTTCGCACCGACCGTGACCGGCTGGGAAGACACCGCCAAGGCCGTGACCGATGCAATGCAGTCGATCTACCTGGGCAAGGCGAAGCCGGCTGACGCATTGAACGCGGCGGCCACGCAAGCGAACAAGTCGCTCGGTAAGTGATCACGCAGCACAGTCGTACTTATCTCGTAGTGATCTGCTGAACCCGGAACGCGCGCCGCCACTACGAAGGCGGTGCGCGTTTCGCTCGTAATGCACTATCCGGCCCATCCCGACGCGCCTGCTCATCAATGCGGACGCGCCTTACGATCGAGCACGCATGAGCCGTTCCGCTTCTTCGCGCCTGCAAGCGCCCTGGTTGCTGATTGCGCCGAGTCTGGTACTGGCGCTCTTCATCATCAGCTATCCGATTTTCAACATCGTGTGGCAATCGCTGCACGAGGTCTCGCGCTTCGGCGCGATTCGCGATTTCACCGGTCTGCGGAATTTCTACACGATCTTCAGCGACCCCGCGTTTCTTGCCGCCGCCAAGCGGACCATTGTCTGGACCGTGTGTGTAGTGGGCGGCACGGTGCTGATCTCGGTGCCCGTCGCCCTGGTGCTGAATCAGGATTTCTACGGACGCGGCGTGGCGCGCACGATCGTGATGCTGCCGTGGTCCGTCTCGCTGACCATGACCGCCGTGGTCTGGCGCTGGGCCTTCAACGACGACTACGGCATGGTCAACGTCACGTTGCAGCGGCTCGGCTTGATCAGCGGTCCGATTCATTGGCTGGCCACGCCGGAGCTCGCGTTTCCGGTCGAAATCGCAGTCGGCATTCTGGTGTCGATTCCGTTTACGGTGACGATTCTGCTGGGCGGTTTGTCCTCGGTGCCCGGCGATATTTACGAAGCCGCTCGCATGGACGGCGCGAGCGCCTGGCAGCAGTTCCGCAAACTCACCATGCCGCTGTTGCGGCCATTCATCAACATGACGATTCTGTTGAACGTGATCTACGTGTTCAACTCGTTTCCGATCATCTGGGTGATGACGCAGGGCGGCCCCGACAACAGCACGCACATTCTCGTCACGTATCTCTACGAGCTCGGCTTCCGGCTCGGGCGCCCCGGCGAAGCTGCAGCGGTGTCACTGATCATGCTCGTCATGCTGTTCGTTTTCTCGATCGCCTATCTGCGCCTGCAGCCCGCGAAAGAAGGAGATCCGTCATGAATCTCAGCGTCAAGATGAAGCGCTCGCTGTGGTGCTGGCTCGCGCTGTCGCCGCTAATCGTGGTGGTGCTGTTTCCGTTCGCCGTCATGCTATTTACGGCGTTGAAGCCGGCTTCCGAGATTTTTGTCTATCCGGCGCGCTGGTTGCCGGTGCATTGGCAGTGGAGCAATTTCTCCGACATGTGGGTCGCCGCCAATTTCGGCGTGGCGCTACGCAATAGCACGGTGATCAGTTTGCTGTCGACCGCGCTTGCGCTGGCGGTCAGCTTGCCGGCGGCGTATGCGTTGGCTAGGTTTCCCTTTCGAGGACGCGGGCTCTACCGTCAGTTTCTGCTCGTCACGCAGATGTTGTCGCCTATCCTGCTCGTAGTCGGCTTGTTCCGGCTGGCAGCGATGATTCCTTATGGCGACGGCAACCTGGTTGACTCCAAGATCGGCGTGATCGTCTCTTATGCGGCCTTCAACATCGCGTTTGCCGTGTGGATGCTGTCTTCGTACTTTCAGACGGTGCCGCGCGATCTGGAAGAGTCGGCGTGGCTCGAAGGATGCGGACGGACCAAGGCGGTCTTCAAAGTGTTCCTGCCGCTCGCGGTGCCGGCGATCGTCGTCACTGCGATCTTCACGTTCATCAACGCGTGGAACGAGTTTGCCGTCGTGTACACCTTGATCCGCTCACCGGAGAATAAAACGCTGACCGTGCAGGTGACCGACATGGTCGCCGGGAAATACGTGGTCGAGTGGCATCTGGTGATGGCCGCTACGCTTTGCGCCACGTTGCCGGTTTCGGTGGTGTTCGCGTGGTTGCAGCGGTATCTGGTGAAGGGGCTCGCGCTGGGCGCGGTGAAATAGATTCGGTGACAAGCGCGGCAGGCGGTGGCCTGCCGTTGCATTGCATCACGCTGGATTGCCGCCTTTGGGCGCGAACCTGCCTAAGCAGGTCGCGCTCTCCGCATCTCTTGCGTTACTCCGTGCCGCGCACAATCCGCAGATCGCGCTCGACGCCATCGCCCAATGCCGCCAGCGCCTTCTTGTAGAGTTCGCTTTCGTAGGCCGCGACGGCTGCTTCGTAGGTCGGAAACTCGATCACGACCGTCCGCTCCTTCAAGCCTTGCTCACGAGCCTCGTCCGCCACGCCACGTACGATGAACTTGCCGCCGGCAGCCGCCACGGCGGGCACGGCAAGCTGCGCATATGCGCCAAGCTTGGCCGCGTCTTTCGTCGCGCGATATGACGTCACCCAATATCCCTTGCTCATTTGAAGCTCCTATCAACGTTGGAAAAGCAGTCGTTGTCGTGCACGACGGCGAAGAGGGATTATGACGCCTGCCGGCATCCCTGTTGCTCGCATGGTCAACGGCTCCAACTGCGGTTGGTGAATTGTAAGGCGCCGGCTCGCGTTCCGTCACGAGGGCGGTCCTGCAAATACTCGCAATTCAGGTTACGCTGTTTGCGGCCCTCGCTCTGGCACCAAGCCGGCCACGCAACAGATTCTTCCCATTAGGACCACCGCAATGACACAACCGCTCACAATCGATTTTGTCTCCGACATCGCCTGCCCATGGTGCGCAATCGGCCTCTCCTCGCTGCAACGCGCGCTCTCGCGCCTTGGCGACACGGTCGACGCGCAAATCGTCCTGCATCCGTTCGAGTTGAATCCGGACATGGGACCGGACGGCGAGACCATTGTCGACTATCTCGGCAAGAAATATGGGCGCACGGCGGAGCAAATCGCTGAAACGCAGGCGGCGATTCGCGAGCGTGGTGCGAGCGTTGGTTTTGCCTTCGGCCCGCGCACGCACGTGTACAACACGTTCGACGCGCATCGCCTGCTGCATTGGGCCGGCATCAAGGGTGCGCAGTTGCCGCTCAACCTGGCCCTGTTGCGGGCCTATCACGGCGAAGGCAAGGACACCAGCAACCACGAAGTGTTGATCGAAGCGGCGCAATCCGTTGGGCTCGACGCCGCGGAGGCACGTGACGTACTGCAAAAAGGAACCTATGCCGCGGAGGTTCGTGCGGAGGAGCGGAATAACGAGGCAATGGGGATTCAATCGGTGCCGGCCACTATCCTCAACCGTCGCTATCTGGTGAGCGGCGGACAGCCTGTCGAAACTTTCGAGCAAGTCATCCAGCAGATTCTGGCTGAAGCGAAGGACGAAGGTTCACAAGCCGCGTCGCGCTGAACGTTCTCCATGCACCGGCAACATCATGCGTGCCGGAAATCGGCGGCATGTGGCGAGGGCGTCACTTTGGCGTGGAGTGCAGTACGTGCCGAGACGCTCAACCCGCACGTGCTACCGTGACCACCGCGTTTCGGTGACCTGAGTCCGGCTTACGGCGACACCATCCCGTTGAGTCGCGTCTGATCCTGCTCGTTGTTATAGAGCTGGTTGTTGTACCGGCGGTTTTCATACTGCCGGTTTTCATACTGCCGGTTCTCGTATTGCCGATTGAAATACTGACGATTGTTGTACTGACGGTCCTCGTACGCACGATTATTCGCCGCGCGATCTGAATACGAGTCGACTCGCAACATGAATAGCGCCTGCGCCGCAGGAGTTTGAGCGTGCACCTGCTCGTTCATATGGACACACGCAACAAGCGCCACGATCACAGATAGCGAACGACGCGTAGTCGCTTTCGGCAAGTTCATCAATCCTCCTGGTGATCGATTCCCGGACTCCGCCCATGCTAGCCGGATCCTGCGATGTCCCAACTGGCGCATCGCGAAGGCCCGTCACGTCTTCCGAAGATCGGACGGCAAAAGGCCGGTCCGCCGTCGACGGGTGGCCTTGCATCAAACACGTCATAATCGAAGCGCGCGCCCACCACAGAACCTTTTCAGAAAGATGCCGCTCAACCCCGAATCTCCGCTCGCGCGCCTCATGCTCGCGCCCGTTCGCCCAGGTAGCGTCGTCTGGCTCGGCGTACGATCAATGCGCCGCGAACCGATGCGAGTCGTCGAAACCGTGGAGGCGCGCGTTGGCCACGGACTTGCCGATGATCACTACAGCCGCGCCGGTGGCAACAGGCAGGTCACTCTGATCGAGACAGAAAGCCTGGCTGCTATTGCGAGTCATTTGGGGCAAAGCGCGGTGTCGCCCCTGAATCTGCGACGCAACGTCGTAACGTCAGGTATCAATCTCTATGCGCTGAAGGCACGCCGCTTCCGGATCGGCGACGCGATTCTCGAAGCCACGGGCGAATGCCACCCTTGTTCCCGCATGGAGGAAGTGCTTGGAACAGGCGGATATAACGCGGTCAGAGGATTCGGCGGGATCACTGCGCGCGTGGTGGAAGATGGGACGATCGCGCTTTTGAGCCAGATCGTTCCGATCGACTGAAGACCGCGAGCATAGCGCTCGCACAATGACGCATGCCCGGCAGCAGCCAGGCATGCATCTTCACAGACTACTCGTCACGAACCTGCTTAGAACGCGTGACGCATCCCCACGGTGACTGCCACTTGCGTGTTGGTCGAAGACGGCGACAACGTGTTGATCATGGCATGCGAGAGTACGGAGTCCGCCGGCGCACCGTGCACATTCTGATAGACGCCTTCGAGATAGAAGTCCGTACGCTTGCTGATCGAGTAATCGGTCTGCAGCATGGCCGTGTTCCATCCCGGCGACGAACCGTTATAGGCGCCATGCGTGTACGTGTACTCGCCGGATACGCTCAACGCCGGCGTAAGCGCGTACTTTGCGTTCACCTCGTAGTTGTCGAGACGCAGTGAACCGGCCAGCGATCCGGCAGACGGGTCGCCCGAACCGAGGTAGCTGCCCGTGCCGAACGAGAACACGCCCGACGCGTTGTCGATCTGCGTGTGGCTCCAGACCAGCCCGACAGTGGCCGGCCCGAACGTGTAGTTACCGCCCAGCGACCAGATACGCTGGCGTTGTGCGAGGAAGTTCGCGCTTGCATCGCTCGAAGTCACCGCGCCGCTGCCGTTGCCCGCGTTGTTCAATTGCAGATAGCCGGCGGCAAGATTCACCGGACCTTGCGCATACGAAACGCCGAAACCGTATGACCGGTTATTCCCGAAGTCGCCGGCCTTGTTGCTGAACGAATACATCGTTTCGAACGTAACGCCGCGGTAGGTCGGGCTCGCGTACTTGACCGAGTTGTTGATCACGACCGAATTCGCAGCAAGGTTGTCGTTCTCGAACGGATGCGCGGCCATGCTGCCGCCCCACGTGTTGAACTCCGCCGTGAGCGGTCCGACGAGGTCGTTCATCACGTCGAACTGGCGGCCGAACGTCAAGGTGCCGTACGGATCGCTTTGCAGGCCGACCCACGCCTGTGAGCCGAAACCATCACCGGAGAATGCCTGGGCGCCGTTGTTCAGCAGGAAACCTTGCTCGAGTTTGAAGACCGCGTGCAAGCCGCCACCCAAATCCTCCGAGCCCTTGAGACCGAAGACCGTGTTCTGGGTCGAACTGCTCACTTCCTGCCAATTGCTGTGCCCAAACTGATTGTTCGTGTAAACCAATCCGGTATCGATGAGGCCATAGAGCGTCACGCTACTTTGCGCATGCGCCGACATCGTAAATGCGCCGAAGAGCGCGGCCGCGAGTAAAGATTTTTTCATACTTTGTCGGCTCCGAGATCAAGCGGTAATTGAGGGTATCAATTGCTCTTTCCACCAGCGCCATGCACACGCATGCAATACATTTGCAACCGTTGTTGCGCAAACCGCGAGAAGCATAAGTAGTTATTGGATGTTTATTGCGCGACACATCATTTCAATGGCTTTGCCATGGTGCGCGCTTATCTATTGCATGGTTTTCATATCGGCTCAGTGGACGCGTACTAGCCAGCGCGGCGGTAAACGAGCCCCCCAATCATAGGGCGATGAAAATAAATGAGGTGTCAAAAAAAATAAGCCGCGTGGCGTCAAAGGAACAATGAGGGGGCGAAGCTTAACGCGTTGCGGGATCCGCCGGGAGTCAGTGTGGCGCGATTTTGACGGCAACGCCGAGCGAAAGGAATACGTAATTTAGCCAAAAACAGGCCGTTTGAGTTCATCGGTTTGCGACTGTCCAATGCTTCCCGAAACTGGCGCTTAAGGTTCTCTTAAGGAGCCGGCTTACATAGTTCGGCCACTCGCGGTTCGTCTTGCCGAAATAGCGCGACGTCATTCCCACCGACTTCTTCATCGCGGCGACCTTGAATCCAACAGGTCGGTCGCCGCTTCTCGAATGCCACGACGCCCATGAAAATTCATAGAATTCTGGAGCAAGCCCGTCTGCGGCCCACGTTCCCACGAGTCCTGGTGCTGGAGTTTTTTCATGAGCACGCTCGTGACCACTTCAGCGCTGAACAGGTCTATAAGCTTCTCAATGAAGACATGCGCAACATGAGCCTCGCCACGGTCTATCGTGTGCTCGGTCAACTCGTGGATGCGGATTTATTGTCGGGCGTGGCCTTTGGCGAAAGCCGCATGGTCTACGAACTGAATGACGGAACCCGGCACGATCATCTCGTCTGCACGGTCTGCGGTCGAATCTATGAGTTCTTCGATGCGGAAATCGAGGCGCGACAGCAGTCTGTCGCGAACAGCCTCGACTTCGCGGTGACGGCACGTCAGTTGGTTCTGTTCGGCATTTGCGCCGGGTGTAGAAAGAGCGGCGCGCAGACGCGATTGATGATGAGATAGAGACGCGCGACGCCGCTCATCGATTCATGCTTGAGTCGCTGCCGCTGCCGCCGCAAGTGCGCGGAAGTTTGCGGGCGTGGCAAAGGCGAGATACTGCTTCTGCATCTCTTCCGTCAACACTTCGATCAGCAGAACGTTTTCGATCCACAATTCGATCACATCGAAAAAGTTGCGCCCGCGCGTGCAGCGCACCGCGCGCCAGCCTTCTCGCTCGCCGATTGCGAAGACTTCCTCGGGGGACAGTTTGCTCGCAATGGCAATGTGAAATGCGCTGTATCGCGGAGCAGTGCTCGAGCCTGGCACAGACGAAACCTGTTCGCCGTCGGGGCTGAGCACGCGATCGTTGGGATAGGTCTCGATGATCGAGCCACGGTCGTCGCCAGCTATCGCCATCCACGAATCGGGAAAGGAAGGGAATGGTGCGTGAAATCCGCCCCACAGTTCGGCGATGACACGTGCGACGTTTTCCGGATTGCGAGCCGGGATGGAAGCATGAAACAGCATGAGTGACCTCCGTCGAAAATCTACATTGAGGTTCGGTCCTTGTATTGCGTTCTAAAGGCGGCCTTTGCGCCATTCTCTTTTGTTGTCGTATGCGTCGGCGCGTGTCGTGCATAGCACGCGCACTCGTGGCGTTCAGCAGCTGCGTTGCCACGCACGGGGCATTCCGCGAATCAGCAATACAAGCGCATCGGGCGGCGATACTCCCACTTGGCGGATGCACCGTCAAGTGGGGGTATCACCGCCACTTTCGTGTGATGAATTGCACTGCGATTCGCGACCTTTTTTCTTTCTGGCGGTCGCGGATCGTCTTAACTAAAGCGGAGGAATCGGCATCGACACAAGGAGGCCGCCATGGGCGTGCGCGTTCGGCCAAAAGCGCGGGAAAGTGCGGCGGACAAGGCGCCGGCGCGATACGGCTTGTGGGGCTGGCTCAAACAAAAGGACAACCGCACGGTGCTGCAGTTCGTCGGTGCCGGCATTGTCGCGCTGATCGGCGTGCTCACGACGTTGGGTATCCTTCATCAACCGGCCCCCCTAGAAGCTCACCCCGTTCCGTCCGCCACCGCGGCGCCGCCGGCGCCACCCCCGCCGCAACCGGTCAATCAGAGCGCGACCGCGAATGGTGACGCCGCTACCAACGTGTCGGGCTCGAGCAATGTGGTGGTGATCAGAAAATGAACCGGTCGAGCCACCTGTCTGTGCTGATCGCCACGATCGTGCTTGCCGTCGCGGCCGCCGCTACAGAATCAGCATCGGCACAAACAGCAACGCGCACGTCGAATGAGCGCCAGTCGGCTTCAGCCTCTGGCGGCGGCATCGCGACCAATGTCATTGGCAACGGCAACACGATCAACGTCAGTTCGGCCGACGCCGCCGTGCTGTCGGAGTTGAAGTCGCGAATGCGCGAAGAAGCGCGGCTGCTCAACGAATTGAAGAAAGCCGTGGCGTCCATCCAGGCGATGACGCAAGCACCCACCACCGCGCCGGCGGCCAACCACGCACTGGCGGCCTTGCAAGCAGGCGATTCGGCTCCGTCGGTTGCGCTATTGCATGATCAGGAAGCCAACGTCGCCAGACAGGCGGAGCAAAACGCAAATTCGGCCGCGGCCGACAAGCATAAGGCCGCGGAACTGGCCCGGCAGCAAGGCGCATTGGCGTTCTTTACCGACACCGAGGGCGCGCTCAAGGCTTACCAGCGCGCCGCCGGATACGAACCGGACGATCCGGACACGCTGATTTTCATCGGCGACCTGCAGGACCGGCTCGGCCAGACACAACAGGCGCTGACGACATTCGATCAGGCGCGTGCGTTGCTCGAACGAAAGCGGGCAGCGTCGCCCGACAACGCTGCTCTGCTAAGCGACCTTGCGGTAGCGCATGACCGGATGGGCGTCGAGATCCAGAAGCAAGGCGACCTCGATAGCGCGCTTGCGCACTTCAGACAGGCGCTTGCCATATTGCAGAAGCTGGTTCAACAGGATCCGCGCAACCAGGAGTGGCAACGCGATCTTGCCGTCACGCATGACTCGATTGGCGCTGTTCTTCAATCGGCGGGAAAGATCGCGGACTCTCTGGCGGAGTTTCGGCAAAGCATGGCGATCATCGAAACGCTTGCTCGTAACAAGCCCGACGATGTCGATCTCCAGCTCGATTTCGCACTGGCGCGCTCGCGCATCGGCGACAGCCTTCTCGAACAAGGTGACTTGACCGGTGCATTGGTTTCGTATCGCCAGGCAGTGACGGTGGCCGACGCACTCGATCGACGCGGTCTGGCTGATCCGGCTAAACCGCACAATTCTTCGCCCAGAATCATGACCGTAGCCGAGGCGCGATTTTCCGCTCATCAAAGGCTGGGCATCGCGTTGGAATCGAAGGGAGACTATGAGGGCGCGCTGGCGGAGTATCAGACGGCGCTGAATATCGCCCAAGCGCAGTCGCAGAAGGACCCGAACAACGTCGATGGGCAGAAAGAGATTCTGTCCGCGCATTTGCGTCATGCGGACGCGCTCATTGCGCGCGGTGACAACGACGCGGCGTTAGCTGAGCTGCGCCAGGCGCTGACGCTCGGCGAGTCGCTCTCCCGCCGTGAACCTGACCACCGCTATTTGCAGGAAAGCGTGGCCCTCGCGCACGTGAGCATTGCCATGCAATTACTCGCGCAAAAAGACGCAGCACAGGCGGCAAACGAGGCGCGGCGCGGTATTGAATTGCTCACCCCGCTCGCGCAAAGCGCGCCTGGCAACAAGTCGTGGCAGTCCGATCTCGCCACGGGTCACTCGTTGCTGAGCGCGGCGCTCCTAGTCCAGAATGACCTGCCTGGCGCTTTGGCCGAGTCGCAGAAGAGCATCGACATTGTCGACGTGCTCGCTCGCGACGATCCGTCGAACGCGAGTTTGCGGCAAACTCTCGCGGAGTTCCACATCATCCGTGCAAGCACGCTCATGGCGCAGAAAAACGCCGCCGACGGCGCTTCTGAAGCGCGCAAGGCCACGGATGCCATCGAGCCTATCGCGAAGCGTGATCCAGACAATGCGATGACCCAGTCGACATTGGCGGAGGCGTATTTTCTGCTGAGTAAATTGAGCGCCACACCGGACGAGCAGCGCGATTTCCGCAACAGGACGATCGAAATTCTCACGAAGCTGAAAGACCAAGGGAAGCTCATGGGCGCTTTTACCCCCATGCTGCAAACGGTACGAGCCGATGCAAGCGCGGACTCCGCCGCACTTTCGCAATCTTCCAAATAGAGCGCCTGCCCCGCAGGCATCATGCCTTATGGCTTCTTGAAAGTGCTGTACAGCGTCTTCGCAAGCGCAGTCAACTCGCCACCACCCTCGCGAAGCGACGCGATCTCCGCACCGCTCTCCAACGTCTGCTCCACGCCGTGACTCCGATCGCGCGCGACGGCTTTCTGAATGGCCTGCGGCAACGCCGACAGTTGATCGACCACGTCGAAATCGCCTAAGCCCGTGAGCATCGGATTGTCGGAGCCACTGAGCATGGAGCGTGCGTCAGCCTTGAAGAGAACAAGCGGCTTGCCCGCATGCCACGCAAGCGACGCCTCGACAACCGTGCCTTCATCGGCAACGCGGCCGTTGAGATTGGCGACCACCGCATCGCAACGCCTGAGCAGTTGATAGGTATCCAGGCGGAAGATCGCGCGGTCGAGCATGTGCGCGGCTTCTTCAACCGACGCGCCGAGCTTCTCGAGTTCCGGTTTGAGCTTCGCGAACTCGAGACCGTCGCGATGCGGAAGAAATGTCGTCAAACCCGCAGCCTCCAGCGTGGCTGCAATTGACTCCATTTCGGCCCGTTCGGCCGCGTTGAAGAGCGGTCCTGCGCAATACACTCGTGGCATCTTTCTTCGTCTCCTGAGGATGGAGGAAATCGTAAAGTACCCTCGCAGCGCGTGTTGGCATGCGACTGCGAGGACCGTTTACGATAACCATCGACGAGGCAAAGTCAATGCAGCGTGTCGGTCACGTATTGCCCGGCGCAATTGGCGCGTGGGCAAGTACCTGTGCTATGAACCAGGTCGCCCTCTCGCTCTTCCGCTCAGTCGTAATGCCGATGCTTGTGATGACGCTTGCCCGACCGGTTGCCGCGGGAATAGTCGTCGGCGTACGAGTTGGAGCGCGAGATGTTGCCGCCGAGCGCCGAGCCCGCGCCGCCGCCCAATGCAGCGCCGACGAGACCGCCGCCACGACCGCCCATCGCATTGCCAGCCGCCGTGCCCGCGCCGCCGCCTAGCGCGCCGCCGATAATGGCGCCCGTGCGTTCCTTGCGATTCGACGTGACCGCGCCGCCGGCGCCGCCGCCCACTGCCCCGCCGAGTACGGCGCCCGTGCTGCCGCCGACCGCGCCGCCCAGCGCAGCGCCGGCGACACCGCCGAGCGCGCCGCCAAGCGCGTTGTTCATATCGCCAGCCATTGCCGACAAGGACGCCGAAGCCGTGAGCGCTGCAACGGCAACAATCTTGAGGATTCTCTTCGACATAACAAGCTCTTTCATTGTTGTTGACGGCGCCGAGTATAACCGCGCTTTTGAAAGGCCTTTGTAACCACGTCACTTCACATCGGTAAGACGTGTAACAAAATGATCGAAGGGTTGAGAGCAGAGGTTTTTACAGCCTCAAGCCAAACAGGACGAGAATACGGCCGGTTGCTTTTGCATATCCTACGGATAGCTAATCATATTGACGATCATACCGACACTACTGGCGAGCCGCCGTAGACCGGCAGCCCGCCAACCGCTAATTCGAACCTTATCCGCGACGCTTCTTTTTCAACTCGATGGTCTCGAACAATTCGTAGTTCTGCGTCGGCGTTTGATCCGCGCCGGGCGCGTGATAGTAGTTCATCGTGACCGTGGTCTCGCCGCCCGGATGCCCCGGATCATGATCGAACACCGCGATGCCATAACCGGTGCCGGTATCGCGTTGCGCCGACCAGATCGCATCTTCCACCGCGTCCGCGTTCGCGCGCACGAAAGTCCCGGCTGTCGTGCCGGCCACCGGCCGATTAGGGCGCGTGAAAATACGCGCCTGCGGCAGTCCCGTGCCGGCATCCAAGCCATAGACATCCAGCGGCGCGCTCGTGCCGCCGCCGCCGAGAATCAGGTGAATCGTGCCGTGGCTCGTATCGAACGTGGATGCGCCCGACGACACCGCCGACATCACCGGTTTCGGCTGCAATGTATCCACCGGCCGGCCCGTCGCGATGTCGGTGCCCTTGTTGTGGTTGCAGCCGCGCACGGGATAACTGCGCTCGTAGTCGTGATCGTGGCCGCACAGCACCAGGTCCACGCCGTAGCGATCGAACAGCGGCAACCAGGCCTCGCGGATGCCTTTATCGGAACCGTTGCCCGTCTTCGACGAACTCAGCGCGTCCTGATGCATCTGAACGATGATCCAGTCGACCTCGTCGTCTTCGGAGGCACGGTGCAATGTCTTCTCCAGCCAACGCGTCTGCTCGCCGGCGCTGTAGCCGCGCACATAGAGCGACGTACCGGGTTGTATAGGCGGATTGCCGGTGCTGGCCACCGGCACCAGCGGATCCGGGCCGGCAACGAACGCGGCCGCGTCCTGATACACGACGTCGTCCGCATCGAGCGAAATGAACAGCACGGAACTCACGCGAAAGCTGTACCAGCGGCCCTGAAAGCGCGTGTGATTATCCGGCAGCGTATAGCGCGCGAGATACGAGGCGAGGCCTTGTTCGCCGTTATGGAACTCGAGCTCGTGATTGCCAGGACACGGCATCCACGGCCGGTTCGACGCGGACGTCTGGCAGTTGTTGCCGAAGTCGCGCCACACATCAGGCTGGTGCGTCGGATTCAGATTGGCGTAACACAGGTCGCCATTGAGCAGGTGGAACAGCGGCTGAAAGCGCTCGACCGCCTGCACCGCGAAGCGGCTTTGCGGCGACGACAGAACCCAGCCGGTATTCGGCGTCGCGAGATCGCCATAACTTGTCCAGCGAAACGGCGCGCGTCCACGCGGCGCAGTACGGAAGTTCGCGGTGAAGGGCTGAGCCGCGTTGCTGTCGTTCTCGGCGGTCACCTCGTATTCGTAACTCGTATCGGGTTTCAGATCTCGCAGACGCGCGTGATACGTGAACACGACCTCGCCGTTGAGGCCGTCCGTATAGGTGCTTTGAACGCCATGCACCGTATGTTTCCCCTCGCGCGCGCCGCTGACGCGCACCTGCGGGTTCACTGCCGGCGCAAGCGACGCCCACGACACCGTGACCTCGTGGGTCGGATCGTTGCCCCAAGTCAGGTGGACTTGCTCCGGTGTACCGTCGGGTGCGCTGTTCGCCGCGCGCGCCGCCGATGAAAGCGTGCCCGCCGCCGTAGCGAGACTGGACGCACCGGCAAACTTCAGGAACCCACGACGCGAGACGATGGAAGCGCCTTGATCGGTCGGCGAAGCCTTAGCGATTTTTCTGTTCGACATGTCTGGTGTTGTTGTACGGGGGTGGAAGGACGCCGACGCATAGGACGGACGCACCGCGTTCTGCGTGAACCGCGAGTGCGCTGAAGACCGGCGCGCAACGGGGACGACCAGCCATCGTAGTCGCCAGGCTATGACACTCGGATGAAACCGCCCGGTGCGGACAGTTTCGTGCTCCCACATCTGCATTGCAAATCAGATGATTGACAGCTTGGTAGACCGATATATATCATTTGAAAAAGACCAAACGCATCTCATAAAATCAGTCATTCAGAAGTCATTTTTTAATATGCATTTCGATATGCGGCGCAGCTAGAAATAAATACCGAAAGGCGTGTGCGGTGAACTTCGCGCACGTTCAAATAGTTGATTTTTATAACTTTTGGCGACCAAAAACCAAACTAAGGGCAGATTCCAGGCTTTCCGCCTTTAAACACACTTCAATTTCACAACCAGACCGCCGGCATTAACAGCAGGCGGCGGGGATTCGCGCGCCCCTAGCTGCGCTTCGGACTGAGTCATATTGCCATGAATACGAAAAAGAAATACACGGCGGCAACGTTATTGATCACGGCACTGCTGGGCGGTTGCACGTCAATGGACGGCGCGATGTCCTCGACCTCGGATTTCCTCGACACCACTGGCGACGTCCTGAGCGGCGATTTCCGCGGATTGACGGCCGCACAGCGGACCACGATGACCGAGATGGCCGTCGACTGGAAGCAGAATGAAAATAACGCGAAGAAGAAATGGGACGAGCGCCGGCTGGTCGTGACCGGTATCGTCACGCGCGTCACGCATTCCGACGGGTTTGTCGGAAAGCCGGGCAAGTATGTGATCGTGTTCAAGGAGCCGTCCAATCCGAAGTGCATCGGCGTGGCGACGACCCGCGATGATCTGATGGTGAACGACAAGCGGACCTCGGTGTACAAAACCGGGGACCGCATCGACGTAACCGGCGTGCTGCAGACACGCGCGGACGTCGACTCCGATGGCGCCGCTTGCCATTTCGCATTTGAACATGCGAGTTTCGCGTTGAATACCGCCCCGCGCTGAGGCAATCACCAGCGACGGCAAGCGCGCCGAAGCGTTGCCGGCGCATGTATTCCATCATGGATCATGCGACCGGCGGCGAACCACCACTCACGTCTGCGGATTCGTGTCGTCCGTGGGCTGGGTGTTGTCGGCGACGTCCTGCTTGTCGTCGTCTTTCTTTTCCATCATTGATTCCAGCTTGCCGGCGCCTTCAAAACCGGCGATAGCGGCGATGCCTTTCGTCAGCAAGCCCGCTTCCGGATCCACTTTTTCTGCCGCTTCAACGGCGGCGATCGCCCCCGCAATCTTTCCTGCTTCGTCCAAGAGTCCCATGTCGCTCTCCTCGAGAAAAAGTGAGTTTGCATCGTCTCACGATCTCGACGCCTTGTCGTCAAATGTAAAACCGAAATGACGATTAGCTGACGCCGCGCAGAGACGCGACGAACTTTACGTTTAGTAAGCGTGACGGCTATCGTTTGGGCGGTTGCGGATTATTCGCCGGATTGGTATCGAATCTGGAGACGCGTTGTATTCCGTCTTCACGGACCAACTGCAATAGTTCGTTCTCCATGTTATCGGCGACATCTTTGCCGTAGACCTCGTCGCCATTCACATAGACAGTAAACGATTGCAGGTACTTCGCCTTCTTCTCCGGGTTCTCGATCGTCTCGCGGGTCCATTGATAGAGCGGATAGTTTTCCGTACCCCGCTGCTCTGCTTCGCTCACGTAGTCGGCGAAGGCATCGAACTGGCATTTCAACGTTGCGTCGTGCCTGCGCAGAACATCGCGAAGCACGCTATGCGAAGCACACGTCGGGTCAGCACGTAACATGTCGGCAAATTCGGGCGAGACGGTGATCCGTAGCTGGAATTGCAACGCGGGTTCCATACTCGCCTCGGTGTCGGCATTCATGAACGCTCAGTCCTTATCCGCGGAATGCGCGGCAACCTTTTCTTCGATCCGCGCAATCTCGTGCCCCTGCACTGGCTTGCCGAGCAGAAAGCCTTGAGCATGCGTGCATCCGCATACGCGCACGAAATCCAGTTGCTCTTGCGTCTCGATGCCTTCCGCCGTAGTCGGCATGCCGATTTCCCGCGCCAACGCCACGATGCCACGCACCACTGCCGCCGATTCCCGACGATGCACGGACTCCTTGACGAACGAGCTATCGATCTTGAGCTTGTCGAACGAAAAGCGCACGAGCGTCGACATCGTCGAGAAGCCGGTGCCGAAATCGTCGAGCGCGAGACCGATGCCCAACGCGCGCAGCCTCCCGACGTTGCGCCGGGTCACGACATCGTCGTTCAGCAGCACCGTTTCGGTGACCTCGATATTCAGGCGCTGCGGCGGAAGCTTCGTCTTGCGAAGAATTCCCGCAACGACCGACGCAAACGACTCCTCCCGCAATTGCACCGGCGACACATTCACGGCGACGGTTACCCTGTCGCGCCAGGTCACCGCCTCCTGGCACGATTGCAGTAAAGCCCATTCGCCCAACAACAGAATGAGGCCCGTACGTTCGGCGGTAGGAATGAAGGCGGAAGGGGAAAGCTCGCCGCGCGTGGGATGGGTCCAGCGCATCAGCGCCTCGCGGCCGGACACCGCACCGCTGCTGAGATCGATGATGGGCTGGTACTCCATGCGCAAACCGCTGAACGAGTGCAGCGCGCCTTCGAGGTCGCTGCGCAGAAGGCTCAGGCTTTCATCCGACGCGTGTTTCGCAGCATCGAAAATAGCGTATGCGCTTTTGCCGCTGCGTTTCACGGCATACAAGGCGCGATCGGCACAAATCAGCAGTTGCGGGCCGGTCCTCGCGTGTTCGGGATAGAGCGAGACGCCCACGCTCGCGCCGATATGCACCAGCGCCTCGCGTAGCGCGAACGGGCGCGCCAGCGTCTTTACGATGCGGTCCGCCAGATTGCGGACGTCGCGCGCCTGCCCCGTACCATCGGAAAGCGCCACGAACTCGTCGCCGGCCAGACGTCCGACGAGATCGCCGCTCGGCAACACCTCACGCAAGCGGATTGCCGCTTCCTGAAGAATCTGATCTCCGGCGGCATGGCCCAGGCTGTCATTGATGGCCTTGAAACCGTCCAGGTCGATCAGTAGAACAGCGAACGATTTATCGTTGCGTAGCGCGCCCATCTCCGTGCGCTCGAGCAGCAGTTCACTGATTCGCGCGCGATTGGGCAAACCGGTGAGGCTGTCGTGATGCGCGAGCCGGTGGCTGTTTTCCCGCGCCAGAAGCAACGCGACTGTGTCGCGATTGCTGCGCAGCGCAACCGTAAAGAAGCCGGCAGCGCAGAACGGCGCCTGAAAAAGCAACACGAGTTTGCCGGAGCCGGGAGACAGTGCCGCGCCGAGAGCCAACAGCCCAAGAATGAAGGTGATTTGCAGCAGTACGAGCCGCGGCGTGCCCGCATTACGTCCGGCCAGTCCGCCGATAACGCCCACTGCGCAGACGTTGCCGAGCAGGAAAAGTGTTTGGTCTCCGCTAATGTTGCACAGCAAGGTGCCGTACCCGAACAGCGCGCTCCAGAGCAGGCTCGCGAACAGAAACGCGGAGGTCGGTGTCGGCTGACCGTTGGCGCTGCGCGAGCAGCACAACCAGATTAACGCGAGCCGCGCGATCAGCAATGCAATAACGGCGCAGCCCCAACTCGCGTAAAGGGCCTTGGGATAAAGGTAATAAGCGGTGGCGCAGACGCTGATTTCGCAAATCGACGCGAATACGATCGACGCGGTCCGCGTGAACAGATTGGCAAGCAATATCTGCCGATTGTCCGCGCTCAGATCCTGAGAGGAAGAGACGACCCACTTAAAAAATGGAGACCCTGGTTCGCTGAAAGCCATGACCTACGCATTTTTGATGGTTGATGAATCGAAACCCGCGCGTATGGCGATTATTACGTAAACATTGAGGATCGGGTTAATTCGACTGAGGAAACACGCCGTCTCCGTCCATGAGGAAAAAATTACGTATGGCGTGGTCATCTGTGCGCGCGTTTAACGGCGCATGTGCCAAGGTCAGGCACTTTTCGACGTATTCACGCAGAACGGCAATGGCGGCCGAACTCGATGAGATTTACCGTGCGCCACGCGGCCTGCGCTTGGTCCGCGCCTCTTCGCGCTGAACATCGGCGTGCTCGCGGATCATATCGATCAGCGCCCGTAACCCGGCAGGCACGTGACGACGGCCGGGATAGTACAAACACAGGCCGTCCAGCGGCGGAGTCCAGTCTTCCAGCACGCGCACCAGCGTGCCCGCCTGCAGATCCGCGGCGACATTCCATTCGGTCAGATAAGTCACGCCGAGGCCGGCGCGCGCCGCTTCCAGCATCAGACCCGGTTCGTCGAGCGTCAGCGCGCCTTTTCCGTCGATACGCACCGTCTCGCCGCGGCGCTCGAATTCCCAATGGTAGATCGCGCCGCTCGGCATGCGCGTGCGGATGCAGCGGTGCGCGAGCAGATCGGCGGGCACGCGCGGCGCTTTGTGCTGCGCGAAATAAACGGGACTGCCAACGACGGCGAAGCGTTGCTTAGCGCCGAACGGCACCGCGATCATGTCCTGCGGGACCGTTTCGGCCAGACGGATACCCGCATCGAAACCTTCGACGACGATGTCGATCAGCCTGCCCTCGGTCACGAGATCGAGTTTCATGTCGGGATAGCGCGCCAGAAACGCGATGAACAGCGGCATGGCTTGCCTCGCCGCGCCGACCGACGCATTGATGCGCAGCGTGCCCGACAACGTGTCGCGAAAGCTGCCGGCCTGCTCGATCGCGACGCGGATCGTCGAGAGCGCGGGCGCCACGCTGTCGACGAATTGAGCGCCCGCTTCCGACAGCGACACGCTGCGCGTCGTGCGATTGAAGAGCCGTACGCCGATGCGCGCTTCGAGCGCCGCAACCGAGTGACTGAGCGCGGAGGTCGACACACCGAGCTCGGTCGCCGCCGCCCGAAAGCTGCGATGGCGCGCGACGGCCAGAATGGCCTCCAGCTCACCCAAACCCGAAGTTTTCATTGTCCCAAGTCGCTCAACGTGACGTGCTTGATTGTACGGCTAGTCAACGCAATGCCGGCGGTCTATCGTGATTCGTTCGAAGCCTTCTTTGGAGCAAGCATGCAAATCATCGACAAGATTTATATCGACGGCGCGTTCGTCACGCCGCATGGCAGCGAAATGTTCGATCTCTTCAATCCGGCGACGGAGCAGGTGATCGGCCAGGTGCGCCTCGCCGACGCGCAAGACGCACGCGACGCCATCGCCGCCGCGAAACGCGCGTTTCCCGCCTTCTCGCGCACCAGCCCGCGTGAACGCATCGACATGCTAAAGCGCATGCATGAAGCCGTCGTGGCAAAAGAAGACGAGCTTTACGAAGCGATCACCGAAGAATATGGCGCGCCGGTGTCGCGTGGCCGCTGGATGGCGCAGCATGCGAGCAGCGTCCTGCTCGAAGCGGCGAAGGTCTTGCAGGACTACGCATTCACGCGCCGCGCGGGCAGCGCGGAGGTCGTGATGCAACCGTTGGGCGTCGCGGGTCTGATCACGCCGTGGAATAGCGATGCGGGCTTCATCTGCGGCAAGCTCGCCGCCGCTCTCGCTGCGGGCTGCACGGCTGTTATCAAGCCGAGCGAGATGAGCGCGATCCAGACGCGCATCGTGACCGAGGCGCTGCACGAAGCGGGCCTGCCTGCGGGCGTGTTCAATATCGTGACGGGGCGCGGCGACATCGTAGGCGCGGAGATCAGTTCGCACCCCGATGTCGCGAAGCTGTCGTTCACCGGTTCCACGGCGGTCGGCAAAACGATTCTGCGCACGGCATCCGACACGCTCAAGCGCGTGACGCTCGAACTCGGCGGCAAGTCGCCCGTGATCGTGCTCGACGACGCGGACTTCGACGAAGCGGTGCCGCTCGCCATTCAGGCCGGCTTCATGAATAGCGGTCAGGCGTGCATCGCGGGCACTCGCATTCTGGTGCCGCGACAACGGCTCGCGGAGTTCGAAACGCGCGTGCAGGAAGAGGTCGCGCGCAGCCAGTCAGGCGACCCGCGCGATCCGCAAACGACGGTCGGCCCGATGGTCAGCCAGAAGCAGTGGGAACGCGTGCAGCGTTATATCGGCATCGGCATAGAGGAAGGCGCGCGCCTGATCGCGGGCGGCCAGGGACGGCCGGATGGCGTGAACGCAGGTTGGTTCGTGCGCCCGACCGTTTTCAGCGATGTCACGAACGACATGACGATTGCGCGTGAGGAGATTTTCGGCCCGGTGCTGTCGATCATCGGCTATCGCGACACCGAAGAGGCAATCGCGATCGCTAACGATACCAGCTACGGCTTGCAGGCCTATGTGTTGTCGCGGGACAGGCAACGCGCGCATGAGGTCGCGTCGCGGATCGATGCGGGACGCGTCCTTGTCAACACACTGGCGCATGAGCCGGCTGCGCCGTTCGGCGGCTTCAAGCAATCCGGGATTGGGCGTGAATACGGTACGTTCGGTCTGGAAGCGTTTCTGGAGCCGAAGTCGGTGCTGGGTGTTCTCTGATTGGCCACCGCCGCCCCCCGGGAGCCTCGCGAGTCGAGGATCGATGTACGATGCCGTATAGTGGATGCACCGCTGATCTCCAGCGGCCTACCCGCAGATCGGCGCGATGGGGGACTCCAGAATGACAGTCGCAAATACATCGATGAACGGCTCTCACGGGCCCGTGCCAGAGTCGCTGCAGACATTGGTCGAGTATCTCGAACTCTCGCTCGACAAGGCGTCGAGCGTGGTCATGACGCGCCACACGACCGACGTTTGCACCGTCTACCTGGGCGACCCGGCCGGTCTGATCGAGGAAATGAAGAAGCTCGGCACGATTGCCATCCCGCTCGCCAATGAGATGCTGGAACTGACCCGCTCGGGCGTCAACGAGATGGAGATCGGCGGCCAGGCCTATCGCTTTGTACGCACTTTCACGCAGGTCGAGGACGCCGCAGCGGTCGTTTTTTCGGCGGCGTAGGCGGCGGTGTGTCATGGTTGCATGGCGGTTTGCACGGCGCGTCGGCGTGACTGGTCCGCAACAACGGAAGCGGCCGTCGCGGCGCACTTTCCGGCCCGCCGTTGACGCCATGGCGATCCGCCGCGTTATACTCTGCTAATGGATACGAAGCCGATCACGCTGATTTGTTGGTGGCGCGCCTGACTTAGGCGGCCCGTTTCCACTCGACCATCGAAACGTGATGCCGCCAGTCCTGGCGGCATTTTTGTTTGTGTGCGCTGACGGCTGGTGGTATCGACAAACGCACAACCCCAGACCATGACAGACGCAAAACCGCTCACGACCCAGCCTATTATCCTCACCGGCGACCGCACGACCGGCCCGCTGCACCTTGGCCACTACATCGGCTCGTTGCGCTCGCGCGTGCAGCTTCAGCACGAAGCGCAGCAGTTTCTCCTGCTTGCCGACGCGCAGGCCATGACCGACAACGTCGGCCGGCACCAGAAAGTCACGGAAAACGTCATCGAGGTGGCGCTCGACTATCTCGCGGTCGGCATCGACCCGGCGAAGTCGACCATCGTCATTCAGTCGCAGGTGCCCGAGCTGGCGGAACTGTCCCAGTACCTGCTTAATCTCGTGACGGTCGCGCGCCTCGAGCGCAATCCGACCATCAAGGCGGAAATCGTGCTGCGCGGTTTCGAGCGGGATATCCCCGCCGGCTTTCTGACGTACCCGGTCAGCCAAGCCGCCGACATCACCGCGTTCAAGGCGACGCGCGTACCTGTCGGTGACGACCAGTTGCCGATGATCGAACAAACCAACGAACTGGTGCGCCGTTTCAACAACACGGTCGATCAACAGGTGCTGGTCGAATGCGAAGCCGTGCTCTCGCACGTTGCGCGGCTGCCAGGCATCGACGGCAAAGCCAAGATGAGCAAGTCGCTGGGGAACGCAATCACACTGGGCGCGACGCCGGACGAAATCACCAAGGCCGTGAACAACATGTACACCGACCCTAACCATCTGCGCGTCAATGATCCGGGCCAGGTGGAAGGCAATGTTGTGTTCGCGTTCCTCGACGCGTTCGAGCCGGACGTCCCGATGGTCGACGAACTCAAAGCGCACTACCGCCGCGGCGGCCTTGGCGACAGCGTGGTCAAGCGTGTGCTCAACGAACGACTGCAGTCGATGATCGCCCCCATCCGGGAGCGCCGCCGCGAGTTCGAAGCCGATCGCGCGGAGGTGCTGAACGTCCTGCGCCGCGGGACGATGCGCGCGCGGGAAGTGGCGGGTGCGACGGTATCCGAGGTGAAAGCTGCGCTTGGCCTGAATTACTTTCAGAACTGAGCGACTGGCGGCGGAGCGGCGTTTTGTCTCCGCGCGCCGGCCGAACGAACCGCGCTGCAGCGTGTATTTCGACCGAACGGGTTCTATGATAGGACGCAGTTACTGTCGATAGCGGAGCGACGCGTCCGTCCGTGTCTGCGTGCTTCTCTACGTTCACGCTGGCTGTCGCCCGGGAGATTGACATGAGCAACGCGATGCAGGTCGTCAAAGACGCATACGCCGCCTTTGGCCGGGGCGATATTGACGCGCTGCTGGCGCTGATTCCCGGTGACATTGACTGGCGAGTGGTGGGGCCCGCCAGTCTCCCGTATGCCACCCAATGTCGCACGCGCGCGGACGTGCAGCAATATTTCGATGACCTCTTTTCGGCTGAGGAAATTACCCGCCTCGAGCCTCGTGAATTCATCGATGCGGGCGAGCACATTATCGTACTCGGCTTTGTCGCGTCGACCATCAAGGCGACAGGCAAATCGTTCGAATCAGAATGGGTGCATATCTTCACAGTCAAAGACGGTCTGGTGACCCGTTGGCTGGAGTTCTTTGATACAGCCGCGCGCCCTTAGCCTTGAACGTCCCGGCTCGGGTCGATCAGCCTTCACGCTAGCGAACCACGCTTGTTTGATGACGTGGTTCGCCCTGTGGTTAGGAGCCTTCCTTGCCCGGCCTATGATTTGCCCTTGAGCGTGAATGGCGCCAGCAGAGACTGCACATCGATCTGCTGCCCCTGAAGCAGAAGCAGCCTGGCGTGAAGCACCGTGTTTTCGAGAACCAGCTTGGCGGTGCTCAGGAGGTACAGCGCATGGATGTCCGACACCGACATGTTGCCGGCCTCGACCTGGTGGTGGCGCTCGACCAGAGAAGTCATCACCAGACGCCTGAGTTCCTGCTCTCCGAAAGGAAGATCGGCGTAGTCGATCGGGTCGTCGGCTTCGACCTCTCGCAGCATGTCAACAAGCGCTTCTGTGCTCACTTCCATGTTTCGGCTCCCACGTTATCGGTTAGGAACAGCATCGCCAGACTGCGTCGTGCAATGTTCTTAGACTAACGGGTCTATTTGGGGGAGTCCAGTGTGAAGGGGCCACTTTATGCGATCTATGCAACGCTGAATGCTGAAGGTGGCCACCGCAGTCACGCCCGCACAGACCTGCGCTATGTCTTTCCACTCCAGGTAACCGACGGCCTTACCGTCACGTCGCTTTACTCCTGGTTACTTTCGCCCGCGTACTCGCGGGTGCTTTGTTCTTCTTCAAATGAGTCTGGTTATACTCAATAGCGGCGCGGACGAGATTTTTTAGCGCGCGCGCATTGACCTTATCGCCTTCCAAAAAATCGATCGCTCGTCGCGCGTTGCCTTCGAGACCCGCATTGAAGAGCTTGTCAGGATCCGCGATGCTCGCCCCGTGCGCAAAGGTAACCTTCACCTTCCCTTTGTGCGCATTGGCGACCGCGATCATGCCGTCGCGAGACCACACCGGGCTTCCCATCCACTTCCATTCCTCGATTATCTCCGGGTCGGACTCAAGGATGACCTTGCGGACACTCGCGAACGTTTTGCCACGCCAGTCCGTTAGTCCGGCGATCAGCTCGTCAATACGTTCCGATGCGTCTATTGGATCTTTATTCATCGATTCTGGTCCCCTTTTATACGGCCACAATGGGAGGTAGCGACTGCATCGCTTAATGAGCGCTCAGAAAAGCACGCCGCGACCGTACGGCATTGGCATTCGATCACCTACGGCAATCGTCTGGAATATAAGCACTGAGATCGTGTGTGAGTCAAGCGGGACCAACGATCCGCCGTAACGAACGCGGACAACACGTGGTTCGCCCTCTATGACTCGAGATACGGCGTGCCGTCCTTATGCACGAACCGGCCATCGGCGTTGGCGCTCATCATGTCGATATCGGAGCAGGTGGTGAGGTCATCCGGATTACGCGAGCCCACCTCCAGATAAACCGCCATCGCGGAGGAATGGTTGATCAGATGATGGCCGTTGCCGGTCTCTCGCGCAAACGTCGCACAATCGCCCGCGCGCAGTAGCGTCTCGCCGTCGTCTTCGATAAGCGTCACTTCGCCCTCAAGCACATAAACGAACTCGTCCTCGTGGCTGTGCCAGTGACGCTGGCTGGACCAACCGCCGGGCGGCAAGGTCATGAGATTGACGCCGAAATCGCGAAGCCCACCCGCCTCGCCCAGACGCTTGCGCGTACGTGCAGCACAAGGCGCGTCGAATGGCGGCGGATAACCCGAGCCATTCAGTGCGGGCACAGTGGCGAGATCGACCTTGGGCATGCTGGCTCCTTGTGTCGTTTGAAGACGCGTGGAAGGAAAGTCGCAAGTGCGCCAATCCGCAGCGGGATATGCCAACCGATTCTCTACGATTTCCCGCGACATGTCGAATGAGGGAAATCAGCGCGTGTGTCTCGCCGACAATTGGTATCCTGTCAGACTGAACCAACGGACCATGCGATGAAAAAACCAACGAAACTGGCGCTTCTTGCGCTGGCATTCACGATGTTCGGTCTGTACAAGTTATTTGTCGTGTTCCAGTATGCTCAATCCGGCTGTATCCAGTTTCGAACTCATCGAACATGCAGCTACGAAAACGCGGAGAATTTCCAAAGCCTGTTCGACCTCGAACTGATGTTCGCATGCGGTTGGGCTGCGGGTGCAGTGGTCTGCTGGATGGTCGCTGCGCAGGCGCAAAAGAAGGAGCGGTGAGTTCTTCAGGTTTTAAGCAGGCTCCATTCCCTGACTCAGCTTGGCTCGATCGCATTGTGACGAAGCCAGAAAAGAAAGGAACGCCTTCGCGACATGTTTCTTCGCGGATGCCGTACATATGCCGGCTGAAAAGACGGTCACGATCTGAGCTTCCGCAGGCATAGGGCCGATGACATCGATTCCCGGCAAGTGCATTAATTCGCTCAACTGCTGAAAACCCAACTCGACTTCCCCGCGTGCAACCAGTGCGCCGACCGGAACACCGGGCGGTGCCTGTACGATCCGCGATGCGAGCGCGTCGGCAATGCCCCAGCGCTCGAACAAACGGCTCAGGTGCGAACCGCTGGGTCCCGTCGAATACCCGATACTGCGCGCGGCGAGAACGGCGTCGCGAAGCGCCGCCTCAGTGCCGACATCGGGTCGCGGCGCCCCGGCTGCCATCGCGATTGCCACCCCGGAACGAGCCACGTCGACCCGGCTGCCCGAAACGACATGGCCGGCGGCCTCCAGCCGATCAATCACATCGGCAGCCAGTACGACAAAGTCGAACCCGTCGCCGTTCTCGACGCGACGGGCGGCATCGACACCGCCAACAGACCTGACGACCACAGGCTGCCCCGTTAGTCGCTCATAGTCCTGGACCGCCTCGGCGAGCACCTGGCGCGTGGCCATCGACGAGATGCCAGTGAGCTGCTCACTCATGGTTTCTCTGCCTCTCAATCGATGTAACGCAGCCCGGCCTGTTTTAGCGGCTCGCGCATGCTGTACATATCGAGGCCGAGCACACCCGAAGCCAGCTTCGCACGCTTCCCGCCTTCGTTGGCTTCGCGCGCCGCGGCCTTGTCGAGCACCTTCCGCGCCGACGCAGCGGGGACCACCACCACGCCGTCTTCATTCGCGACGACGACATCGCCCGGATTCACCAGCGCCCCGGCGCATACCACCGGAATGTTCACCGAACCGAGCGTCGCCTTGACCGTCCCTTTGGCCGAGATCGCCTTGCTCCACACGGGGAATTTCATCTCCGC
>NZ_JARESO010000056.1:0-54323 GCF_046030175.1 Paraburkholderia sp. RL17-373-BIF-A
CCGAATGTGGGCAAATGACCGGCGTGACGTCACGCGTCGATGTCCTTGAGGCGTAACAGCCCAGACGCTCGGACATGCGATGCAGCATTGAGCGCATCGTCAGCCGTCTTGAGCGAGTGAGGTTAATTCGTTAAGCCTTTATCCCGCTGTTTCAGATCTGCATCGAGCGGGATTCTGTTCGAGCCGTACCTGACAAAAAAGGGCGGCTTTTCTACAAATGACCGAATGGTTTCGAGGATGCAATGAAAAAACGTTTTCGAGTGGGAGTCGTGGGAGTGAGCACGGAGCGCGGTTGGGGTACGACAGCTCATATTCCTGCGTTGCGTGCGCTGTCCGATGTATTCGAGACCGCCGGCGTGGCAAACACCAGTCTCGCGAGCGCAAAGGCCGCCGCTACTGCCTTTGGCATTCCGCGCGCGTTCGAGAACGTGGCGGAGCTAGTCGCCTCCCCGGATATCGACGTCGTGGCCGTAACGGTCAAAGTTCCCCATCATCGTGAAGTTGTCACCGCGGCTTTGGAGGCGGGCAAGCATGTCTATTGTGAATGGCCACTCGGAAACTGCCTTGCAGAAGCGATCGAGCTTGCAGATCTCGCCAAGCAGGCCAAGGTACGGGCAGTGGTGGGCACCCAGGCCACTGCGTCGCCCGAGGTCGAATTCGTGCGCAAGATCGTGGCTGACGGATACGTAGGCGACGTGTTGTCGTCGACTTATCTTGGCTGCGGCCCTACCTGGGGTGACGAAGTCACGCGCGGCGACTCGTACGCCATGGATTCGCGCAACGGCGCAACCATGCTGTCGATCATTGGTGGGCATGCACTTGCTGCCGTGCAAAGTGTGCTCGGCCCCGTCTACGAGGTGGAGGGCGTGGTGTCGCAGCGCCGGAAGACCGTGCGCATCGTCGAGACGGGCGACTCTATCCCGATGCAAACACACGATCATGTGATGGTCAATGCCGTTTTGAAGTCGGGAGCACCGTTGTCCCTAGAGCTTCGCGGGGGCCTGCCGCGCGGCACGCGCCTGCTGTGGGAAATCAACGGAACGCTGGGCGATTTGCGCATTACCGCGACGAATGACCAGGCTCCCGTCATTAATATCTCGCCACTGCGCGTGGAGGCTGGCCGCAGGGGCGAACAGGGGTATAGCGAGGTTAAGGTTGCGAAGTCTCACTACTTCGATTTCGCGGATACGGACTTTGCGCGGAACGTGGCGGCCATCTATCGGCAGATGGCCGAGGATCTGGTTCAGGGAACCAACATTGCCCCTGATTTTGATGCCGCGGTAGCCCTTCACAAGGTGATTGATGCCATCGAGAGGTCGGATCAGACGCGCAAGCAGGTGCGAATCGAATGACCGGCGTCAGGATCGTGGATTCGTTGAGCGGTCGGCAAAGAATGGCTTTATCAGAATTGACAGCGATCCTCGAAAAGAGGATCGACGATCTTGTTTGACGGGAGCTCAATCATCGTTTGCTTGACGTCTGAAGATTCGGCGATGTCATCGTTTCGTGCCGGGAGAGGGAGGACGTCTGTTGCCTTGAATGGCATTGAGCACGTAGCCGGCCTGAACGGAACGATTGCGCACGGCGCGAGATGATATTCGAGGTCCAGGAGGGGCAATTCCGCTACGTGGTCATCAACGCGGCGAACCGCCGAGCCTCGCATAGCGCGTGCATACGATATCTGCGATAGCCCGAACACTGTCGCCGTTTCGGTCGTCGCCCGCTCGACGATCGACTGGCACCGCTCCCGCGAGCGTGTCCAGTTACGACTTGCGCATCTTCCCCGATCTGCACGCCAACCGCGCGCCCACACTGCTGGCGGGCTCATCCGTCTTTGCTTTGCACCACGCTCAAGAATAACCAGGCGATCACGGAGTGCAGCGAAGATGCGTCACGCGGTCAGTAGCGGCATCGCCGCTCGCAGTCGCGCCCGCTTTGAGGCGACACCCATGTGAAATCCGTGACCCATGCGACATGGGTAGGGAGATTCCCCAGGGCCCTTGACTTTGTTCATTCCGAAACACATCATCCTATATAAATCGATCGTACGTAGCATCGTCGCATTTGAAATGATATGCCAAGAGCACGGATGTGATGCTGCGCATCCTGATGGCGTCTCGTTGACCAACTGCCGTCGGTCCTCTTGTGTTTCGGTACTGCTAGTTACTTTTTTGTAATTCTCACAAGAATCTGTCGGGCAGAAAGGAATTCAGGCTGGCCGTTCGGCCCGCAGTGGATTCGTGCTTTTCGAGTGGCGCAAACGGAGGACGCCTATCCGGTCTCCTTGTTTGCAAGGCTCCGGGTGGAGGCAAAGGCGATGCAATTCAGCAGTCGAATCCTGAGCTATGCCGGCAAGTCACACCTCGCCCTGCATTCCTCTGTTTGTTTTCGAACTATTGCATTCCGCTGTCGAAGTAATCCGCACTCACTGCCGGAATTCAAATTCTACTTAATAAATCTGATGCAGACAGATAAAAAGAACCAGAAAGGCACGTTCTCTTGTCAATAGTTCGTAGGACATAGCAATGCAACTAGTGGGCGCATTGGCAACATTCAACAACGGAATCAAGGATCAATATGTTCGACTCGCCTATGGCCTGGATAACTGGCACGCAAAACACGGAAGACCTGCGCGATTTCATGAAGGCCTCCTTCGACAGGGTTGAGGTCGATGCTGCGTACCGATTCGGCGGCGCACTCGCGAAGATTGCCACGGCGTTTGGCGCCTGCGTCTTCGGGACGGCCGCATATGCGGCGGGCAACTCCGTGACCAACCATCAGAGCCGCTCCGCCTGATGCAGATCTCTCCTCCGCGCTTCCTACCGACAAGTTCAAGGAAGTAATTGCACAGTAATTGTTCGAGACGAATCATGAATGACCAGAAAACGCTGCTGCAGGTCGATGGTGTCACCAAGATCTTCCCCGGAGTCCGGGCGCTTGACGACGTGACGTTCTCGGTGGTCGAAGGCGAGGTACACGGTCTCGTTGGCGAGAACGGGGCAGGCAAGTCCACGCTCATGGCCGTCGCGTCCGGCGCCCTTGTTCCGGAGAAGGGACGCGTCGTGATCGACGGCACGGAAACGCGAGGAGACACGGAGCAGGCACGCCGGTTGGGGTTGGCTATCGTACGGCAGGAACCGGCGCTCATGCCTGACCTGACCGTAGCGGAAAACCTTTATCTCGGCGTGCCTGCCGAGCAGCGTCCGTCCTTGATGGAGGTCGCGCAATGGGCGCGAGGCCTCCTGAGGCAATGGAGCGCCGATGTTGCAATCGATGCGAACGAGCGGGTGGTGAGCTTGGGCCCCGAGCAGCGGTTCATCGTCGAAATCGTCAAAGCGCTTGCCGCAAAGCCCAAGGTTCTGGTCCTCGACGAACCGACCGAACATCTGTTGACGGAAGACGTCGAACGTCTGTTCGAGCGCATCCGCAAGATAACGGCTTCGGGTTGTTCGGTCGTCTATATCTCGCACCGGATCCGCGAGGTGCAGAGAATTGCGCATCGCCTGACGGTTCTTCGCGACGGTCAGGGCCAGGGCACCTATGAGGCCGCGGGCCTCAGCGAACAGGAGATCGTCGAACTGATCGTTGGCGGTGCGCTCGACCGCGACTTCCCGGCCAAGGGCAACAATGGTGGCGCAAGCGTCATTCTCGACGTGACGAAGCTGCGTGGTGCCGGCTTTACCGACATATCGGTTCGGGTCAAGAAAGGCGAGATTGTCGGCCTCGCGGGGATCGACGGCAACGGCCAGCGAGAGTTCATGCGAGCCCTCGCGGGACAGACGCGAAGCCGCGGTAGCGTCACGGTGGCCGGCATTCCCGCGAAGCTTCGCAACTCGCAGGCTGCCGCCGATTCGGGCATCAGTTATCTGCCGGGCGATCGTCATCGAGAGGGAATTTTCGGCGAATTGTCGGTGCGCGAAAATTTTTCGATCCGTAGTCTCCCATTCGATTCGATCAAGGGATGGGTGAGCCAGCGCAGCGAAGCAAAGCGCGCCAGGGACGCCGTGACGCGATTCGCTGTCAAGACGCCGTCCATTGACACGCCTATTCGTACCTTGTCGGGCGGTAACCAGCAGAAGCTTGTGCTGGCGAGTGTCCTCGCCAGTCATCCCAAGGTGTTGCTGGTCGACGAGCCGACCCAGGGCGTGGACATTGGCGCACGGATGGAAATCTGCAAGGTGCTTCGCGAGGCCGCAGCGGCAGGCACCGCCGTGATCGTCGTTTCGTCGGATGCGCACGAGGTGGCGGGACTCTGTGACCGTGTACTCATCTTCTCGCGCGGCCATGTCGTCAAGGAATTGGACGACAACGCCGTCAGTGAGAACAACATCACGTCTGCCGTCTTGACCGCAACGACTGAGCGGGAGAAGGGCGCTTCCCGAACCTCCGGCGTTTGGAAGTGGGCTGCCGGGGATTGGGCGCCGCTCGTGATGCTTGCCGTTGCAGTCTGTGCGCTCGGCATGTATGCGGCGCACGTCAATCCGACCTACCTTTCTGCGCGAAACCTCAGCGGCATGCTGGCGCTCGTGGCGACACTGGCCATCGTCGCATACGGGCAGCAGATGCTCATGCTGGTTGGCGGGATCGATCTCTCGGTCGGGCCGCTCATGGGGCTGATCGTCGTCATACAGTCGTTCTTCCTGAATGATGGCGCCTCGCTAGGCCATCAACTCTCTGGGTGGGTGATCGTGTTGCTCGTCGCCCTTGCGGTCGGATTCGTGAACTGGATGCTTGTCGGCCCGTTCCGGTTGCATCCGATGGTGGCGACACTCGCGACGTACATGGCGCTTCAAGCAGTGTCGCTGCTCCTGCGCCCGGTTCCGGGTGGCCTGATCGCGGATCCCATCGTGGAGTCGATCGGTGCCCAGCTCGGCGTCATGCCCATTGTCGCGATCGTGGCAATCGTGATTGCCGTGGTGCTCGAAATCGCGTTGTTCAAGTCGAGGGTCGGTCTCACGCTGCGCGGCGTGGGCTCCCGCGTCGAAGCTGCGCGGATGTCCGGTGCCCGCCCGCAACTGACGTCGCTCGCCGCGTACATGGGGTGTTCGTTTCTTGCGGGCGTCGCTGCCGTGCCCATGATGGCGCAGGTCGGCACTGGCGACCCGAGCGCCGGCATCAACTACACGCTCGGAAGTGTCGCAGCGGTGGTGGTCGGCGGCGCAAGCCTGTTTGGCGGACGCGGCTCCTTCGTCGGTTCGCTGCTGGGTGCGCTCCTCATCATTCAGGTGAATGTCGTCACCTCATTCCTCGATATTGGCGACTCGTGGCAGTCGTACCTGTTGGGCGGGATGATCCTCGCATCAGTCGCGCTCTATTCCAAGAGCAGAGAAATGGTGGTGGCGAAATGAAAAACACAATGCACAATCAGGCGGAAGTTATGTCGGAATTCCTTGAGCCCTCTAAGTCGAAATCAAAAGCAAAGCCGGCGCGGCTACCAGCGGTTGATGAATTCTCATGGATCTGGGTCGGGCTGATCCTGCTCTTCGCGTGCAGTTCCATCGTCGCGCCGGGCACGATGACGCGAGGCTCAATTTTGGCCATGCTTCCGTTCGCTGGCATTCTTGCGATCGTCGCGACGGGCCAAACGCTGGTCATTCAGCAGCGCGGGTTGGACATGTCGGCAATCGGTATGGTTTCGCTCGCCGGCATTGTCATGGCCAGGACGGGATTCGCATTCAATTCCATCGTCCTTGCCGTCATTTTTACTGTTTGCGTCGGCGGGATCATCGGAATCATCAATGGTGCGCTCATCTCGAGGGTCGCGATTACGCCGCTGGTGGCGACGCTTGCCGTCAACGCGCTGCTGATCGGCTGCGCCCGCTCGTTGACCGGTAACGTTCCGGTTGCAGTCCCGACCGTCATGCAAACCATTTCGCACGCCCAGTTCCTTGGGCTCCCGGCCAACGTCTGGTTCGCCTTCGCGTTCGTGACGACCGCGTGGATCATTACCCGCAAGACCACGGTAGGGCGCAGGTTCGTCGCCGTGGGGGTGAACCCGCGCGCGGCTGAAGCCGCAGGCGTCAACGTGCTGAAGTACAAGATTGGGGCGTACCTCGCCTCCGCCGTTTGCTTTTCCGCAGCGGGCGTGCTGCTCGCCGGATTCATCGGAAGCGCGTCACAGACTTCGGGTAATGACTATCTCCTGCCGGCGGTCGCGGCCGTGGTGGTCGGAGGCACGCCGTTCACGGGCGGCAGAGGCAGCGTCGTCGCGAGTGCGGTGGCCGCACTGTTCATGGCGCAACTCGGTCAGCTCGTGCTGGCGCTTGGTGCGGGCCCCGCTGCTCAGCTCCTCGTTCAGGCCTGCGCGATTCTGCTCGCAACCACCGTCCGCCATCTGCCATCCGCGATAAAAACGTTTCGCAAGAGGTCGTAGCGGAAAGTAGTAGCGGGTGTCCGCGCCATTATGTTCCGGGTGCCCGTGGTAGCTCGAAAAGCGGCAGTTTCGGGGTTGGGACCTTGGAGCGGGAAGCCGGTTAGCGACCAGCCTGCCCTTGCAAGCCGATTGCAGCGACCCGAAAGAGGTCGTCAAGCGATTTTTGGAGACTCTTTTTTAAAGTAAGGATGACGAAATGAGAAAGATAATTTTCTGCGCGGCTGTCATGGCACTCGGTGTCTGCAATAGTTACGCGCAGAGCACCGTGATCCTGTATGGACGCGTCGCATCGGGCATTGACTTTGTGACCAACGTTGCGACGCCGAACGGTCAGTCAAAAAACAACTTCAGGTTCGGCAGCAATCAGTATGGATACAGCTGGTTCGGCCTGAAAGGCGACGAAGACCTCGGAGGAGGTCTGCATGCAGTCTTCAAACTCGAAAGCCTCTTCACTTCCGGAACAGGTGAGATTTTTCCCAACTCGCTTTTTACCCGCGACGCGTATGTAGGCCTGTCCAACGACAAGTTTGGAAGCATCTGGTTCGGACGGGCGATGAGTCTCACCGACGAAACTGGCTGGTACATTGACCCTCTTGGAGAACAGGTGGGAACAGGCATTGCAAACTTCGCTTTCGGACGGGCGTGGGGTCCCCGATCGAACGTCATTACTTACAACTCGCCGATTTGGGCTGGCTTCTCTTTCCGGGTACAAGACGGTTTTGGCAACGAGGCAGGTAACTTCCGGGGCGGACGTCAGTTCAGTGTGAGTGCACAGTACACGCTCGTGAACTTTGCTGCGTACGGAGTGTACGAAGAACTCCGCGACGACAACGGAAAGTTCTCGGGGCTGTACACCGCGTCACGTGAATACATGGCAGGCGCCACCTACCAGCTCGGTGGGCTGAAGTTCTACGCGGGCTATCAGCAACTTGTCTCGTCAGGGCAGGATACGGTTGCCGACTCTTTTAACCCCTACGCGGCGACGCGGAGCCAGCAAGAGTGGATTGGTGCATCTTATCAGGCAACCCCTGCACTCGCCTTGCAGGCTGGCTGGTATCACGGCAACGTGAATCACGGCGGCGGCACCGGAAATCTTGCTGCCATCGGCTCAACCTACAACCTGTCCAAGCGGACGTTCCTCTACCTGACGGTCGGGGCCATGTTCAACGGAAAGCCGTCAGCGTTCCCAGTTGAAACGGCCGATTCGCAACCGCTGCCGGGGCACAACCAGCAAGGCGGCTACTTTGGCATCATGCACTTCTTCTGAGTGCAATTGATGACCTTGACGCGCGGCCGGCGGTCGATCGGCGCGACGTTCGCGAGGTCACGATCCGGGGCGCAGACATGGTCTCTCATGTGGTGGCGTCCCCGGTCGATCAATCCACGCGGGTGCCCCTTCACGAGCCTCTACCCAACTGCAGTCTCTCCGTAAGAAACGTGCCGATGGCATCGAGAGCCTGTGCCGAGGCCTTCAACGTTCCGATGCTGCCATGGAATCCGTGCGGCATGCCCAACCAGACATCAACTCGCGCATCGACGCCTGCGGCGACCGCACGCTCGACATACAGGCGCGAATCGTCCAGCAGGACTTCATCGTCTCCGACGTGAACGCGGACGGGCGGCAAGCCGGTCACGGGCGCGTGAAGCGGCGAAGCCAAGGGATGTTTGGGGTCAGCGTCTCGCAAGTAGGCATGGACGAGTTCCGACACTTGCGCGCGCGTGAAAAGCGGATCGGCGTCCGCACGGGTTTCGTACGTCTGGCCGGAGAGCGTCAAATCCGTGACGGGTGACAACGCAACCGCGCCCACGAGTGTCGCCTTCGCGGCGACTTCTCCGTTGGCGATGCGCGAAGCTAGGATCAAGGCAAGATTGCCACCCGCCGAGTCGCCGGTAACCGCAATCCGGGAAATGCCGCTCTCGCCGAGCCCAAGATAGCAGGACAGCACGTCATCCACTGCTGCGGGGAAAGGATGTTCAGGCGCCAACCGATAATCTGGGACGAATGCCGTGACGCCGCTCCTCCCGGCGATTTGGGCGACGAGGTGGCGGAATGCGTTGGCGGATCCAAAGTTGAACCAACCGCCGTGAAGATGGAGTATCGCTTCGTCAGGCCGGTTGTTTTCAGGGTTGACCCAGAGCCCAGGAATGCCGCCGACCGATCCGGATTCAAATGTCACGCCCGTGTAGGGTAAAACGCGTTCCATCATCGCATCGAACGCGCCACGTCCCTCGACTCCCAGCCGCATGCCTTTGGCGGAACGGGTCGCGGCGCGCATTGCCTCGGTGATCTTCCCGTCTTCCGGGTCAAGCGGGTGTGTCACGATGAAAGCGCTCGACAGATCGCCATTGGATGAATTTTGCATGTTCAGTTCCTATACATAGATCCATTGATCGTCCTGCCGATCACAACCGGTTCTCGTCGCCGCGCCTTCGTTTTTCCTCAACTAGCAATTGCCGGGAGCGGCCACGCGGAACCTCAGGTGAGAACTCAGGACAAACTCGGTGCTCCTTCCAGTCCGAACGTCTCCGTTGCAGTCAGCGAGCTGGTGCGACACGCTTGCATCGACAACGGCGCTCACCTACGGCAGCGGATCAATTGAAATCATAGACGTCATTTGGCCATGGGGGCAGCCAGGTGACAAGTCACTAAATTGGGAAGCTTCGTTTCGCGCATCGAACGATTTGCATCCGCCATGGGATTGCGCGTTGTGGCACGGGTGGTGACGTACGGTGATGCGCTTGTGAAGCAAGTCCGGTCCAACGCTGGTGGCGCGATTCGAATACTGTGGCTCGTCGTGCGATTGTCCTTCCGGCTATTGGAGCCGAGTTGTACGGTAAAGCCTTGCTAGATGTGGAAAACACAGTAACGCCACCGGGTCAGCAACAGAATGCGTGGTTTTCCTGTCGCCTGTTTGCGAGATCGAGACGTGAGAGCAGGTCAGGTTTTCCCTGCCTGTTGTCACATCGACATCTTCCGAGATGCAAGGTGGTGCAACCAATTGATGTATCGTTTTGCCTTACCTGGAGGACGTTTGTCGACGGAGAAGGGAAGAGCGCCGAACCCACCGCGAGGACCACTCTCCGGTTGTTATCTTGTTCATGCCCGTAGGCTGTGCGCGCTAACAATCCTCTGTGTTATTGCGGCAATCCGGAATTGAACGAATCATTCGTATGGTTGGGGGGCGTGCGTATGACATTGACTGTGATGGAATTCGGTCGCGATGGGGATGTCCGCAATTCGAGCGACTGACGGTTTTGCCGCGCGATTGTTCCGATCAACTTCCCCAAACTGACTGCGGCCAGCCTAAAGTCGCGATCGGCAGCGCAGCGCATGTTGGAATGTCGCCCTGGCAACTCGCGCCTCGTGCAGCTCGTTTCTTACGCCAATTTCGCGACATTCGCCTGTTTCGCCGGTAGCACCCGCTGCATAACTTGCCTATCATGCAGTGCGCCCTTCCTGATCTGCCGCAGGCCTACGGTAGCGCGCCTAGACAGATACCTCCGCCGCAAAAGGATCTGAATGAAAAGCAACGGTGCCTATATCAGCGCGCTTTTTATCTTCGGCACCGTATGCGTTGCCGCACCCGCGTTCGCGCAGAGCAGTGTCACGATGTACGGGATTGTCGATGCAGGGCTCGTTTACCAGAGCAGCCAGACGTCGCTCGGCTCGACGGTCAACGGCCATTCCAACGTCAAGCTTGGTCAGAATATCTGGAATGGCAATCGCCTTGGATTCAAGGGGATTGAGGATCTTGGGGGTGGCACACTGGCCGTGTTTACGCTTGAGTCCGGGTTTAACCTCCTTAGCGGCACCCAGCAGTTCGCGAATGCCGGGTTCAGCAGACAGGCGTTCGTGGGCCTGACCGATGCGAGGTACGGTACGCTCACTGCAGGCCGTCAGTACACCTCGTACTACACCCTGTTGGGTCCGTATGGCCCCACGACCTGGCTAACCGGTTATTTCGGAGCGCACGCTGGTGACATCGACAATTTGGACGTGATATACCGCGTCAATAACTCCCTTGTCTACAAGTCGCCTGCGTTTTACGGCCTCACCGTCAGCGGCTCCTACTCGCCTGGCGCGGTGCCTGGCAGTTTAAGCCGGGGTTCGAGCTGGAGCGCGGCGCTGCGGTATTCAAGTGGGCCGCTGGGCGTCGCCGCAGGCGTCGAGCGATTCAACAACTCGACGCTGGGAGGCGGCGCTTGGGGGGCAAACTCGACCTTGAACTCGGGCGGCCAGCCTGGCGTATCGGCGCTCACCAATGGCTATCAGACGGCGGCCGCCCAGCAGCGCGTCGCGGTCGCAGGCTCCTACGCATTCTCGGCGGCGTGGAATGTGTCGGTATCCTATTCGAACGTTCAATACATTCCTGGCGTGGGCTCGGCGTTCCGGGATGAGGCGATCTTCAACACGGTCGGCGCCGTGCTGCATTTTCGCGCGACCGTGGCAGCCGACCTGGCGGCGGGCTATAGCATCACGCGCGCGACCAAAGCGAACAGCATCGCCAGCGCGGCACAGTACGAGCAGTTCAATCTGGCGGAATCGTACAACCTTTCGGCGCGCACGATGCTGTACGCGCTGCAGGGCTTCCAGCGGGCGCATGGCCAGACACTGGGCACCGCCGGCGCCGGCAACGTCATCAATGCAACCGCGACGATCGGGGACGGCTTCAACGCGGCGCCGTCGTCGAGTCGCAGCCAGTTTGCATGCGCCATCGCGGTATCGCACCGCTTCTAGATTCGCCACTGCGGTGCGAGGGACATGCCCAGGGTGGTCTTCAGGCGAAACGCCAGGCAATAACGCATCTGTGCTACCGGCGGGCAAGCGATTTTCCTTGAGACATCGAAGGCGCGGGCAGTTGTGATGCACGAGGTGCGTTACGACTGCTTGCGGAGTGAACCAGCCCAATCCGGGCCGGTTTAAGTGACTGACGTGCAGGCGGGTGTTGCTAAAGAAAGTTATCGCGGGGGATTGTCTAGAGGAGGTCTGGAAGCCTCGCGTTGCTGGCACGAATCCGGTACGCGCAGTTATGTGACGCCAGCGCGACGGTGCCTGCGACTACGGCGGCCATTTCTGAAGAAACACGCTATGACCGTCTGTTGCCGGGCGAGGGTGGCTTGCTGCTGCGCGAGTTTATCGAGGCCTTGCCTCCGGGCATTCCATAGGGTCTCGAGGTACCTAATCGCAGACTCGCCGAGACGCTCGAATTGGATGAGAGGTTGAGCAGAACACTCACGGCGGCGAAGCGTGTCGCGGGCGGTTTGACTTAGGCAGATTCGCTAAGCCAGGCCTGTCGGCGATAGGCTTGACGAAGCGACTTCATGCGCTACCTTTTGCTGTTCAACTGCCATCTCAACGGGATGCATCTTGATGAGTTGTGGTAACGCGGACGAGCCGCCGGGCGTTCTCGCGTTCCGTCTGTCCCCAATACGTGGTCCTCATCGCGCGCATTTGAACTAGACTTGGAACACGTGGTGTACGGGCATTTCGCCGGGCACGCGGTCATGATCCCTCGCCCTATAGGCGGGACGTAAACCTTGAACTGGAGTGTGAGCCATGAGCGAACCGTGCATTATCTCCGTTGCCATCACAGGCTCAGTTCCGCGCAAGAAGGATAACCCGGCTGTGCCGATCACGATTTCCGAGCAGATTGAAAGCACGCACGAAGCGTACGAAGCCGGAGCATCGCTGGTTCATCTGCACGTGCGTGACGAGCAGGAGAACTCCAGTTCCGACCGGTCGAGCTTCGCCTCTCTTCAGGACGGCATCCGGAAACACTGTCCTGACATCATCATTCAGTTTTCGACAGGCGGTCGTGGCCGTTCGTTCGAGCAACGCGGCGCGATGCTCGATCTGCGCCCGGATATGGCATCGCTCGCAACGGGTTCTGTCAATTTTCCGACAACTGTCTATGAAAATCCGCCGGACTTTGTGCGTGCGCTTGCGCAAATGATGCTCGACCACGATGTCAAACCGGAAATCGAGATCTTCGATCTGGCGATGTTGTACAGCACAGGGGACCTCGTGCAACAAGGGCTGCTGAAATCTCCCGTGCACGTTCAGTTCGTGATGGGTGTAAAAAACGCGCTGCCCGCGCGTCGCGAGATTCTTGAGTTCGAGGTGCAACAACTCAAGGCGCTACTGCCGGATGCAACGTGGACCGCCGCCGGTATCGGACGGCATCAGTTGGAGGTCAATCACTGGACTCTCGAACTGGGCGGCCACTGCCGCACGGGTCTGGAAGACAATGTGCGCTGGGACAAGGACACACTGGCGAAGAGCAACGCGCAACTGGTTGCGCGCGTGGCCTCGTTGTGCGGCGAATATGGCCGGCCGGTGGCGAGCGCCGCCCACGCGCGTGTCATGCTGGGTCTTCCCGCCAAATAGCCCGAAGAGGCGCGCCACCGTCCGTGGCGCGCCTCGCACATGATGCCGCCATAGTCCGTTTGATCAGGGTTGGCCCGCCTGACGTTCAGTCGACGTCGTCACTTCTCCAGGGCGGCGCAGCATCTTGTCGACTTCGCCCGCGTGCATCTCTTCGATATGGATCATCTGGCGGGCGAACTCCTCGAGTGCAACGGAGCGGTCCTCGACCAGCGCGAGCAGTTCGCGATAAAGCGTCAGCGCTAGGTTCTCGGCTTGCAGCGATTCGCGGAGGATCGACGAGATATCGAACGTGTGCGAGTCGAGGAGGGGACCGATCGCAAGCGACGGATAGGCGCCCAATGTGGTAATCCACTCTCCGACCTGCTGTGCGTGCAACAGCGATTCGTCGGCCTGCTCGCGCAGCCAGGATCTGATCGGAATGCGTCCGAATCCGAAAACAAGAAACGAGTAGTGCGTATATCGAACGACGCCGGCCAGCTCGGATTCGAGAATCCGGTTCAGCACCGCAACGACGTCTTCCTTGTCTATCTCTGCCATTTGGTATCTCCTTTTATCGCACTGCCGCAGACACATTCCGAGATTCGCCGCTCGTATCACGCCACATGGTCTTGACGGATATTGATTAAATGTAGTCCCGCAAGGCGATCGCGCAAGGTGTAGTTCGTACGGACGCGTTTGCGTCGGCCAGTGGCGAGAGGGAAGGGCATCTGCTGCAGGGCTAGAACGCAGTCTCTGTAAGCTGACCGGCCGCCGGTATTCCGGTGCGGGAGGCATTGATGGCTGCGACCGAAGGGATCGCCGATAGCCGGATCGGGAATCTGCCGGGTCCGATTCAGGCATGACAGAAGGAGCAATGTTGCTTCCCGTATCAGCTCACCTCTCGGTCCTTTTTCGCGAACCAAGAAACGCAACTAACCGTCTAGCGGGACGTACTACTCGGCAACTTCGCACCCCGTCTACAGAACTAGGGGCTGCTGATTCAGCAAGTAAGGAGCTGCCGATGCTGCAATCCGCCATTGGCTTCAGTCCGGGCCCTTTTGCAGTCAGCTATTCCCCTTCAGACACACCCGGCAAAGAATAATGGTGTCCGCGAAGATGCCCGGCACGGAGTCGGTTCAACTCGCCGTTCAAGCAAGTGCCATCCTGGCTGCAGGGTCAAGAGCATACTGTCGCCATCCATGCCTCTCAATTGTCTGAAGGTGCGAATCATGGGAACCGATAGCCCCATCCACTCGGAGCGCAACGCAGGACGCGCACAACGATGGCTTCGCTCGTTGCCCGTCATTCAGGTCGTCAAAGGGTATCGGGCAAGCTGGCTGCCGAAGGATCTGGCCGCGGGTCTGGTGCTGACCACGATGCTAGTGCCGGTCGGGATCGCTTACGCGGAGGCGTCGGGCGTTCCGGGGGTGTGCGGCCTGTACGCGACGATTGTTCCGCTGCTCGCCTATGCGGTATTCGGGCCCAGCCGAATATTGGTGCTCGGGCCGGACTCCGCGCTCGCCGCACCCATTTTGGCGGTGGTTGCGCAGGTCGCCGCCGGCGATCCCTCTCGCGCGATCGCGGTTGCCAGCATGATGGCCATTGTCTCCGGTGTGGTCTGCATCGTGATGGGAATCTTGCGGCTGGGCTTCATCACGGAACTGCTGTCCAAGCCGATCCGCTACGGCTACATGAACGGCATTGCGCTCGCGGTGCTGATCAGCCAGTTGCCCAAGCTGTTCGCCATCTCCATCGAAGAACAAGGACCGCTTCGGGATCTCACCAGCCTTGTGCAGGCCATAGCCGCGGGAAAGGCCAATTGGACCAGCTTCGCGGTGGGCGCAGGAAGCCTCGTACTCATCCTCTTTCTGAAGCGTTTCGAAAAGCTTCCGGGCATTCTTATCGCAGTCGTGCTGGCGACGCTGTGTGTCAGCGTATTCGGCCTCGACAGTCTTGGCGTCAAGGTGCTTGGCAAGATTCCGCAGGGACTGCCGGCGTTCGCACTGCCGTGGGCAAGCGGCGCTGATCTGGCGAAGATCGTCCTCGGCGGCAGCGCGGTCGCGCTCATCGCTTTCGCCGATACCAGCGTGCTGTCGCGAACCTTCGCTGCGCGCGCAAACAGCCGGGTCGATCCGAACCAGGAGATGATCGGCCTGGGGGCCGCCAACCTCGCGGCGGGACTGTTCCACGGCTTCCCGATCAGCAGCAGCTCCTCCCGCACCCCCGTCGCGGAAGCCGCAGGCGCGAAGACGCAGTTGACGGGCGTCGTAGGCGCCGTGGCGGTCGCGGCGCTGCTGCTGGTGGCACCGGACCTGCTGCGTTATCTGCCCACCAGCGCGCTCGCCGCGGTGGTCATTGCCGCGGCCATCGGCCTCTTCGAGATCAACGACCTCAAGCGCATTTTCCGCATCCAGCAATGGGAATTCTGGCTATCCATCGCGTGCCTGTCAGGCGTCGCTGTCTTCGGCGCCATCCCCGGTATCTGCCTCGCGGTGGCGATAGCGATCATTGAATTTCTGTGGGACGGCTGGAGACCGCATTTCGCGATTCTCGGGCGCGTTCCTGGCTTGCGCGGCTACCATGACCTGGAGCGCTATCCGCACGGTGAACAGATTTCCGGTCTCGTGCTGTTCCGCTGGGATGCCCCGCTCTTCTTTGCCAACGCCGAGCTGTTTCAGGAGCGTCTGTCACAGGCCATCGCGGCATCGCCTACACGCGTGCGCAGAGTGGTCGTGGCAGCAGAGCCGGTGACGAGTGTGGACGTGACATCGGCCGATATGCTTCGCGAGTTGATCCGCGAGTTGGGAACGCGTGGCATCGAGTTGCACTTCGCCGAGCTTAAGGACCCTGTGCGGGACAAGCTCACGCGCTTCGAAATGACGGACCTTCTCGGGGACGCGCAATTCCATCCCACGATAGGCAGTGCGGTCGATGACCACCTCGGCAATCTTGCAGCCGAGGAGCATAACGGCGATGCTGGCCCCGCGCCGTCGGGCAAGAAATGATCGGTCGTCGCATTCCCGGCTGCATGAGTCCCGGCGCGGCTGGCGTCGCGTGGGCCGTTGCACCATTCACGTGTAACTCGATCTGCCTGTCAGGATGAATTACACGCAACTCCTCCGGCTCGTCGGCAAGCACATCCGCCAGATTGACACTCGTGAGCATTACGTTGATGCCCAAGCCGAGGTTTGTCGGATTGAAATCGGTGAGGTCGTCAAGCAACGCCTGCATGCGGGCTGCTGCTCCCGATACTCGCTCCCCGGCATTAAGGCTGCCGGATACGAAGCAGTGACCTGAATCGCCTGGACAGGGCTGCGCATGTCGTGCCCCAGCCTGCCAAGCAGGAGGTTACGGCTCTGCTCCGCCTGTGCGCTGAAAAAGGCAACTGATTCTGCAAGTGCCTGATCGATCGCTTCGTTGAAGCGAATGACGTCGTCCAGATCGGGTGCTTCGGTCATGCCGGCTCTTGGGACCCCAAGCATGTTCACAATGAATTCAAGGGTCATCTTCTGTTCGTTCAGCGGTAGGCGGTCGACGGTGAGCGGAGCCATCTGCACATTTGCTGGTCTATCGAGTGATGCCGGTTGCAAACGACCGTCTGGGCCATCTGCGTGATCAATGCCTGGGTATATCCGCCGCTGACTATGTCGGGTCAGGCCAGGTTGAACGGCAATTGGCGCTGCGGCTTGCCGGTAAGGCTCGCAATGGCGTTGGCAAACGCGGGCGCCAGCGGTGGCAGGCCGGGCTCGCCCATGCCGGTGGGTGCGTCGGCGCTCGGCACAATGTGGACATCGAACGTCGGCGTGTCGGTGATGCGCGCCACCGTGAAGTCGCCAAAGTTGCTCTGCTCGACGACACCGTCCTTTAGCGTGATGGCCGAGCCTGGCAGGCACATCGACAGCCCCATGACCGCTGCCCCCTGCACCTGTGCCTCCACACTGCGCGGGTTCACGGCCAGGTTGCAATGCACCCCACCCGTGACACGGTGCAGTACGGGACGACCCTCTTGCAAAGAGGCCTCCACCACATAGGCCACCACCGAGTCGAAGGACTCGTGCACAGCCACGCCCCATGCGCGACCGGTGGGAAGCTGCTTCTTCCCGTAGCCGCTCTTGTCCACCGCCAGCTTCAGCGCAGCGCGGTGACGCGAGTGCTTGTCACCGAACAGGCTCATACGGTAGGCCACCGGGTCCTGCTTTGTGGCGCGCGCGATATCGTCGAGCAGGGTCTGCATCACGTAGGCAGTGTGGGTGGAACCCACGCTGCGCCACCACAGCACTGGGACGTTGGTCTTGGGGTGATGCACGGTCAGGCGCATCGGCAGCGGATAGGGGTGACGCATGCCCTCGGTGGCCGTGGCGTCGATGCCGTTCTTCACCTGGAATTCCTCGAATGCCGTGCCCGAGGTAATGGACTGGCCAACAATGACATGGTCCCAGGCGAGCACCTTGCCGCGCTCGTCGAAGCCGATGCGTGCGTGGTGCAGGTGCATGGGGCGATAGTAGCCGCCCTTGATGTCGTCCTCGCGGCTCCAGAGCGTGCGCACCGGCGCATTCAGGCCGGCGGAACGGACGGCCTTGGCGACCTCGCATGCCTCGACCACGTAGTCGCTCGTGCCCACGAAACGCCGGCCAAAGCCGCCGCCTGCCATCTGCACATGCATTTTCACCTGCTCGGGCTTGAGACCCAGCACGCGCGCGGCCGCGACGGCGTCCAGGCCGGGGCACTGGCTGCCGACCCACAATTCGGCTCGCCCGTCGGACAGCTGGACGGTGCAGTTCAGTGGCTCCATCGGCGCGTGGGCCAGGTAGGGGAACACGAACTCGGCCTCCAACTGGTGCGGGGCAGTAGCTAGCGGTGCCATATCTGCGTCGAACTGGCGCGCGCCCGGGCGACCAGCCTGCTCGCGGTACTGGGCCAGCAACCGTTCGCTATCCACCTTCTCGACCGATGCCGTGTCCCACTGTAGCTTCAGCGCATCGCGCCCCTGCTTTGCCGGCCAATAGCCGTCGGCCACCACGGCCACACCTTCACCACCGCGATCCAGCGGCACGCGCAGCACGGCCTTAATCCCCTTGATGGCGCGCGCGGCGCTGTCGTCCACCGTGGTCAGTCGCGCGCCGAACACGGGCGGATGCGCCACCACGGCGGTGAGTTGGCCGGACAGATGCGTGTCGATGCCGTATTCCTGATGTCCACTGCTCTTAGCCTGCGCATCGAGGCGCGTGGTGGGGCGGCCAATGATGCGGAAGTCCTTGGGGCTCTTCAGCGTGACCTTCTCGGGCACGGGTAGCGCCATCGCAGCTTCTGCCAGTTCGCCGTAGCTCAGCTTGCGGTTACCGGCGCCCAGCACAGTCCCGGCCCGCGTGCGCAGCGTGGCCACGTCCACTTTCCAGCGTGCTGCCGCCGCGGACAGCAGCATGGCCCGGGCACGCGCGCCGAGCTCCCGGTACTGCGTGAAGCTGTTCTTGATCGACTGGGAACCACCGGTGAGGTGAATGCCGAAGAGCGGGTCGACGTAGGCGGGGTCGTTCGAGCCCTGCCGGCTGCGCACCAGATTCCAGTCCGCGTCGAGTTCCTCTGCCAGGATCATCGGTAAACCGGTTTGCACACCTTGGCCGAACTCCAGGCGGTTGATGGTTACCGTGACCTCGCCCTTGGGGCCGATTTGCACGAAGGCCGATGGCTGTTGCGTCGGCTTCAAGGCGCTGGCCGCCCGGCCGCTGCCTGTGGTTTGGCCTATGGCCAGGTAGGGAAACACGCCAAGCGCCAGTCCGCTGGCACCCACCAGCTTCAGGAAGCTGCGGCGCGGCAGTGTGGCCGCTTCCCCAGCCCGGCACCTGGTCAGCAGGTGCTGCAGGGCGCGTGGCATTTCGCTGTAGTCGAATTCAGGCAACATGGTGGCTCCTTCAGGTCAGGGCCCTGGCGGCATCGGCCACTGCGGCGCGAATGCGGGCGTAGGTGCCGCAGCGACAAATGTTGCCGGCCATGGCCGAGTCGATCTCGACGGCGGTAGGCTGCTTGCCGCGGGGCAGCGACTTCAGGAACGCCGTGGCGCTCATGATTTGGCCACTTTGACAGTAGCCGCACTGCGCTACGTCGTGCTTGACCCACGCTGCATGCACGGCGGCGCCGACTTTGTCGCTGCCGTCGGTGGTGGCTTCGATGGTGGTGATCTGCTTGCCCTGGGCCGCCGATATCGGCGTAATGCAGGAGCGGATGGCCTGCCCGTCCAGATGCACCGTGCAGGCGCCGCACAGCGCGGCGCCGCAGCCGAACTTCGTGCCGGTCATGCCCAGCGTGTCGCGCAAGGCCCAGAGAATGGGCGTGTCCGGGGCGACGTCGACCGTGTGCTCACCACCGTTGACGTGGAGCGTGCTCATGATGGGTCAGTCCTTCGCAGGTTAGGTGTGTCGCGGCAAGGGCACCTCGCTTCGCGATCAGAAGCTGCCGTCCGTGGACCTGGAAAGCGCCTCATGGGCGTGCACTGCCTTCAATCGGGCCTCGACAGCTGGCCCGACCGCCGCCAGTGCATCGCTTCCGGCCACGAACACTCTGGGCGGAGTGTCCATGCCCACAAGCTCTACCAAAACGTGGCCGAGCTTGTTCGGATCGCCAGGTTGCTTGCCCGCATAGGGAGACCACATCGCCTCGGCGCTGACCTCGGCGGCTGCGTAATCGTCGATACGTTTGTCGGGCCACTTGGCGTTGGCGGCGTCCAGCAGATCCGTGCGGAAGAATCCCGGCTCGACCACCGTAATCTTGATGCCGAACTTTCCGACCTCCTCAGCCACAGCGAGCGAAAGGCCCTCCACCGCAAACTTGCTCGCGCTGTAGGCGCCGCAGTGCATCAGGCCGACAACGCCTGCCACGGAACTGACGTTGATGATGTGCCCGGACCGCTGCTTGCGCATGACCGGCAGCGCTGCCCGCATGACATGACTCACGCCCCAGAAGTTCGTCGCAAAGAGGTGTTGAATGTCTTGCGTTCCCAGTTCCTCGTAATTGCCCAAGAGGCTGTAACCGGCACTGTTCACGACCACGTCGATATGACCGAACTTTTTTTGCGTCTCTTCGACCGCCGCCGTTACCTGGACCTCGTCGGAGACGTCCAGCCGGAGAATCTCCAGGTTCTCGCCGGCCAGGTCGCTCAGGGCATTGCCCACTTTGTCCAGGCTCCTGCCTGTGGCAATGACTCGATCACCCGCCTTCAATGCGGCCTTGGCCGTACCAGCGCCGATCCCGCTGCCAGCACCCGTGATAAACCACACTTTGCTCATGCTCAAACTCCCAGTCCTTAGTCATTGCCCTTCACTCTAGGCACATTGACTGAGAAGAAAAACACCCTGGTACTGAACACGCTTTGAAGATATTCTTCAAAGTATGAGACTCAATCAGCTTGATGGACTGCTCGCATTCTGGAAGGTCGCAGAGCACCGCGGGTTTTCTGCCGCCGCGGCAGCGCTCGAGGTCTCGCCGTCTGCGCTCAGTCAGGCGATCCGCCACCTGGAGGCCCGGCTCGGCGTCAGGCTTCTCAACCGGAACACGCGCAGCGTCAGTCTCACTGAAGCCGGACAGGCATATCTGTCCCGGATCGGGCCGGCGTTGAGCGACGTGCTGGAAGCCGGGGAGCAGCTTCATGAGCTTCAGGGTCGGCCATCGGGCATCCTGCGCATCAACGCAGCGCGAATCTCGACTGCCATGGTCCTCCAGCCGCTGCTGGCCGGGTTCCTGAAGGCCTATCCGGATGTCCACGTGGAGCTGACGAATGATGAGGGCTACGTGGACATCGTCGAAAGAGGGTTCGACGTTGGCATTCGAATGGGAGAGAGTGTTCAGAAAGATATGATCGCTCTGCCTCTCGGTGGGCCGGTTGGCGTATCGATCGTCGGATCCCCCCGTTACTTCAAGAATCATCCCGTGCCACGGCACCCATCCGATCTGATCCATCACAACTGTGTGCGATTCAGGTTTTCAGGCAGCGGGGCAATTTACAAGTGGGAGCTCGCCGTCGATGGCCGTATCGTCGAGTACGAGATCAGCGGCAATCTCACTATCAGCGACTCATTGTTCTCGGTTGAGGCTGCGCTGGATGGGATTGCCCTGGCGTATACGTTCGAGCAGCTCGCGCTTCCTCACATCCGGGCCAGGAAGTTGAAGCGCGTCTTGAGCAGCTTCTCACCGACTTTTCCGGGGTTCTACCTGTACTACCCCAGCAGACGCCAACAGCCTGCCAAGCTGAAGGCGCTGGTGAACTACGTGCTGGCGCATTCCAGCCCCGATACGATTGGAACGTCAGCAACGGTGCCGGCGAAAGACGTGTAGTAGCACGCCCATTTTTTTCGGCGGCCGAAAGTCCGCGTCGGGCCGATAGATCGCGTACGGAGGTAAGCATCGCGCGACTATTAGATAGTGGAACAACCGCCGACTGTATCGACGGCCATTCGATTCGGAATGCAAAATTCGAATGGCCGATTTGCCCGGCGGATTCAACCGGTGGATGCAACACATTAGAAGTGCGTTGAAAGACCTGAGTGAACGGACCGCGATGCAGCAGAAAAAGCTCCAGGACGTGCGGTTTGTTTTCGACAGCGCATCGGCCCGCTATGGGCGCGGACTCGTCGACAGGCTGCAGGTGGAAGAGGCGCGCGAGTCGGCGATTCAGGAACAACTTGCGTTGCTTGAACTGACGGGTCAGAGTCTTCAGGCGTCCATTGCGCTCACGAAGACGCTGGGCGGTGGTTTTCAGGCGACAGGCGACGCGCAGTCATAATCGCGATGAGCCGCGCGGGTTCTCTCGCCCACGGATGACAGGTTCGTTGCCCGTCCCGTCCCGTGTCGGGTTCGAGTCGAAATTTGTCATGGTGAACCAAGAACGGTCGTTTGGCACTGTGAGCCAAATCGTTGACGGCCCGCGCCGCGCGCCGCTCGCCAGGTCCTGCTGGCGAGCGGGTCAGCCCATGTTCCCGGGCGCGGAACAGCATGCGCCCAGATTCGTGACGGGAGTACGAGTTTCAGCTCCCTTGCAGCCGAATGTCACGTGACGACGCTCCGACGTACACCGTCCCGCCCGGCACATACCGCCAGCCATTGCGCGACGTGTCCCACACGCTCTGCATGCGCGGCGTGACCGTGACGCGAACGTGGCGTGCTTCGCCGGAGTTCAGGCCGATCTTCTCCCAGCCGACCAGACGTCGCGGCGGCTCGTCGCGGTAGGGCACGCCGAGATACACCTGCGGCACTTCCGCGCCCGCCATGCGGCCGTCGTTGCGCACCGTGAACGACACGTCGATCGCGCCGTCAGGACGATGTTTGACGGATAGCCCCGAGTAGGAGAAATGCGTGTACGACAGCCCGTAACCGAACTCGAACATCGGCGTGATGTTTTTCGCGTCGTACCAGCGGTAGCCCATGTTCAGCTTCTCCGCGTAGACGGGATCTGGCTCGAACGCGCCGCTTTGTCCCCACGTCGGCGTATCCTGGTCACGCACGGGGAACGTGACGGGCAGCTTGCCGGAAGGATTGACCTTACCGAACAGCACGTTCGCGATCGCATTGCCGCCGCCTTCGCCCGGATACCAGGCTTCCACGATCGCCGCCACGCGATCCTTCCACGGCATCAGCACCGGGTTGCCGCTTTCCACGACGACGATCGTGCGGGGATTGGCGTGTGCGACCGCGTCGACAAGCGCATCCTGGTTCGACGGATTCGCAAGGCTCAGGCTTTGCAAATCGCCAAAGTCTTCACCCGCCGGCTGCGCTACGACGACAATTGCGACATCCGAGCGGGCCGCGAGCGCCGCAGCCTGGTTGATCTCCTGTTGAGTGTACGCACGAAACGGAGTCTGCTGATCGCTGTTGCCGGCAAAGCTCACCTGCGCCGATGGCGCGAGCGCGCGAATCGCCGCAACAATGGGCGTGTTCAGCTTCAGCCACGGATTGGTCCACCAACTGCACCCAGTCGATGTGCCGAACGTCAAGCCGCCGCAACCCGCGAATGCCCCCGTGACCGGATCACGGGTATTGCCTGACCCGCCGCCCGTCAGCACCGCCGCATCAGCGTGTCCGCCGATCACCGCAATCCGTGAAAGCGAGGCCGCGGAGAGCGGCAACTGGTTGTTGTCGTTCTTGAGCAGTACCATCGACTGCTCGGAGACCGCCTGCACGAATGCGTTCGCGCCAGCGAAGTCGATCGTGGCGCCGCCCTTCGGAGGATCGTCCATCACGCCGATGCGGATCATCACGTACAGCTTGCGTCGCACCATGTCGTCGAGGCGCGCGGTCGAAACCGAGCCGCTCGCGATTGCCTGCCGAACTGCCGTGGGTGTCAGATAGACGGTGGAACCGACGTCCTCTTCCTCGTCGAGGCCGGCGTTGATCGCGTTCGCCGTGCTATGCGTCGCCCCCCAATCCGACTGGACCTGTCCTTCAAAGTGCCAATCGTTCTTCAGCACGTCGTTGAGCAGATGCGCGTTCTCGCACGCATAGTCGCCGTTGAGCCGGTTATAGCTGCACATCACGCTGCCCGGCTGCGCGCGTCTTGCGGCAATTTCAAACGGCAATAGATAGAGTTCGCGCAACGTGCGTTCGTCGATCTGGCTATTGCCGCCCCCCCGGTTATGTTCCTGCTCGTTGCCGGCGTAGTGCTTGATCGTGGCGATGACCTTCTCGCGCTGCGTGCCGTCAGTGCGCTCGGCGAGCATCTCGCCGGCGAGCACCGGATCTTCGCCGAGATACTCGAACAGCCGGCCGCCGCGCGGCTCGCGCGCGAGATTCGTGCCCCCGCCAAGTCCCATTCCGAAGCCCTGTGCACGCAGTTCTATCGCAACCTGTCTGCCGAAATTGGAAGACAGGCGGCGGTCCCAGCTTGCCGCAAGTGCGATCGTTGCCGGGAAGGTCGTGCTGGCCTGCGATGTGCTGCCGGAGCCCGTCGCGGAGTCGACCATGTTCAGGTCGGGAATGCCGAGGCGCGGTACCCCTTGAATGAAGCCCGCACCGCCTCCCGGCACGGCGGACATTGCGTATTCCGAATGAATGAACTGCAGCTTTTCGTCGAGCGTCATCTTGCTGACGAGGGTGTCGGCGCGCCGATGCGCGGCCGCCGATCCGAACGCGTTCACCGCACTTGAAGTGGGCGCGAAATCGAGTGGAAAGTCGAGTACATCCGCACGGGCCGCGACGCACACGGCGGCCGCTAACGCGACCGCTGGCCATATTTTCTTCTGCATATCTGTCTCTCCGAGATTCTGCTTTTGTTGGAATGCGGAAGCGGAGCGAGTCCGATAGGGTTCATATCGGACACGAAGGCTGGCGACGCAGGGTGGCTGCGCAAACGTTTGCCGGCCCGAACGAAATCGGGACCATCTGATTGACTGTAGCGACTCTCCGTGCTGAGTAATGTAGGAATGTAGTCTGACTACAGCATCAGTACTTTTACTAATACGATGCGTTTTTATGCTGAATGATGGTCGCCGTTAAAAATTATTGGCAATTAAATGCGTTAAACGCACAAAGCCCAATGCATTCAGCACGACGAGTACTGATTGAGACTTAGGGAAGAGGAATGCGACGGCGAAGGTTATGAGCAGAGACGCCTTATTCCGTTGACTTTGAAGATCCCAAATGAATCAAATCATCCAACGGCTGACAAGTCACGCGTCAAGGCGGCTCAGTGGCGACCCGTTCTGCGTCAATGTGGCGAATCGACTTGTTCTCCCAAGCTTGGGGCTGGACGAGTTGCGAAAGTTCGCGTCGAGTGAAAATACGCTGGGCGGGCTAACCAAGGCATACATACACCGTAACTTTGAATAGCAATATGCTGTCGTCGAGACAAGCAGACGTGCATATAAATCGGAGATGGAGATTCGGTCTGGGGCCGCATTTGGCTCAAAGGCGATGCTAAATCCGGCGTGAGGCATGCCGTCATGGTTCGAGGGACAATGCACACGAAAGTGCGGACGATGGATTGATCCTTTGCCTTCGTAATTAAAACGTGTAAAACGGTAAATCAAAACAAAGGTCATAAGGCATGGCTGTATATCTCTCCACTTGGAATCCAAAAAGGTGGACTTGGGTAGACCACGCGGATGGTATCTACCGTGTCAATAACAACGAGCCCTACGCTGTGTATTGGAGTTGTGGAAACCGTCGCAGCATCGATATTGGCGACACGTTTCTGCTGATGATGCCTGGCGGTGAGCCGAAGGACACTCGCATGGATACCCCTGAGCTTGAGCGGTAGCTCAGGTCGGCAGCGTTACGATCGGCGCTTCAGCCAGGCGCCAAGGAGACATCATGACGGTGAAGCGTATGGACAACGTCGGCATCGTGGTTGAAGACATCGATGCCGCCATTGAGTTTTTTGTTGAACTTGGCCTTGAGCTCGAGGGGCGCGCCCCAATCGAAGGAGACTGGGCAGATGGCGTCACGGGATTGCGCGGCATGCGCGTCGAAATTGCCATGATGCGTACGCCGGACGGTCACAGCCGGCTCGAGCTGTCCCGATTCCTTGCGCCACCTGTGGTCGCCGATCACCGTCGCACCCCGGTGAACGCCCTTGGTTACCTACGCGTCATGTTTACCGTGGAGGACATCGACGATACGCTCGCCCGTCTCGGTAAACGCGGGGCGGAACTCGTCGGCAAAGTGACCCGGTACGAAAACACGTATCGGCTCTGCTACATCCGTGGCCCCGAAGGAATCCTCATCGGGCTCGCTCAAGAGCTCGGGCATGGCGCCTAACCCTGGGGCGCGCATGCCATCACCTTGCGCTCAACCGCAATCGATATCAATCGACATGCGACCTGGACATTCCCCAACGCTATTCACCGGGCCCCACTGGCGATAGCGGCGGCAAGGCAGTCTCGCTGCGACTGCAGACGTGACCAGGCGGTCAAAAGCGCGTCGAGGGAGGCTAGCTCCTTATCACGAGATCCCAAACGCTGAAGCAACGAGATGTACTCCCGTCGCACTGCAATCACGCCTTCAAGCGCCACCAACGCTTGCTCAACTTCGCGGAGTTGCCGTCGCAGCTCATCGGTCATTTCAATCCTCCCGACGGACGAACGCATCCTCTTCGTACTGGACACGCTCCACCGACTCCTGTGCGCCTGACTCTCGTTGCTGATGCCAAAGGCTGCGGATAATCCGGCGAGCTTCCCTGATTCCCATTAGCACTCTCTTAAGGGCGTAGTGGGTTGACGCGGACTCCCTTGGCGCAACGTGAGTACGGGCGCGGTTTCGCTTGAGGCGTTCCCTCGCGTCCAAAGTGGACTCGCCAAAGCACTGTGTAAACGTACAGTATCGCGAGTTGCGCGTAAAGGCCTAGACTTACCATTCCGACACAAACGCGGAGCGCGCCATGGTCAGCAAGACCGTCCGCCGGACATTTTCCGGTCTGACTTCGACGTTTTCGCCAGCTCCGAAAGGCAAGCAAGGGGTCGCATATACCGTGAGATCGGCCCAGCAACGCGCCGACGAAGCCTGGAGACGCGCGACGCACGGAGTCCACAATTCCCCAGTCAGTAAAGATCCGAAGGCGTGATTTTCGGAAACCAGAAGCAAGACCGAGCCTGCCGTCCGAATTAGCTGTGATCGAAGCCGGAGACAAACTATGACTGCGCCGCAAAAACTTGACGGTGTGACGCTGAAGCCCCACGCCAAGGCTCCACGCAAGCTGATCGAAGTCCCCGACCCCGAGGCGCGCCCTGACCTTTTGGAAGCCGTTCGCCGAGTCGTGACGGAGAATCGGGAAGCTGGGGAGCGACGACCCGAGAATAATTCGATCTAGTGTCGTGGCCGTGGCACCTGTGATTTGAACTACGAGACATAGCCGCTCGGATTGGAAAAACCATCGAATCGGTTGCCGACGGATACGGCGTAGGGAATCGCTCCATGCCGATGATTCAAGCTGCGAACGCGGGAATCATTGGCGGTGCATCGATGTCATTGCGGAGGACAGCATCAGTCCCGCTGTCTCGCTTGCCAACGGAAACTGCGGCGTCACGAATTCGCGGAAGTACGCCTTGAGCGCACTCGAGGCGATCCCTTCGCGCGAGCAGATGGATGCGCTGATCGCATCGCCGCGCGCCGCAAGCATGCGACAATCCAGGCGCGGATCGGCGGCCCGACCTTGATCGCCACTATGTCGGTGTCTCAGTCTGCGTAAGCCTCCAAAATCAACTAATGTCCCTGCCCGCAGCGACCGATATTCGTGGTCCGCAGCGCGCAGAGACAGTTCGTCACGAGAGACGCATTAGCGTTTCGCACTCACCATGGCAAGGAGTAGGTCTTCGTATTGGTAAAACTCTTCATCGCCTCCTGCACGCCTTCCTTGTAGCCGAGCCCCGAGTCCTTTACGCCGCCGAACGGGGTGAGCTCGAGCCGGTAACCCGGCACTTCGCGCACGTTCACACTCCCCGCCTCCAATTCGGTGATGAACCGCGTAATGTAATCGAAGCGGTTCGTGCAGACCGACGACGACAGCGCGTAGTCGGTGCAGTTGGACATGCGGATCGCTTCATCGATATTGGAAAAACGCATGATCGGCGACACGGGGCCGAATGTCTCGTGTTTGACGAGTGGCATATCGGGCGTGACACGATCGACGACGGTCGGTGAATAGAGCGCGCCGTCGCGACGATTGCCCGCGAGCAGTCGGGCGCCGCGCGACAACGCGTCGTTGACCTGGCGTTCGCAGAACTGCGCGGCAGCCTCGTCGATGACCGTTCCCATGTCCACCGAACTATCCGCCGGATTGCCATATCTCCACGCGCGAGTTTTGTCCACGACGAGGTCGGTGAAGCGATCGGCGACCGACTCGTGCACCAGCATGCGCTTGATTGCCGTGCAGCGTTGGCCGGAATTCTTATAAGAGCCCGACACGGCGAGTGAACTGGCTTCGTCGAGATCGGCGTCCTCCATCACAATGATCGGATCATTTCCGCCGAGTTCGAGCACCGCGCGACGGTAGCCCATGCGCGAGGCGATCGATTTGCCGATCGAGACGCCGCCGGTAAAGGTAATGAGATCGATTGCGGGGTTTGTGATCAACTCGTCGGCGATGACGCGAGGGTCGCCCGTCAACACCTGGAGCATCTGCACGGGCAAACCGGCTTCATAGAGAATGTCCGCAAGCAGATAGCAGGACAGCGGCACTTTCTCCGATGGTTTGACCACGATCCGATTGTTCGTCGCAATCGACGGCACGATCTTGTGCGCGACCTGATTCATCGGGTGGTTGAACGGCGTAATCGCGGAGATTACACCGAGCAGCGGGTCCCTTTGCGTGTAGACACGCCGCTTCTTTCCGTGAGGTGTGAGGTCGCAAGAAAAAATCTGACCATCGTCTTTCAGCACCTCGCCGGCGCCGAACACCAGCACGTCGGCCACGCGGCCGGCCTCATACGTCGAATCCTTCCAGCACAGGCCGGCTTCCGCCGTGATCACTGCGGCGATCTCTTCCGTGCGCGCGCGCACTGCATCGGCTGCGCGCCTCAGGATCGCGGCGCGCTCATAACGGGTCAGCGCGGGACGATACGCGCGAGCGAATTCGAACGCATGACGCACGTCCTCTAGCGTGGCTTTCGGCACCGTGCCGACAAGCGTGCCGTCGTATGGGTTGCGCACTTCGATCACTTCGTCGCGAAAGATTTTTTCGCCGCCGATGCGCAGCGCTTCATGACGCACCTGCAATTGAGTTTTCGTTTCCGCAATGGCGTTCATTTCCGTTTCCCCGGTCATTGAAGGTGATTGAGTGCGATGTCGATGATGTCGAAGTTGCGCAGCCGTGCGCGCTGGGCGACCGACTTCGCGACCGGCTGGTTGAACAGAAGCGGCACGATCTGTTCGGCAAGGCCGCCATGCGAGCGCAGCGGCACGTCGAGGCCGGACAGATCGTGTTTGATGCGCCGGGTGCCGAGCACCACATCGCGTGTCGAGATCACGATGAGATCGCCCATGCGCGCGGGAGGTAGCTCGAAACGTGCGCAGCCTTCGGCGCCCGTCAGCACCAGTTCGATGCCGGGTTCCGCTGCAAGCCGTCGGCGCATCTCTTCGATATCGACTGAAGGGGGCAGGTAGACGGTCGCGAACGATCCAAGCGCGCCGTGATGCACGACGTACGGGTCGGTGATCGGCAGGATCACGCGGGCGGCGTCGTTGCCGAGCCACTCGTCAAAGCGTTCCTGAAGATAGATCACGTTGGGCTCGCCGTCTTCGTTGTGCTTCGCGTTCATGCCGTGATCGGCCGTGATCGCGACAATCGCCCCCAGCTCGTCGAGCCGTCGCAGATAGCCGTCCATCATCTGGTAGAACGCGTTCGCACCGGCTGTGCCCGGCGCGCATTTGTGCTGGACGTAGTCGGTGGTCGACAGATACATCAGGTCGATTGCACGGGTTTCGAGCAGACGCACACCGGCCGCGAAGACGAATTCCGACAGCTCGGCGCTATACACGCTCGGCACCGGCTTGCCGACCAACTCCAGCAGATTGTCGATGCCGTTTTCCTCGATCGTCGCCTCGTCGGCTTTCTCCGCCGAGAAGCACACGCCCGCGAGATCCTTACCAAGCAGGCGGCGCAGTTTGTCTTTTGCGGTCACCACCGCGACGTGCGCACCCTTTTCGGCGAAACCGGCCAGCACGGTCGGGGCGACGAGGTACTTCGGGTCGTTCATCAACACCTCGGTGCCGCTGTCGCGATCGAAAAAGTAGTTGCCGCTAATGCCATGCACAGCGGGCGGCACGCCGGTCACGATCGACAGATTGTTCGGGTTCGTGAAGCTCGGCACGACACACTCACCCTTGAGCGCAGTGCCGGAATCCAGCAGTTTGCCGAGAAACGGCGCAACGCCCGCCGCTGCCGCCATCTCCAGATATTCATATGCGCAGCCGTCCACACAGACCACGACGACGGGTCGATGCATCCAGTTGTAGCTGCGGCCGTTCACTTCGATGGAAACCGGTGTTTCGCTCATGACGTGTCCTCTGGGCTAGGGTAAGTCGGGTGTTGTGGATGAGGCGTTATGTGGCAAAGTGTGGCAATACTTGACATTAAAATTGATGCTTTGTAGATTGTCAACAACAGACAACATTCTCGAGTCCACAAACAGCAGTCGTCACGAAGCTCGCAATAGGCAGTAGTCCCGCAGCACCGGTCGTTTTCGTCGCTGGCCGCGACGCCACTTTCTCAAGGGGTCTGGAAATGAAGGAAAAGCAGGGGTTGAACGGTTGCAGCAATCGTCTGAGCGTGGCGCTGCGTTGGCTCGTTGCCGCCGCCGTCACGCTCGGCGCGGTTCAGTTCGCGCATGCAAAAACACAGTTGCTCGTCTATACGGCGCTCGAGGACGAGGCCATGAAGCCGTATAAGGACGCTTTCGAAAAAGCCAATCCAGATATCGAAATCCGCTGGGTGCGCGATTCGACCGGCGCTGTCACCGCCAAGCTGCTCGCCGAAAAGAGCAATCCGCGCGCCGACGTGGTGCTCGGACTCGCGGCATCCAGTCTCACGCTGCTCGATCTGCAGGGAATGCTGATGCCGTACGCGCCGAAGGGCTTCGACAGCCTGACGCGCAAATACAGCGACGCCAACACGCCGCCGCACTGGGTGGGCATGGACGTCTGGGGCGCGACAGTCTGCTACAACCGCGTCGAAGCGGAAAAGCGCCACCTGCCTAAGCCGACTTCGTGGGAAGACCTGACTAAGCCCGTCTACAAAGGGATGATCGTGATGCCGAGCCCGGTGTCGTCCGGCACGGGTTATCTGGACGTGACGTCATGGCTGCAAACGTTCGGCGACGACAAAGGCTGGAAGTACATGGACGCGCTGGACAAAAACGTCGCGCAATACGTCCACTCGGGATCGAAGCCCTGCACGCTGGCGGGCACCGGCGAGTTTCCGATCGGTATCTCGTTCGAATTCCGTGGACACGAATTGCAGGCCCAGGGCGCGCCGATCGACCTGATCTTCCCGAAGGAAGGGCTCGGCTGGGATATGGAAGCGACCGGCATCATGAAGACCACCAAGCAGCCGGACGCGGCCAAAAAGCTCGCGGACTTCATGGCCAGCAAGGAAGCCAATGAAATTACCGCGCAATGGTGGGCGATCGTTGCCTACCCCGGTGTCGCGAAGAAGCTCTCCGGCATACCTGAAAACTATTCGGAACTTCTGGTGAAGAACGATTTCACGTGGTCGGCGAAGAACCGCGACGCGATTCTCGGCGACTGGCAGAAGCGCTACGGCAGCAAGGAGCAGAAGTGAGGGCGGATTCAGCCGGGTCTTGACGAATGCCGGGCGCGCCGCGCGCGCGTCCCAATCGATACGGTGAAGCAGCGCTCGGCGGTGCATCGCCGCCATGCAGGCAGGGCAAGCGGAGGAGCATATGACAGCGTATTTGAGCGTGCAGAGCGTTTACAAGCGGTTCAACGACACGCCGGTTCTGGAGGACATCAATCTTGGCGTGAAGAAGGGCGAAATGCTCTGCTTCCTCGGGCCGTCGGGATGTGGCAAGACCACTTTGCTGCGCATTATCGCCGGACTGGAAACGCAGAGCGCCGGCCAGATCATGCAGGACGGCCGCGATATTTCGCGGCTCCCGCCGCAGCTTCGCGACTATGGCATCGTCTTTCAGTCGTATGCGCTGTTCCCGAACCTGACCATCTTCGACAACGTGGCCTATGGTCTCGTGAATCGCAAGATGAAGCGCGCGGCGATCGCCGATCGGGTGAACGAGCTGCTCGCGCTGGTGGGCTTGCCCGATGTGCAGCGCAAACATCCGAACCAGCTATCGGGTGGCCAGCAGCAGCGTATCGCGTTGGCGCGCGCGCTGGCCACGTCGCCGGGATTGCTTCTGCTCGACGAGCCGCTCTCGGCGCTGGATGCGCGCGTGCGTGTGCGGTTGCGTCAGGAAATCCGCCAGTTACAGCAGCGGCTCGGCGTGACCACGATCATGGTCACGCACGACCAGGAAGAAGCGCTTTCCATGGCCGATCGGATCGTGGTGATGAATCATGGCGTGATCGAGCAGATCGGCACGCCACACGAAATCTATCGCGAACCGGCGTCGCCGTTCGTTGCCGACTTCATTGGCAAGGTCAACCTGATTCCCGCCGAGGTGACGCTCGACGGCAGTCTTAAAGCCGGCTCCGTCGCGCTGCGCTACGGGTGCGGAACGGAGCGAGCACTGCTCGGTTCGAAGGTCTCAGCTTTCGTGCGCCCTGAGGACATTCATATCAGCGCACCGGGCAGCGCAGCGGACAATCTGCTACCGGCCTCCGTGGAGAAGCTGGAATTTCTCGGCGCGTTCTGCCGGGTCAGCTTCAAGGTGGACGGACTAGGCGGGCAGGAGATCGTCGCTGATCTGTCGTTTCATGAAATGCATCGCACGAGTCTGCGGGCAGGCGCGCGCTTCAATCTGGCCATCAACCGCGAACACGTATGCGTGTTTTCCGCCGCGAAGGAGCGACTTCAATGAGTGCCGTTCTGATAGAGCGTCGCAGCGGCGACGAAAGTCACGCCGAGGTACGCCAGAAAAGCCATTGGCATGACCGTGTCGCGCAGTTGGCGCTCGTACTGATGTCCGCGTTCCTCGGCGTGTTTCTGCTATTGCCGCTTGCTCTGGTCGTCGGCAAATGTTTCGTCGATGCGGACGGTCACTTTGTTGGAATGGCCAATTTCACGGGCTATCTGGTGGATTCAGGCGTATGGACATCGACCTTGCATTCGGTCACGGTCGCATGCCTGGTGACGGCAATCGTGATTCCCATGGCTTTCACGTTTGCGTACGCGCTAACCCGTTCATGCATGCCGATGAAGAACGCCGTCCGCACGATTGCGCTACTGCCGCTGCTCGCGCCGACGTTGCTCTCCGCAGTGTCGTTCATCTACTGGTTCGGCAACTCGGGCATTCTGAAACCGTTGCTGCAAGGCCATTCCATCTACGGGCTGCCGGGGATCGTCTGCAGTCTGGTCTATGCCGCATTTCCTCATGTGCTGATGATTCTCGTGACGGCACTGTCGCTATCCGATGGCCGTCTATATGAGGCCGCGGACGCGATGGGCACACGCCGCGCGCGCAAGTTCTTCACGATTACGTTGCCGGGCGCGAAGTACGGGTTGATCAGCGCGACGATGGTGTCATTCACGATCTGCATCAACGACTTCGGCGTGCCGGTCGTCATCGGCGGACCCTATTCGGTGCTCTCCACCGACATCTACAAGCTCATCATCGGCTTGCAGGACTTCAACCGAAGCGCGGTGGTCAGCCTGCTTCTGCTCTGTCCGGCGCTGGTTGCGTTCGCCGTCGACTTCTTCATTCGGCGCAAGCAGCAATCGCAACTCGGCGCGCGCTCCACGCCTTATCAGCCGAAACCCGCGCGTGGATTCGACATGGCGATGCTCGGCTACTGCGGCGTTGTGTGCGGTTTGCTGCTGGCGGTGGTCGGTATTTCGGTGTTCGCCTCGTTCGTGAAGTTCTGGCCGTATCAGATGAGCCTCGGCTTGCAGCACTACAAGATGGGGCTGATCGGCGCGGGGATTTTCGATGCGTACAAGAACAGCCTGAAAATGGCCGCTTGCGTTGCGATTGGCGGCACCGTCATCGTGTTCGGCGGCGCGTATCTCGTCGAGAAGACGCGTGGGCCGCGCTGGTTGCGTGGCTTTATCAATCTGTGCGCGATTCTGCCGATGGGCGTGCCGGGACTCGTGCTCGGTATCAGCTACATCTTTCTGTTCAACTCGCCTGCCAATCCTTTGAACGGCCTGTACGGCACGCTCGCGTTGCTCGCTATCGTCACGGTTGTGCACTACTACTCGTCGAGTCACCTGACGGCGGTCACTGCGCTTCGTCAGATCGACAACGAGTTCGAGGCGGTCTCGGCATCCTTGAAAGTGCCTTTCTACAAGACGTTTTTGCGTGTCACCGTGCCAGTCTGCCTGCCGTCGATCCTGCAGATCGCGCGCTATCTGTTCGTCAACGGTATGACGACGGTGTCGGCGGTCGCGTTCCTTTATTCGCCGGACACGCAACCGGCCTCGGTTGCCATTCTCAATCTCGACGACGCTGGACAGATCGGACCGGCCGCGGCGATGGCCACGTTGGTCCTCGTGACGGCGGCATTTGCGTGCCTGCTGTTTGCCGGCGTGTCGCATGGCGTGTTGCGTAGAACCCAGGCATGGCGCACATCCCGCCGCGCCTGAAACAAATCTTCTATCAGAATCTACAAGGAGCTACCGTGAATCTGCCGTCCGCACCCATTCTGCTTACACCCGGTCCTCTCACGACTTCCGAGCGCACGCGTCAGGCAATGCTGCGTGACTGGGGATCGTGGGACGGCGACTTCAATCAGATCACCGCCCGTATCCGCCAGCAGACGCTGCGTATCGTGCATGGCGAAGACACGCATGAATGCGTGCCGTTGCAAGGTAGCGGCACTTTCTCCGTCGAAGCCGCGATCGGCACGCTGGTCCCGCGTGACGGTCAGGTACTGGTGCCAAACAACGGCGCGTATTGCCAGCGCATCGCGAAGATTTGCCGGGCGCTCGGTCGCCGTCACCAGACCATCGACTATTCTGAAGACACGCAGGTCGAAGCGATCGACGTTGATCGCGCGCTGGCGGCCGATCCGGGCATCACGCACGTCGCGCTCGTGCATTGCGAAACAGGCGCAGGGGTGCTCAATCCGCTCCACGAGATCGCCGAGGTTGTCGCGAAGCATGGACGCAGTCTGATCATCGACGCGATGAGTTCTTTCGGCGCAATCGACATCGACGCGCGCCGAACCCCGTTCGACGCCGTCGTGGCCGCTTCCGGAAAATGTCTGGAGGGCGTGCCCGGCATGGGATTCGTGATCATTCGCCGCAGCGTCCTGGAGCGCTGCGAGGGCAACAGCCCTTCGCTCGCGATGGATCTATATGACCAGTGGGTCTACATGAACCGCACGACACAATGGCGTTTTACGCCGCCCACGCACGTCGTGGCGGCACTCGATCAGGCCATTGCGCAATACGTGGAAGAGGGCGGCCTCGAAGCGCGTGGTGGCCGCTATGCAAGCAATTGCCGGGCGCTCATCGAAGGTATGGCCGAACTCGGTTTTCGGACCTTTCTCGATCCATCGATCCAGGCGCCGATCATCGTCACGTTTCATGCTCCCGACGATCCTAACTACGACTTCAAGACGTTCTACACGGAAGTGAAAAAGCGTGGCTACATTCTGTATCCGGGCAAGCTGACGCAGCTGGAAACATTCCGCGTCGGCTGTATTGGACACTTCGGCGAGTCCGGAATTCCGGGCGCGGTCGCGGCGATTGCCGACACGCTGAAAGCGATGGGAATCACGCGGGTGTCCGCGAAAGCGTTGGCCTGAACGAGCCGACGTGGAGGCTTCATTGCGCGTGAAACGCGAAGAAGCCTCCGACTTCGTGCCCGGAGTCAAACCGTTGTATCAATGTGAGCCATTTATGCGTCCCTTCTGGATTGAACAAGCACTCTTTGCCGATGGTTCATTGGCGCCCGCATTGCAAAGCGCCGCGACTGCCGACGTTTGCATTGTCGGCGGCGGCTTCACCGGTTTGTGGACTGCCATCCAGGCCAAGCAGAAAAAACCCGATCTCGAGATCGTGATCATCGAGAGCGATCTGTGTGGCGCGGGCGCAAGCGGCCGCAACGGCGGCTGTCTGCTCACGTGGTCGACCAAGTTCTTCACGCTGCGTCGTCTGTTCGGCGAAGCAGAAGCGATCCGTCTCGTGAAAGCGTCCGAAGCGGCTGTCGGGCGGATTCGCGACTTCTGTGTCGAGCATGCGATCGACGCCGAACTTCGGCTCGACGGCACGCTCTACACGGCGACTTCACGCGCGCAAATCGGCTTGCTCGATCCGGTCATAGCCGCGTTGAAGGAGCATGGCATCAACTCGTACCAACATCTCTCACCGGACGAAGTGGCGAGCCGGTCCGGATCCGCGCGCAATCTCGGCGGCGTGTATTCGCCGGTCGCCGCAACGGTTCATCCGGGCAAGCTCGTGCGCGGACTGCGCCGTGTCGCAATGGCAATGGGTATTCGCATTTTTGAACGGACGCCCATGCTCGACTTTGCCGCGGGTGACCGTGTGACCGTACGCACGCCGGCCGGCAGCGTGACTGCGCCGAAACTGGTGCTCGCGATCAATGCGTGGATGGCGAGCCGCTTCCGCCAGTTCGAACGCACGCTGGCAGTCGTCTCCAGCGACATGATCGTCACCGAGAAATGCCCCGAACTGCTGCATAGAATGGGCTTGAAGGATGGCGTGTCGGTGCTCGATTCGCGGATCTTCGTCTACTACTATCGCAGCACGCCGGACGGTCGACTGATGCTGGGCAAGGGCGGCAATACGTTTGCCTGGCGCGGCCGGATCGCGCCGGTGTTCGATCAACGCTCGCCTTATGAAACCGATCTGACGCGCGGTCTGCACGATTTTTTCCCGGCGCTGCGTGACGTGCCGGTGACGGCGAGTTGGAACGGGCCGTCGGATCGGTCGGTCACCGGCTTTCCATTTTTTGGGCGTCTGGAGAATGCGCCAAACGTGCTCTACGGCTTCGGCTATTCCGGCAACGGAGTGGGACCGACTTATATGGGCGGCCAGATTTTGTCGTCGCTGGTGCTCGAACTCGACAATGAGTGGGCGCGCAGTCCGTTGACAAACGGTCCTCTGGGCTATTTCCCGCCCGAACCGATTCGCTTCGTGGGCTCGATTACCGTGCGCGACGCCATTCGGCGCAAAGAGCGCGCGGAAGACGAAGACCGTCAGCCGTGGCTTGTCGATCGCTTACTCAGCAAGCTGGCCAACGCGGCCGGCAAGTCGGATAAAGCGTAGCGCAGCCGTTCAGTCTGTTTCAACTTTTGGCTGCCCCGCCCACGGATGCGGCCCACCGTTCGTGGGCACGCCGCATTCTGGCGAGGCCGTGGGCAACGTGTTCGCGCACGAGGGCGACCGCGCGCTCGGCGTCGCCTTTTGCGAGCGCGTTGACGATCTTCTCGTGTTCCGCGACCGACGTAGCCAGCGCGCTTTTTTCCGATTCGATGGCGGCCTGACGCAGCAGACCCAATTGGCGGACGAGATGCCGGTACGTTTCGATCAGATGCTGGTTGCCGACACCCGACACCATCGCGTCATGCAACTGGACATTCAATGTCGTGTACAAGGTGAGGTCGTGATCTTTCTTGGCCACCTTCATCGAAGCAATGATGCGTTTGAGCGTTGCAAGCGTTTCGGGTGTCATCCGTTCGGCCAACGAGCGGGCAACCGACTCGTCCAACATCGCGCGGACCTGGTAGATTTCTTCCGCCTCGCGCAGCGACAGCGCGCGCACCGTGACACCGCGGTTCTTTTCGGTTTTTAGCAAGCCCGCCTGTTCCAGCGCACGAAACGCTTCGCGCAATGGTCCGCGAGACACGTTTAGCCGGGCGGAAACTTCGACTTCGTTTAATTTCTCCCCCGGGGCGAATTCGCCAGAGACGATGCCGCGTTCGAGTGTTTCCTGGACAAGCGTGGCAAGGGAGTGCCGCTGCAGCAAGTCAATCGCGCTGGATGGGGTTGGCGTGGTCATTGATGAGCGGTTGGCAGCGGTGAATGGAGGGGCATATCTCAAGTCTCCTGAACATAGCGTGGCACGTTGTTTATTGTCAACAACCATCTGACGACAATTTTCTACTGACGCGTTCATCTTCGAAGATGTCGGCGTGACGGCCTGCAAGGGGGCTGCGCCGCGGCTCGCTCGCGGCATAGTTCGGCGAGATCGCGTCCTGTCACGAGACCGAGTTTGGCCGACACCGACTGGACCAGCATCGCCAGGACGTTGGTGCGGCCGCCACCCACAGCAGCGCGTAGCCGTAGCCGGCACCCGCCTGGTTTGATCCCAGACTGGCACGGCAGATGACTCCGGTGCGTATCGGGCGCACGCGAGGAAAGGCCCGAGACCTGTGCCAGGCGCTGGCGCCCCGGCACGATAATTTGCCAAGCGCGGGTTTGGCCCCATTGCCAGGCCCATCCGGTCCGCTTCTACAATCAGCCGTCGTCGCCGCGACTTTCAGGAATGTATGGAACACGGCACGAATCCCCCACTTGCAATTCAAGGGAGCCAAAAGAAATGAAGTTCCTTTTGCGGTTCTTTACGATCGTCCATGGGCTGATGGCTGCTCTCTTCGCCTGCGCGGCGCTGATGTTGATTGCGATTGCTGCTCGCATCGGTTCGACTGCATTTGCGAGTCAATGGGACCAGGCAAGCGCGCAATCCGTCATTGAAGCCGTGGGGCTGCTGGCTGGGGCCGTGGTCGCCTTGCAGATCGCCGAGACCATCGTAGAGGAAGAGGTCATACGGGAGGCTGACGTGAGCGCGCCGACGCGGGTACGACGTTTCATGTCGCGATTCTTAGTGGTTGTCGTCGTCGCGCTTGCCATCGAAGGGCTCGTGGCAACGTTCAAAGCGCTGCACCAGGATCCATCGCAGCTTCGGTATGCGGCCGGGCTGCTTGCTTCGACAGCCTTGCTTCTTGCCTCATGGGGGCTGTTCGTCCACCTGAATCGGTCCGCGGAAGAGTTAGAGCCGGAGGCCATGGAGGACGCGAAACGCGAAGACAAGAAAGTGCAATAGGCCAGTGCGGGATCTGCTGCCCGAATGCCCGCCGTGACACGAAGCGCCTGATTCGTACGGAAAAGCTTCTGTCACGGTGAGGCTGGTTTGTCGGGCGACCGCAATGGGGTCGGTAGACAGTGTGGCAGCAACCGGGCCACCAAGCGACTTTCAGTCAATCGCTCCAAAGCGGACATAGGGATGATGTGCAGACCATTCTCCGATATGTTGCTTTATGCATTTCATTTAATGGACTTGGCAGAAGTCAAAAATCGCGCAGCGATCTAATCCAATTCAATATATCTCTAGTTCTAGCTGCCGAGTTAACCGGCAGTCGTCGAAGTTAGGCCGACATCCGAACATGCGAGAGGAGAATCATGAGTAAAGTATTCGTCAACATTGGACTTAGCCTCGATGGCTACATGGCACCGGAAGGAATGACCATGGAGAATTGGGACACGCCTGAGTACAAGAGCTGGGGTGCCAAGTGGGGTGCGCTGATGGCGTGGATCCTCAATCAACAGTACTTCCGCGAGAACCTCAAGCTCGGACCAGGGGGAGAGACCGGCCCGGTCAATGACCTGCTTCGCAGCACCACGGAGCGCATCGGTGCCAACATTATGGGCAAGCGAATGTTCGACCAAGGCGAGCGCGCCTGGCCAGAGGAGGCTCCGTTTCACACACCGGTATACGTTCTTACCCATGAGAAACGCGAACCCTGGGTGCGCCCGGGTGAGACGACCTTCTACTTCATCAATGACGGGCCGGAGCGTGCTCTTGAGCTGGCTCGGGGATCCGCAGGCAGTCGTGATATTCGTATCGCTGGAGGAGCCGATGTGATCCAGCAGTACCTGACCATGGATGTTGTTGACGAGCTGGAAATCGCCTTGTCACCCGTGTTGTTCGGCGGTGGGCGGCGTCTCTTCGAGAACCTACGCGAGCCCGGGCCGCAGTTTCGCATCGACAAGGTCCTTGACGGCCCAGCTGCCACACACTTGCGCTATGTGCGTCAGTGAGGGCGGCCTGACAATCGGTTGTAGCGGGCGGTCCGCTGCGCGGCCCGCGGCTGAACCGGAGCGTTGGATGTCTGCTTCCCAATTGTTGAATTGACCGCTGTGGGGCCAATCACGGTCGGCCCTGATGCCGGTGACTGTGATGGCGCGGGGGAATGGTCGTCAACGCGCAGATGCAGTAAGCCAATGGCGGGACTGCCGATCACGCGCAATACGGGTATCGATACCTCGCACCTCGATCTTGTTAATTGTGAAGCAGCCCCCGCTTCGGCACGCTCTTCTGCGGCACTCGTTCGTCATCTGTGTTCCGGCGAATGCGCGTCATTTCGGCCTGAGGTGCAGATCGTTGCTCACGGATTGGACCCCCGGCACGCCGCGCGTCACGGCAAGCGCCATCTGAATCTGTACCTCTGAATCCACATAGCCTGACAACTGCACGACGCCTCGATACGTCGCGACGCTCATCGGCAACGATCTCAGCCCCGGGTCCGCGACGAGCGCCTGCTTCACCCGGGCGGCGAGCGCAGCGTCGTCAGTGGCGATCTCCCCCGGCGCGGTCACGGCAGGCGTCGTCGTCGTCGACTTGCAGCCGTTGATGAACACGAACGCGGGCAACGCGAACGCCGCGACGATCAGCAACCGGCTTTTGATGTATCGACCGTTTCGCATGTCGGTTATGACATCCCGATTCGTGCACAACGGGCGTCGTTCGGGTTGGCTTGGCAGGTAGACATGTGCGCTCTCCTTGAGTCCACCATGATAGTGCAGAGTGGTGAACTTTGACCGAGCCGACTTGCCTAAGTCTGTTCATGCTCCGAGCCGAGTTTGTTTTTCAGTTCGGCCGGTTCCGGCCGGTCGGCCTTGTCGCATGAATTGTCGACAATCGCACAACGCTTGTCCGATGAAGCGATGACGGTGACACAGCACTTCAATAGTGAGAGCGACATTCGCGTCGTCTAAATTGCACCCTTCGCATCGAAAAATTCGACATGGTACGATTGGCCGCCGTCATCCCTGCGTCTTGCCCACAATCATGCGCAACCTCGCCTATCTGCTTCTCTCGATCACGCTCGCCTCGCCGCTCTCGGCCCTGGCGCTCGGCACGGAAAATCCAGACTACGATCAATGCATCCTGCAATCGCTGGCGAACAGCCAAAGCAACATTGCGGCAAACGTGATCAGACGCTCGTGCGAAGCGCTCTACAGAAACGGCGCGCTGCTCTTGCCGCGCGAAAAGTCGTATCACGTGTGTGTTTTGCAGAATATGCAGAACGTGAGAGCCGCATATGCGGTTCAACAGATCCTGCGAGCATGCCAGCGCCAGAATCAGATGTGAGCCATGTCAGCCGGGATCGACAGCGCCAGACGGGGAAGGGACCCGCGAGAGGATTTTGAACGACCGCTATCGGCGGAATCGAAGGTCTGATGAGGGTCGGCTTTTGCCGATGACGCCGCCACAACAACTGCAGGGCACCCAACCCCACCAGACGTAGCAGCAGGGCCCCTAATGCCACGGAAGCTGGTGGTCGGGCGGGTTATGGCCGCCTCCGCAGTCGCCGGCTCAGTTGCCGCGAAGCGACTTTTATCCGTGCCCTGTCACGAATTTTTTCGTCGCGTGATAGCCGTGCCTTGTTGCATCGGCAACGGCATGACCGGCCTTCTTCGTACCGTGGCCGACCTCGTGCGCGGCATCGCGCACAGCATGGCCGCTCTTCTTTCCTGCCGTCTTGACATCGTTCTTGAACTCGTGAGCGCCTGTTGCCAGGCTCGCATACGCCAGCGGGCTAAGCAGGGTCAACGCAAACAGAATGATCGAAATTTTCGTCTTCTTCATTACTTTAGTTTTCCCACATAAGTTTGGTACGCACGATAGTCAGCCGGACAGCTTGAGAACGCCGCTCCCGTACAGGATGGCCGCGCCCCGCCCGCTGGTCAGCAGACGCCCGCCATGGATAGCGAGAAACCGTTCATGCTCACACCCGGGCCTGTAATTACCGGCAGCGTCTGAGTGCCCGCGCCCTTGGGGGCGACCTACCGCTCACGGCCCGCCCCGGTCCTTTGTATCTCCCGAAAACGGCCATTGGAAAGGCGCCTCAGGCCGATTCTATCGAGTTGCGTGGTCTCGTAGCCGGTAGATTATCAATGCGCCCTGCATATTCTCGCGCACCGCGACGCCACATCAATTGCGCAAACCGCATAACTTGTCCTACCTACCGCACTCACAGTGCTCAAAGGATCGGTGTGCCAGGGCAATCTACATTTGCACTGGCGATTTAACCGGTGGATGCAATAGTTTGCTGGAATCGAACGGCAGGAGTCCGCTTAGGACAAACGGCCCCATCTGAGCGGCGTAGAAACCGTCACTCGTCACGATCCGGTTCAGGTTCAAGTTCAACGACCGCGAGCTTTGCCGCGGTGTCGCCGATAACGCGGCTCCGATGTCCTCGTCCGGTCGTATCTTCAAGAAGCAGCGCATCGCCCTTACGGGCAGGTTGGCGTTCTCCGTCAGAGGCCTCGAACTCCATTTCCCCATCGAGAACGAATATCCACATGCGAAGCGGAGAGGGATGGAGATCACCGCTCCATGCGGCAGGTACCAGAAGGAAGCCGTTGCGTAAGGCAGGTAGAAATCTCGAAACGTTAAAAGCCGGCGCTGGCGGCGCAAAGTTACTTGTGGAAGTTTCGACGACTGCCGGCTCGAAATGCGATTCGCCAGCGGAGTCGGCATAGAGTCGCATGTAGTTCAGCGCAGAGGACATGGCGCATCTCCCTCTAAAATCCGTTTCGGGGATAGCTCAGTGTACAGCAGTCGAGATTGTACAAATGGCCCGTCCATGATCCGCGGCTGACACACCGCAGATGCGAGAAGCGACTATCGAAGTGTGCGTTGCGACCTTAGTCGCGAACGCGAGAATTTTGGAGGCTCTCGCGCATAGATGCTCGCTGCGGCCCACCAAGAGAAAGCTTCCAATACCTGGCATGGAAGTGACGACTACCCGAAAGGATCGATGTTCGACCGATGATCTTGTCAGCGATAGCCGATACACAATCGCGGTGCAGTGAAACGTCTCTGACGCGGCAGGAGTCGTTAGCTACGAATTCAAGTTGGAGCCCGCTTCTGAATACGCCCGGTGAAGCGCAAGCTTTAATTTTCACCGAGGCTAATGTACTTTCCGGGAAGGCGGCAGATCCGTGCAAAGGCCTTCATACAACTCGGCAGCCATACCGATCGATTCGCCGAGCGTCGGATGCGGGTGAATCGTCTTGCCGATATCCGTTGCGTCCGCACCCATTTCGACCGCGAGACAGACTTCGCTGATCAGGTCGCCCGCATTCAGACCGACAATCCCGCCGCCGATCACGCGATGCGTTTCCTCGTCGAACAGCAGCTTGGTGAAGCCTTCGTCGCGGCCGTTGGCGATTGCGCGGCCCGAAGCGGCCCACGGGAACACCGCCTTGCCGTACTTGATGCCTTCGGCCTTCAACTGGTCTTCCGTCTTGCCGGCCCAGACCACTTCCGGATCGGTGTAAGCCACCGACGGAATCTGCAGCGCGTCGAAGTACGCCTTCTCGCCGTGTGCGACTTCGGCGGCAAGCCACCGTCTCCATGCCCGTAGTCCATGGATTCCTTTGCGGTGTAGATCGAGCAACAATGACGCAGTTCGCCGAGCGCTCGGGCATCACGCCCGAGTTGCTGTCGCAGTGCGGCGCCCGTGTCACCCAAGAGCAGTTTTCGACGCTGTTTCCGGGGCCGATCCGCTTCGGTGCGGCCGGGACCAGCATTGCCTTCAACGCCGCCCTTCTGGATCTCCCGATCCGGCAACGCAAGTCCGACCTGAACACCTTCATCGCGCGGGCGCCTGAAGACTGGATCTTCGTCTCTTTCGGCGCGCAGATGATGTGCCACCGCGTCCGGCAGTACGTAACCGATTCTCTGCCGGAGATCCCGACCATCGAGGATGTCGCGCTTGAAGTGCATCGTTCCGTGCGTACGCTGTGCCGACGCCTTCGCCCCCTATGGCTGGATGTTGGGCAAACCGTTCCCGGAGGATGGCGCGGCGCCATCGTTCAGCAGCCCGTCTTCCGATTTCTGGCGCGAGCATTTGTTCGATGCCGGCGTGTCTGGAGATCCGGAGATTCTTTGGGTCAGATATCGCGATCGTCAACCCGAGGTGGCGAGACTCGAAGCGCATTGGCTGACCGAGCAGGCCGTCGTGCCGCTTACGGGTCCAATCGTTCAGATCGTCGCGATGTGTACTTCGGATGGACACCCCGACCTCGATTCACTGGCGGCATTCGAAGTGCCGATCGGCGAAGGAATCTGCATGCGGCCGCGCTGTTGGCATGCCACGCGTGCATTGCAGAGCGAAGTGACCTGCTTGATGCTGACGCGCCAGTCCACGACATTCGACCTGGCGGTTCATCTGCTGACAGGTGCGCCCGCCGGTGAAAGCGCGATCCGGCAGATTCCGCCTCATTGCGTTGTGGGCGCGTCTGGTCTCGAACAGATGCCTATATTTCGATGAAGTGTCCATCATCTCGCGCGGGGGCACCGCGTGATTCCCAGACGCCGCCGTGACGCTAGCAATGCTAGCCATCGCGGACTTGCCGGTCGAATCGACGCCACTGGCTTTCTGAAAAACCGCATGTGCATAGACGTCGGTTCGCTGGCTTTTTTCAGAACGGCCGTGCCGAAAATGATTAGCACTCCAGGCCTTCAGGATTCGCGCGCGGTGCCGAAAAGAGGGGGGAGACGGTGTGATAAGCGGGAATAAATTCTCCTTGAATCCTAAAAATTTCTCTTTAGAATTGGCGCTCTCAGTCAAACAGCCTGAGAGAGACTCGATACGTCGCCACTGCAGCGCTATTTGCGGCGGTTATCAAAAAAAGTTAAGTATCGGAAAAAATTGGTAATCAAAAATAAACCAGGCCTAACATCAGACAAAAGGAAAATGTCGCGCGCGTGACCAACGCGTGTCATAACCTCCCGGACTTTTTTAATTTATTTGCTATTCGTGAGCTGATGCGTGACGGGGATTCGCATCGACTTGCAACCATACCGGATACACGGCAACGGGCGGACCAGTAGGGCGCAGTCCGAAGTAATGCGCGTATTCGGTATTACCCTAAGGACGTAGTGCGAGTCCTTCGCTTTACAACTTATCCCCGCTATGTGTTGCACCTGAATCGAGTCAGGGGCGTGCTTCTGGACGCCTTGTCAAAACGTAATTCGAGTTCTCTTTATCTCGGGGATGTTCATGTCCAATAGTTTGCAGAAATGGGTCGGCCGCAATCGTCCGCCTCGCGTTCAGATCACGTACGACGTCGAACTCGGCGGCGCTATCGAGAAGCGTGAATTGCCGATGGTCGTCGGGCTGATGGCCGATCTTTCCGGCCACCCGGCCACGCCGCTGCCTAAGCTGAAAGAGCGCCGCTTTGTCGATGTCGACCGCGACAACTTCGACGAGATCATGGGCAAGATCGAACCGCGCCTCGAGCTGTCGGTGCCGGACACGATGAAAGGCGAAGGTAATCTGAAGGTCGAGCTGAAGTTTCAGCAGTTCGCCGACTTTCATCCGGAAAGCCTCGTGCGTCAGGTGCCGCGTTTGGCCAAGCTGCTCGAAGCGCGTCAGCAATTGCGCGATCTGCTTGCCAAGCTCGATGGCAACGACGAACTCGATTCGATGCTGGAGCGCATCGTTCAGAACTCGGAAGAACTGAAGAAGCTGAAGAGCCAGGCCTACGTCGGCGATGCGCCGGCGGCCACGGCGGCCCAGGCAAGCGCAGTCACACCGACGACGGAAGACACCCCGTCCGAGTGACGGCCAATTTTCAGCGTCGCTGAAGCGACACTCCTCTCAGGACTGACCCAGATGGAAACGAATATCTCCGCCGAAGCCGCGGGCGCACACGCCGGCACGCAAGTCGCCGAGCTGAGCCTGCTCGAGCGCATCGTTCAGGAAGGCAACATGGCCGTCGAGCCGTCGCAAGGCGGCTACGCGAGAAAGCTCATCGGCCAGCTCGCCTCGCAGATTCTCGACGAAGGCATGCGCACGAGCCCGGACAAGGGCGTCGTGGCAATGATCAACGAACGCGTCGCCGAAATCGACAAGCTGCTGACCGACCAGCTCAACGCGATCATGCACGACTCGGCCTATCAGGGACTGGAAGCGTCGTGGTACGGCCTGCACGACATGGTGTTCGGCACCGAGACCGGTACGAACCTGAAGCTGCGACTGCTCAACGTCACGAAGAAGGAACTGCACAAGGACCTCGAGACGGCTGTCGACCACGACATGAGCGTGCTGTTCAAGAAGATCTACGAAGAAGAGTACGGCACGTTCGGCGGCCACCCGTTCTCGCTGCTGGTCGGCGACTATTCGTTCGGCCGTCATCCGCAAGACATGGCGTTGCTCGAGCGCATCTCGCGCGTGGCCGCCGCGGCGCATGCGCCGTTCATCGCCGCTGCCGCACCGAGCCTGTTCGACCTGAAGTCGTACACCGAACTCGGCGTGGCGCGCGACCTGTCGAAGACGTTTGAAAGCGCTGAACTGGCCGCCTGGCGCAGCTTCCGCGAATCGGAAGACTCGCGTTACGTGTCGCTCGTATTGCCGAGCTACGCGGCGCGTCTGCCGTACGGCGCGAAGACCAACCCGGTCGAATCGTTCGGTTTCGAAGAGGACGTCGACGGCACGGATCACAGCAAGTACCTGTGGGCGAACTCCGCCTATCAACTGGGTCTGCGCATCACCGACGCCTACGCGAAGTACAGCTGGGCCACGGCGATTCGCGGCGTGGAAGGCGGCGGCAAGGTCGACGGTATTGCGGCGCATGCGTACAAGACGAATGAAGGCGACATCACGCTGAAGTGCCCCACGGAAGTCACGATCACCGATCGCCGCGAGAAGGAACTGAGCGATCTCGGCTTTATCGCGCTGGTCAACTCGAAGGGCTCGGACTTCGCGACCTTCTTCGGCGGCCAGACGGTCAACAAGCCGAAGGCCTACAACAAGGACGAAGCCAACGCCAACGCGCAACTTTCCGCGCGTCTGCCGTTCGTGCTGGCCGCGTCGCGCTTCGCGCATTACATCAAGGTGATCATGCGCGACAAAGTGGGCAGCTTCCAGACCCGCGCCGATGTCGAGACCTATCTGAACAACTGGATTGCAGGGTACGTGCTGATCAACGCGTCGGCCTCGCATGAGCAGAAGGCGCGCTATCCGCTCGGCCAGGCTCGCGTGGACGTGACCGAAGTACCGGGCAAGCCCGGTGCGTATCGCGCCACGTGTTTCCTGAAGCCGCACTTCCAGATGGAAGAGCTGACGGCCTCGATCCGCCTCGTGGCGGATCTGCCGGGCGCGGCTGCTTAATCGTCGATGTATGACGCGCGCCACGCGCGCGTCATACCGCTTTCATTCACCTATCTGATTCAGGCAAGTTATGGATACCATCATCCTGCAATTCAAGGACGTCAAGGGCAACTCGCTGATCGACGGCTTCAAGGACGGCATTCAGCTGACGTCGTTCTCGCAAAGCGTGGCGATCACGATGAACCCCGACACGTCGAACACCGAGCGCACGCTCGGCCGTCCGTCGTTCAGCGAATTCAATCTGAGCAAGGACACCGATCAGTCGACGCCCGCGCTGTACGCCGCCTGTACGGCCGGCACGAAGCTCGGCAACGCGACGATCTCGATCGGCCGTAACGAAGGCGGCAAGTTCATGCTGCAAATGAAGTACGTGCTGACCAACGCGATGATTGCGAACATCACCACGAGCGGTGGCGGCTCGAGCATGATGGACTCGTTCACCATCAACTTCACGGCAATGACCTCGCAATACACCCAGCAGAACGCGGATTCGACGCTGGCCGGCACCGCGCCGTTCGGCTGGGATCTGACCACCAACAAGGCGATCAGCCCCGCTGCGTAACGCTTCGCCGCCCGCCGCGAGGCGGGCGTTTTCGCTCTGTCAGGGTTCAACCGGTTTTGCGTATGTCGGCAATCGCCAACGGCTTTCCCCTTCCTCTGTTCGAGCGTCTTGTAGAAGACGCTGACGCGTGGTTGCAAGGCGAGCACGCGCTTCGGCAATCCGTCGCGCGGGAGTTGTCGCGTCTGCTCAATGCGCGTTCGAGCCTGACGATGGAAACCTTCGCGATGAGCGACGGAACCGTGCTGGACTACGGGCTGCCCGATTTCTCCGATCTGTCGCTGCGCTCGCAGCGCGACCGCGACGCCATTGTCGCCGCCGTGCGCCAGGCGATCGCGCTCTTCGAGCCGAGGCTGGCCGACGTCAAGGTGGGTTTCAGCTTTCCGTCCGGCGACGAGCGCCACGCCGTGCTAACAGTGGATGGCAAGATGCGCGTGAACCAGTCGGTCGAACACGTCTTCTTCGAATTGCAGGGCGGCGCGCGCGGCAGCGCCGATGCACGCTGGAAGGACGCAGACTGACATGGCTGCCGAAGACATTCTCCAGTACTACAAGCGCGAGCTGTCGTATTTGCGCACTCAGGGCGCCGATTTCGCGCAGCGTTATCCCAAGGTCGCGTCGCGCCTCGCGCTGCATGGCACCGAGTCGCTCGACCCGCACACCGAGCGCTTGATCGAGGCGACCGCGTTTCTCGCCGCGCGCGTGCATCGTGACCTCGACCAGGCCGCGCCGCAAATTGCCAGCGCGCTGCTCGACAACGTGTGCCCCTCGATGATTCAGACGGTGCCGTCCATGACCGTCGCGCAGTTCGAGCTCGACCCGACGCAGGGCAAGGTGACGGCAGGCTTTCGCGTACCGCGCCACACCGGCCTCGCCGCGATGACGGAGACGGGCGATGCCTGCCGCTTTCGTACCGCGTGGGAAACCGTGTTGTGGCCGCTCAGAATCAGCCGCGCTGCATTCGGCGACGACTCCACGCTGCGGCTCACGCTGGAATGCGACGCGGGCGTCGATTTTTCCGAACTCGAACTCACGCAATTGCGCGTGCATCTGCATGGCGACTGGGTCGTGACCATGCCGCTCTATGAACTGCTGGTCGCGAACGTGACGGATGTCGGCGTGCGTCCCGAGCAAGGACCGGCCACGATGCTGCCGCCCTCGGCGTGGCGCGAAGTCGGTTATGCGCCGGAAGACACCGTCTTGCCGCAGCCTTCGCACGCGCATCCTGCGTACACGCTGATGCAGGAGTATTTCGCGTTTCCGCGCAAGTTTCATTTCTTCGATCTGCACGTGCCCGCCGGCAAGCTCGGCACCGGGCGCACCTGCGAGATCGTCCTGCATCTGGATCGCGTCCCGCGCGGACTCGGCATGCTCGGCGCCCAGCATTTCCGGCTCGGCTGCACGCCCATCGTCAACCTGTTCTCGCAGACGAGCGAGCCGATCGTGATCGACCGGCGCCATTACGAGTACCGTCTCGTCGCGGACCAGAAGCGCGAAGCGATCACAGAAATTCATTCGATCCTGTCGGTGATCGCTTCCGATCCCGCGCAGGATCGCGCCGTCACCTTGCCGTGTTTTACAGCGGCGGATCGCCTCGACGATCCGCGCGCGGCGGCCGACACGATGTACTGGTCGGCGCGCCGCGAACAGAGCGTGCGCAGCAACGCGCCGGGCATCGATCTGTATCTCGGTTTCGTCGACGCCGGCAACGTGACCGGCCAGCCGGATACGCCGGTGGTATATGCCAACGTGCTGTGCACCAACCGGCGCCTGGCCGAACAGGTGCCGGTCGGCGCGCGCATGCTGGTGGAGCGAGTCTCGCAGAATGCGCGGGCGCGCTGTTTGTACGAGCCGACTTCGCAGCGCAATCCTCCGCTCGACAGCGCGACGCTGTGGCGGCTGGTGTCGTTGTTGACGCGCAACTATCACTCGCTGGTGGGCGGCGCGACCGGCCGGCGCGAGCTGCAGGACATGCTGCGGCTGTTCGCATCCGACGGTCCGCGCGAAGAGGCACAGATCCGCGGCATTCGCAGTATCGACGCGCGCCCGATCACCGCGCATGTCGGCACCGAGGCCTGGCGTGGTTACTGTCGTGGCACCGAGGTCAGCATCGAGTTCGACGCCGATACCTTCGTCGGCGGCTCACCGTTGCTGATGGGTGCGGTACTCGCGCGTTTCTTCGCGATGTACACGTCGGTCAATTCCTTTGTGCGGCTGGTCGTGCGCCGCGGAGACGAGACATGGAAGCAATGGGCGCCGATGACCGGCAGCCAGCAAACGCTCTGATCGCTCGTCTCGTCGCGCAGCCGCAAGGCTTCGACCTGTTTCAGGCGATCCACCTGCTCGAACGCGCGCAGCCGTGGACGCGCGCACTCGGCTATGGCGACGGCACCGACGAGGCAGTGCGTCTGCGCGGCTTCGTCTCGCTCGCGTTCGAAGCGAGCGATATCCGCAGCGCGCAGCGTCATCCGCAGGCGAACGACGCGCAACCGCGCAGCGCACAAGCGGGCGACGCGCGAGCTAACAAAGCCCATGAGCCGCGCGAAACCTACACGCTGACCACGCCGGTGATGACGCTCGCCGGCGCCAATGGTCCATTGCCGATGCCGTTCACGGAGATGGTGCTGGCCCGCCGCGCGGCGCGCGAAACCGCGATGGGCGACCTGCTCGACATCTTCAATCATCGCTTTCTGTCGTTTCTCTACCGCAGCCGGCAGAAGCTTGCGCCGTCGTTGGCGAGCCGCTCGCCGCGCGACGCCGAACTTGCCGCGTGCCTCGATGCGCTCGGCAACCTCGGACTGCACGGCGGCCCGTGTGGTCCGCGCGGCGCGTCGTTGTGGCTGCGTCATGCCGGCTTGCTCGGCGGCGCGCCACGTTCGATGACGGGCCTGCTCGCGCTGCTCTCCGACCGGCTCGGCGTGACGGTGCGCGGCGCGCAATTCGTCGGCGGCTGGCATACGGTCGATGCAGCCGATTCGCTGCGCCTCGCGCGTCCCGGCACGCGCGCACCGCGACTCGGCGGACTCGCGGTGCTGGGGCGGCGCACGTGGAGTCAGTCGGCGGGGCTGCGCATCGAATTCTTCGATCTGTCCGAGACGCTGTTCACCGCGCTTCTGCCGGGCGGCGACGCGCACGAACTAGCGGCGTGGCTCGTGCGCAGTTATCTGCAACAGGACCATGAGGTGTCGTTCGTGCTGCATCGCGCGAAACCGGCGAGCGCGGGCGCATTGGGCGGCGCGGCGGCGGCACGGCTGGGCTGGACCTCGTGGGTGGGCGGCCAACGTGACACTTCGCGCGCCGCCAATGTCCGGCCCCAAGCGGTCCGGCTGGCGATGCGCACGACCGAGGCGCCGCTCCATGCCGCCACGGCGGCCCACACCAACACGCGAGCAGCAGCGAACTCCATGGCCGCGGCCATGGGTCGCGGATAAGACGAAGGCCACTGAGACCCCATGGATATCGACATTCGAACCTTGCTGAGCCGGCTCGACCCGGTCTGCAAACTGGCGATGGAACAGGCCGCGCAACTGTGCGTGCGGCACACGCATTACAACGTGGACATCGAGCATCTGCTGTTGCAGTTGATCGAATCGGATGCGCCGGATCTGAAAGCGATTCTCGAACGCTTTGAAATCGGCGCCGCCGATCTCACCGCGCAGTTGCAGAATGCCGTGGACCATTTCAAGCGCGGCAATGGCCGCACGCCGGCGTTGTCGCCGAACTTTTCGCCGCTTTTCCAGGAAGCGTGGCTGCTCAGTTCGATGCTGCTCGGCGAGCAGCAGATCCGCTCGGGCACGCTGGTGTTGGCGCTGCTGGAGGTGGACAGCCTGCGCGGCATGCTGATGGACTCGGCGCCGGCCTTGCTCAAGATCGCGCGTGGCGCGCTGCGTGATGGACTATCCGATATTCTCGCGGGATCGTCCGAAGGCAGCGTGGCGACTGGCGCCGGCTCGTCGAAGGCACCGGCCGGAGCGGCCCAGCCATCGGCGATGCCGTCCGCCGATCTGAACAACGGCGGTCGCGCGTCCGCGCTCGCGCAATACACGATCGACCTCACCGCGCAAGCACGCTCGGGCGCGATCGATCCGATCTACGGACGCGACGCGGAAATCCGTCAACTGATCGACGTGCTGTTGCGCCGCCGCCAGAACAACCCGATTCTCACGGGCGAAGCGGGCGTGGGCAAAACGGCGGTCGTCGAGGGTTTCGCGCAGCGGATCGTGCTGGGGCAAGTGCCGCCCGCGCTCGTCAACGTCTCGGTGCGCTCGCTTGACCTGGCGTTGCTGCAGGCCGGCGCCGGCGTGAAGGGCGAGTTCGAAAACCGTCTCAAGTCGGTGATCGCCGAGGTGAAGGCTTCGCCGGTGCCGGTGATTCTGTTCATCGACGAAGCGCATCAGTTGATCGGCGCGGGCGGCAGCGAAGGCCAGGGCGACGCGGCCAATCTGCTGAAGCCGGCGCTCGCGCGCGGCGAGTTGCGCACGATCGCGGCCACCACATGGGCCGAATACAAGAAGTATGTGGAGCGCGACCCGGCGCTCGCGCGGCGCTTCCAGGTGGTCAAGGTCGAAGAGCCGGCCGAAGCGGTCGCGATCGAGATGCTGCGCGGCATGGTGGCGAAGCTGTCCGCGCATCACGGTGTCGAGATTCTCGATGAAGCGGTGCGCGACGCGGTCAAACTTTCGCAGCGCTATATCTCCGGGCGCCAATTGCCGGACAAGGCGATCAGCGTGCTCGACACGGCGTGTGCGCGCGTCGCGATCGGGCAGAACGGTGTGCCCGAAGAGATCGAGTCATTGGGACGGGCCATCGACGCCGCCGAAAACCAGTTGCGCATTCTGCGTCACGAAGCGGCGACGGGCGCCGAGCGCGCCGAAGCGATCGCCACGCTCGCACGCCAGCTCGAAGACCAGCGCACGCAGCACGCGCGCATGAGTGACAAGCTGGCGACGGAACGGCACGCGGTCGGCGAGATTCTCGCGTGGCGCGCCAAGATCGCACAGCATGTGGCGGGCACCGAACTGTCCATCGACGAAGATGACAGCGCCTCGCTCGCCGCGAATCTCGGCAGACTGGAAAAAGGCCTCGAAGCCGTGCGCAGCGATGAGCCGATGGTGCCGGTATGCGTCGACTCTGAAATGGTCGCCAAGGTCATCTCCGGCTGGACCGGCATCCCGGTCGGCAGCATGCTCGCCGACGAATTGCACACGGTGCTGTATCTGCACGACAAGCTCGCGGCGCGCGTGGTCGGCCAGGACGAAGCGCTCGATGCGATTGCGCGGCGCGTGCGCACCTTCCGCGCGGATCTCGACGATCCGGGCAAACCGGTCGGCGTGTTCCTGCTGATCGGACCGAGCGGCGTCGGCAAGACCGAGACCGCCGCGGCGCTGGCCGACACGCTGTATGGCGGTGAGCGCAACATGATTACCGTGAACATGTCGGAGTTCCAGGAAGCGCATAGCGTCTCGGGACTCAAGGGCGCGCCGCCGGGCTATGTCGGCTATGGGCGCGGCGGCGTGCTGACCGAAGCCGTGCGGCGCCGCCCGTATAGCGTCGTGCTGCTCGATGAAATGGAAAAAGCGCATCCGGACGTGCTGGAGCTGTTCTTCCAGGTGTTCGACAAAGGCGTGATGGAAGACGGCGAAGGCGTGCCGATCGACTTCCGCAACACGCTGATCCTGCTGACCTCGAATGCCGCGCAGGATGTGATCACCGAAGCCAGCCAGGGCGGCCGCCGCCCGCCGCCGGCCGAGTTGATCGAGCGTCTGCGCCCGGCTCTGCTCAGGCAGTTCAGTCCGGCGTTTCTGGGCCGTCTCGTGCTGGTGCCGTACTACCACCTCGGCGACGCGCAGATCACCTCGATCGTCAACCTGAAGCTCGCGCGGCTCGCCGCCCGCTTCGAGCGCAATCATCACGCGCCGCTGACCTGGGACGATGAGTTCGCCAGCACGATCACCGAGCGCTGCAAGGAAGTCGACAGCGGCGCGCGCAACGTCGATCACATCCTCACGCAATCCGTATTGCCGGAACTGGCGCGCGAGGTGCTCGAGCGCATTTCCGTCGCTGAACCGTTCGGCGGTGTGCATCTCGGTTTCGACCCGGCCGGCGGCGTGACATTCCGGTTCGCGCCGCGGGGAGACCAGTAACGTGGCTGTGACGCAAACCGGCTGCCTGCTCTCGATTACTTCGCCGTTCGGCGCCGACGTGCTATTGCTCGACGGCTTCGGCGGACACGAGGCGATCTCGGCGCCGTTTCGCTTCAACCTGCGCATGCGCTCGGCGAACCCGGCGCTCGATGCGCAGACCATCATCGGCCAGAACGCGACGGTGACGATCGAGGGGCCGGCCGCGGCGCCGCGCTATTTCAACGGCATCGTCACGCGCTTCGCGCAGGTCGGCGCGAACGCGCAGTACGGCTATTACTCGGCGGAACTCGCGCCGCGGCTCTGGTTGCTCTCGCTCGGCAGCGACCGCGCGATCTTTCAGAACATGACCGCGCTCGCCATCGTTCAGCAGGTGTTGTCCACGTTCAACATCGCGGTCCAATCGCGCGTGACCGGCAGCTATACGGAGCGCGAATATTGCGTGCAATACGACGAAAGCGCGTTGCAATTCATCTCGCGGCTGATGGAAGAGGAGGGCATCTTTTACTTCTTCACCTTCGCGAACGGCGCGCACACCATGGTGCTCGCGGATAGTCCGTCGGCACACCAGCCCGGCGCTGTCCCGACGCTGCGGTTTTCCGGCGATTCTGTCGGACATGACGCGAGCGAGCGCGTGAGCAGCTTCGAGATGTCGACGGGGCTCGTAGCGGCAACCTATGTGGTCGGCGATTACGACTACAAAAGCGCGAGCACGCTGAGCGCGCAGACCTCCGCGGAAACGCATGGCGCGAGCGGCATCCGCTATGCCTTTCCTGGCCGCTATGCGGCGGCCGCGGACGGCGAGCGCGCGGCCACGCTGCAGCTCGCCGCGCAGCAGATGGACCAGCAGACCGGGCGGGGGGGGGGGGGGGGGGGGGGGCGGGGGGGGGGGGGCCGGGGGGG
>NZ_JARESO010000057.1:0-54139 GCF_046030175.1 Paraburkholderia sp. RL17-373-BIF-A
GAAGCTTCTCAGGCAAATTAATAAGGAAACCATATCTTCTCGCGATAGCCAAACTATCTACCTCAACTTGACAAAGCCCTCTGCAGGGATATCGTCGCCGACAGGTGGTCGGCCATTGCGGAGGTTCGGCTGTCGGCGGTGGTGAGGTGGCTCCAGGCTACTTCTCTGCCGTTCTGAGAATGATCAGGCGACTGTACGTCATCGGCCTGGTGTGGACCGATCGGCGCGGCCGCGATGCTGACCCACAGACTCGCTGCCTTCTCACTCCCAAGCCGCGCTTTCACCAACTGCGCGCCGCAACGTCGCCGGCAGCGACGTTGCGGCAGCGCGACGAGTCGGCTCAGCGCGTGCCGATCGTCACCACCAGATTTGCCTGCGAGCTAAGCCCCGCCGAATCGACCGCGGTCAGCGTTAGCGTGTAGGTTCCGGCGACCGGGTGCCGCCATTTGGCAACGAAGCCCGGCCCGCTCTCGATGAACACCATGCCGGACGGCGCGCCCTTGATGTCGACCTTCACGTTGTCCGCGCCTGGGTCCTCGATACCGATCACGCCGCTGACCGCGCGGCCCTCAACACCGCTGATCGGCGCAGCCGAGATCGCGGGGCCCGTTGCCACGGACGAGATCCGCACGCTCATCGTCGCCGAACCGGACTGGCCGTTGCTGGTGTCGGTCGCCTTGACGCTGACGCTATACGTGCCCTTCGCAGGCGTTCTCCAGCTGATCACGCCGGCGCTGCTGATCGACATGCCCGAAGGCGCGCCGCTGAGCGAGAACCTGACCGGATCGGCCGCACTGACGTCGACCTGATAGCTGAGCGGCTGTTTCGCCTGGCCCACGATCGTCGCTGCCTGCACGACCGGCTTCGATGCCGCGACGACGGTCACGTTCGCACTCGCGCTGCCCGTCGAGCCGGTGACCGTATCCTTCGCGGTCACGGTCACCTTGTAAGTGCCGGCGACCGGCTGCGCCCATGTCACCTGACCCGAGCTATCTATGCTCATGCCCTGCGGTGCATTCGCGAGCGACCAGCTGAGCGGGTCCGACGAGCTGGCCGCCACCGTGAACGACAGTGCGCTGCCTGCCGTACCCTTGACCGTCGCGGCCGACACGACCGGCGGCGGCGCCTTGGACACGCCGAGCGTCGCCAGCAGGCTGCCGACCACCGGTGTACCGAGACCCGACGGCTGATCGTAGCCGGTATGGGCCGAGCAGCTCGAGCAGTAACCGTCGTTGCCCGAAGTGACGTCGTAAAACGCAGTCGCGTACAGACCCGCGTCGGTCGAGACGGTACCGTACAGCTGCGTCTGCGCGAGGCCGAGTGCGCCGAGACTGTTGCGCGCCCGCTGTGCATTGGCGACGGCGACGATGCCGGCCCATTGCGGGGTCGACAGACTGGTGCCGCCGACGCTGTACCAGCTCGGCGCGGCCGCGACGGGCGTGATGACCGCGACGTACTGACCGCTGAACGGATCCGCGTTGAACGACACGTCTCCAACCGATCGCTTCGTCAGCGTGCCGAGGCTAGGCACCGACGTGTTCTGATATGCCGGTACCGAGGTGTACTGACTGATGCCGCCGCCGGTACCTGACCACACCGTTTCGTTCTTGGCGGTGCCGTCGTAACTCAGACGGGTGCCGCCGACGGCCAGCACGTTCGGCGACACGGACGGCCATTCGACGCCGGTGCCGTTATCGCCGGTAGCGGCCACGTAGGTCATGTTCGCGTGCTTGAACGCCGAGTCGAGGGAGCCGGTCCACGAGCCTTCGGGGGCGCCGAAGCTCATCGACACGACGCCGGGCCCCATCGCGTTCGCGAGGTTGACCGCCGCGGTCATGCTGCCGGTCGACGCATCCGGCGCCTGGATCAGCACGATGCGCGCGAGCGGCGCGGTAGCGTGGACCCACTGCACGTCGAGCGCGATTTCGGTGGCCCAGCCCGAGTCGTACGACGGCGCGTTCGGCGTCATCGCGCCGCTGGTCGTCGCGTGCACGACCGAGAACTGGCACGCGTTGCTGCCAGGGGCCGCGAGCGGCAGCGACGCGTTCGGCGCGATGGTGGTCGTCGTGCAGCCCGGCAAGCCGAATTTCTGGTCGAACGCCGCGAGTTCCTTGACGATGTTCGGATCGCTCATCGCGTCGATCACGTAAATCGTCTGGCCGGCGCCCATTTGCGCGGCCTCGCTCGCGCTCAGATTGCTCCACGACGACGGCAGCGGCGGTAGCTGATAGGCCGCGCGAATCTGCGCCGGCGTATACGTCGTCACCTGCGTTGAATTCGACGCCGCCCGCGCAGTTTTCGTGGCGTCCCGAGCAATCGTTTGCGGCGTCAGCTGCGCAAGCGACACGACCGCCATTGTCGACGTCGACGCTTGCGCGGCAGGAGGCTGATTGGCCGACGCGAAAGGCGCCGCGCTGTCGATGTCGGAAGGCGCGTTCAACACCACCGGGGCCGTGTAGAACGCAGGCCTCACCAGCGTGCTCGCCACCGTGCTCGACAGCGGCGACAACGACACCGAACTCGTGGCTGACGAGGTGTCGGCGAGCTTCACGGAGCTCGTGCCGCTCGACGCTGTCGAGTCGTCACTGCCGCCGCCGCATCCCGCCAGCAGTAGCGGCGCGAGCGCTGTGGTCACAAGGGTGGCACGCGCGAGCGTGCACCGAACCGGTCGGATAGTTTTCATTTCGATCGTCCTTCTGCGGGAGGCTGGACCGGAATTACCAGCACGGGTGGAGAAACCGCGGAGGCGGGCAGATCGGGCGCGCGTCGCTGCCAGCCGCTCGAACAGGTCTGTACGGACGGGTAATAGCCGGGCGGTTCGGCGCACCAGAGTCTGACGCTTGCAGGTGGCTGGGCAGAAGGTGGAACGCGCGATGTCTGCGCTTGCGAGCTGCATGCGCCTAATCCGGACACCAGCGCGCAGGCGGCGCAGATTGCCGTGACGATGCTACATAAGCGATTCAAGCCTGCCCACGCGTTACGTTTACCTAATGAAATAGAACGGGCTGCCGGCCTCGCGAAATAATTAGAGAATTGAGCGCGCTCGTCGGTTTCAACAAGGCCGATAGCAATCCGATTGAGCTGGATCATCGTTGCTCGCGTCACATTGGATACAGGGTTGGGGCGCACAAAGCGATGATTGGCCTGTCGGCACCGCGCGAGCAAGCTTGATGGCCATTCGCGGGTTAGTTGCCGGACAGACGGTGAGAGGACCTTACCATTTTTTATGCGACGGGAATATCGCATGCAGCGCGCGAAAACGGGGCCACATTTTCGGCCCCTACGGCGCCCCGCTTCCACGTCTGGATAGTAGGGATTGTCCTTAAAAAAGAAGGGCCGTGCGGCGCATCACTAAACACGATCGTTCGATCCCGCGCGGCGGATTGATGCCGCTGACTTCTCACGCGGCCTACCGCGCAGTGCTCATCCGGCGGCTTGCGTGTGCGCGGCAACCGCATCGAGCGTGCGCGCCGAGTACACGGGCGTCTCGCGCGGTGCATGTCCTTTCGCGGAGGTCCGGGACCGATCGGAAAACGCCGATTGGTCCACACCAGGCCGATGGCGTACAGTCGCCTGATCATTTTCTCCGAACGGCAGAGAAGTAGCCTAATGCCACCTCACCACCGCCGACGGCCGAACGTCCGCAATGGCCGATGACGAGCGTTGGTCATTTACGATTCGACGGCCGGTTACGAGGTGTAGCCGACGCTTGAACGTCCGACCGCCGGTGCATGTGAACGGCAGGTTGTGGCCGGTTGCTCCCCCTTGAGCTATGACGCCACAAAGCGGCCACTTGCCCGGGCGAATCGTTCCGACCCGCGGCTTAAGGTGCTGAGAGCTGAATGCGTACAGTCGGCCAGTTTCCGCCATAGCACATCGACTCGCGACCGTCCGTAAGTGAACTCACAGGCGCCGCTCATTCATGGGAAAATTCAAAAAGTCGCTTCCGCGCGAAGAAGCATCGTCTTTCAGCTAACGAGCCATCGCCTTTCCGATATGTTCGGCGAACGCCTTCACCGTGGCCGAATGCGGGCGCTCCAGCGGGCTGACCACATGGATCGGTATCGGGATGGTTTCCCAGTCCGGCAATATCTGCTGTACCTGGCCACTTGCCAGTTCGTCGTCGAACAGCCAGGACGGGAAATATCCGATACCCATATCCCGCGAGGACCGACGCCCGCATGACCTCACTGCTGTTGGTTTGCAGATTCCCTTCGATCCGCACGATCCATATGGTTCCACCGGACGCTGATCACCTCGTCACGCAGCGGGCGCAGGCGGGGCATCCGATGTGTATTTGCGTAGTCGCTGCGAAACCAGATGAGAAGGCCTCTCGATCATCCGATAAAACGCATAGCTGATGACAAACGCCAGTGCCACCTGCACGAACCATGCGAATCGGGAAGTACTGTCAAATTGAGTCATTTCCAGAAGTGCAAGCGCCATCTTGTGACAAAGATAGAGGCTATAGGACCATGCGCCTAAAGCAGCGAGTTTGGTCCATACGCTTGCCTCGGAGGGCGTGGCTGTCTCCGTCGCGATCCAGATTGCCGCGAGGAACTGAAAAAGCGGAAGCGTGATGTCCGGCGTGACAATCGGCACGAATGCCGGTTTGAGATTCGACCCGGATAGCAGAATCATGATGGCCGCGCCTGCCATAACAACGGTCACCCTTAGCGCCACGAGGTGGCGCGCCAGGAACCGGGTGCTCAGATCAAGGCCGCGACTGATGATCATGGTGAACGGCGAATAGGCGCCGCGAACGTTGAACTGCGTCGTGTCGCGCTGCGTTTCCGCGATCAGGCAACCGGAAATCCATCCGGCGGCATACAGCAAAGCTGTACCGGGAACTCCGTAAGTCTCGTACACGCATCCGTGACATGCCGGGTGCCCAACGAGGCGAACCACCGCCACCATCGCGCCAGCCACAATCGCGCTGCCAACAATCATTTCGCCGATGTATCGGAAGCGCGCGCGCAAGAGTGGGTACACGGCGTAATACACCATCTCGCAGTAGAGCGACCAAAGCACGGACTCGAGATAGTTTTGTCCGGTGGGTAGAGGCTGGACGAGGCATAGCAGGATGACCAGTGGCAACCCGATGCGGACGAATCTGGACCCGTAATAGTTGATCGGTTTGAGAGAGACGTCCCTCTGATATGCGTTGTGGATGCAATAGCCGGAAATGACAAAGAAAACGATGACGGCGGCGGGGCCGGCAAACAGCGCTGTTGACCCCGACCACAATGCGTTGCCCAGAAAGGCTAGCCGATGTGGTATCAGCTCTTTAAATTCGGGCGGTCGAAAGTGGTACATCAGGACCCAGACGGCCGCGAGGAATCGGATGGCATCTAACTTGGGCGACTTCTTCAGATTTGCAGACGCTAACGGATTCGATGTGGTTGCCATTCTGTCTCCCCCATATTCTGTCTGTGACGATTCTGCCTCCGCTAGACACGAAAAAAATCGAAAACAATGGCGAAATTAATGCACTTCCCTGGTTGCGTCGAAATGCGTGTGTGCTGAAGGGCGATTCAGGTGGCGATGCGGAAGGGCGCTACGGATGCGGTTGAAAAAGTCGCTGACTGTCTCTCTCGCGTTCGACCGGTTTTACGAGGTGGCAATCCGCTGGCAAATAGGTGCGACAAAACAAACCGCTACCGTCGTCGCTCAACGCCGCGGTTCTATCCTTGCGTTTGACATTGGGTGGTGTATAGCGAGTGTCTCGTTTGCGCCGTCTCGGAGACATTGGCCGGAGAGGCATGATTGACTTTTGTGGGTCGACGACGCTAATCACGAAGTTCGCCGATGGGAGGGTCACGACCGACAAGCCCCAATTTGATTAGTGGGTGACTGAGGCAAGCAAAGTGCATTGAGGCTGCAGACTCCTCCATGCCGGTCGGTACACCACTCGCGGCACAAATGAAAAGGCTCCCGATGCACCGGGAGCTATTTTATCTCGGTCCATACGGGACTAGAACCCGCGACCAACGGATTAAACGGTAGAGTTAAATCATCACGGTATCGCTGTGTGCGCGCTTACGGACTCCGCGACTGCAGGCACCGTGCTTTCGGGGGCTGCGCCCACGGGCACCGCGGCTGCAGGTAGCGCTCGATAACTCCGGTCCAGATACGCAGCAATGCTGACGCAGATAGTGATTACGAACCCGACGTTCAACATACTGAAGTTGCGTAATTCTCCGGGATAGCAAAACGCCAGGAATAACGGCACATTGACCAGCAGGGCAATCTTCAAATGCTGTCGCACGGCCGGCAAAAGTTTGCCCCACGTGGTGCGCACGAGCGCCGCGACCAAAACGATATTGATCACATTGAAGCCCTTGGTCATTGGAATGCCGTAGTTGTATTCGAAGCCTATGTAACTCGACGGATGGATAAGGAAAACGAGATTCTCCATCAGGTGGTATGTCACGACGCCGCCGCCGTTGTGCGCGTACTTCAGCTTGATCACCACGTTGACCGCCGCTGCGATGACCAGCAACACGCACTGAACCGCCAACGTTGCTTTAACCGAAAACCGTGTGCGCAAGAACGGGAACAAGGTGAGGATGAAAAAGAAAAAAGACTCCTTGTTCAACGTCGCCAGTGCGGTAATCGCGATGAGCCATAACACCCGCCCTCGCATTGAGAACCAGACCGCTATCGCCATGAACAGAAGCTCCGGCGGATCATAAAAATAGCCGCCAACGGTGAGGATAAGCGGCAGGATCGCTGCAAAGGCGATCGGCGCCAGCGTGGCGGCAACCCGGTTGGGCTGCATGTCGATGCATACCGCGCGCAGGGCGAACATCGCCAGCAGCAGCGACGCGAACGACATGGCATAGATCAGGTAATAGCGTAGGGCGTATTGGGGGTTGCGGGCGTCGACGGCATTTGGGTAGAACTCTGCAATGGGATGATAGTTGCGCTTTTTGTCGAACAATATGGCGGTGGCGTGATCACGGACGCTGATCGGCAACGCGCGCTCAATGCTGTTGGCAATGAGCGGCAACAGTTGTCGGTATACATACGGGCGCTCGGCGGTTCCGTCGAGCATCGCAGGCAGCGACGCATCGGTCGCAAACAGAACTGGCATGTCCTCGCGAAACTGCCACTTTGTGAAGAAGCCGCTGAACGACGCGGAAGCCATCACGAAATAGATGAAAGCGAGAAAAAGCCAGCGAATGCCCGGACGGGAAAGTGGTTCGTTCATCAGGACTTCCTCCAAGAAGATGGGATTGCTGGCAAGGCGCCAGATATCTTTCTTTACCGCAGTCGCCGCATGTAGCCGCGTGTCCGCACAGGAATACGTCGAGCAAAAGAAATGCGCTGGCTGAATGTTCCCCGGTTTTCGGGGCGATGAAGGTGGCCTATCGCACGGATCGATACGATACGCCGCGTACCATCGCATGCAAATCACCCCAAGCAGGCTGTTCATAGGCCGACAGTTCGTTGCGTCGGCATACAAGTAAAACTAACGACGACAGTCCGAGGTAAAACATGTCTGATGCAAGCATTCCCCTGTGTGTCGACCTCGACGGGACGCTAACGTGCACCGATCTTCTTGTTGAGTCTTTTCTTGTCCTTTTTAAGAGGAATCCTCTCTATGCGTTCTACTGCATCGTGTGGTTACTGCGAGGGAAGGCGAATCTGAAAGCACAGATTGCTTCGCGCGTGGCAATCGATGTGTCGGTGCTTCCGTACGACCCGAGGTTTGTCGAGTTCTTGCGCGAGGAACAGTCGAACGGGCGCGACCTGTACCTTTGCACTGCATCGAACCAACGATTCGCGGAACAAGTCGCCACCCACTTCGGCTTTTTCAAAGGTGTCATGGCGAGTAACGAGGCGCGTAATCTGTCCGGCAAAAACAAGGCGGGCGCGCTATCGGCGGAATTCGGTGTGGGTGGCTTCGATTACTGCGGCAATGCGCTCGCCGATGTCGCCGTTTGGAAGCAGGCACGCAGGGCGATTGTCGTGGGAAGCCGTCATATCGCTGCCGCGGCGCAGAAGGTCAACAATACGACCCTTTTCTTCGAGCGGAAACGTTCCTTCGTGCGCCTCGTCATCAAGGAAATGCGGGTTCATCAGTGGGTCAAGAATCTGCTGATCTTCGTGCCGCTACTGGCGTCGCATCGCTTCACCGATGTCAATTCCATCTTCGCCGAAGGCATCGCCTTTTTGTCTTTCAGCTTTTGCGCGTCATCCGTGTATTTGCTGAACGACATGCTCGATCTCGATGCCGACCGGCGTCACATACGCAAGCGCAACCGGCCGTTCGCGTCGGGCCAGCTATCACTGACCTTCGGTATTTTTCTGACGCTTGCGCTGCTCGCGGCAAGCGCCGCGCTGACGGTTTTGCTGCCTTCTGAATTCGGCCTGGTGCTGGCGTGTTATCTCGTCGCGACCGTGGCTTATTCGTTCGCGCTCAAGCGCATGATGCTCGTCGACGTCTTTACGCTCGCTGCGTTGTACACCGTACGTATTGCCGCTGGCGGCGCGGCCGACGACATTCCGCTTTCGCATTGGTTGATCATGTTTTCAGTACTTATCTTCCTGAGCCTTGCGATGGTCAAGCGTTACACGGAACTCGATGCACTCTTGTTGCGAGACGGCGAATGCGCGGTAGCAGGGCGCGGTTATATCACTCAAGACCTGGGGATCCTGCGTTCATTCGGTACCGCGTCCGGATACCTTGCCGTGCTGGTTCTTGCACTCTACATGAACTCTTCCGAAATCAGCATCCTGTATCATCATCAACACGCCCTCTGGTTCTTGTTCGGCCTTTTGTTGTACTGGATCAGCCGAGTCTGGATGCTTGCATTCCGCGGCCAGATGCACGACGATCCAATCGTGTTTGCAATCAAGGACCGGCTGAGCATGCTGGTCATCGGCCTTTGCATCGCGACAGTTATTGTCGCTATCTGACTGGTTCCCTTCGTTCCTATGTCCATTTTATTTCTTTTGCTGAGCGGTACTTTTAGCGCGATGGCCAGTATTTTGTTGCGTGTGGCCGGGAAAATAGTCGTTGCTCAAGGAGACGTATTGATAGCAGGGTTTGCTAGCCGACCCTTGCTTTTGCGGATGGCGGCGATTGGTGCGTATGGAGCTGGATTCCTGTTTTATGCGCTGGCACTAAGGCGCGTTGAACTCAGCGTTGCCTATCCATTGATGGTCGCGGTGACGATCCTGGAAATCCTGTTGTTCGGCTTTTTTGCCGGCGAGGCGGTATCGCTGCGTACCTTGGCGGGCGCGGCGCTCCTGCTCGCCAGCGTCCTGCTGCTGTATCTACCGGCGGCAGCACCGGTTCGGCCGTGAGAGTGCCTTGCGGCTGGCCCATTAGATGCGCCGCATAACTTGGCGAACTGACGATGGGGCGGATCACAGGTTGCAACGAACCCGCCTGCTGCCGCGGGGAGAAAGCAACCGCTTTGCACCGGTTGAATCCGCCACCCGAAAGCCGCCGTTGAGAATGGCTGTTCTGACGGGCCGAAGTGGGCGCCGCGCATTGAGATCGGGCGTAATCGAACGACGAACAACTGGCCGCTGGTTCGCAGAAAGTCGTCTTTGCGCGCCAATTCCCTACATCGCATCCCACACGCGGCGATTCGCGAGACGATTGCCCGGCCGCCCCCATACGTCGATAATTCCGTCAGACCAAACACATGCGGGGCCAGCATGAGCACAAACAATAACGACAGCGGCGGGCTAGTCGTCATCGTTTTGGCGATAGCCGTATGGGGATTGAATGCCGGATGGTTCTACCAGACCGGCCAGCAATGGTTCGATACCTGTTGGCAGTCGATCAATTCGAAGAACCCGCCCGCCACGTCAGCAGAGTCAACGGCTTGGGAGCAATGCGGGCCACGGATCCAGAAAGCCCTCTATGATGCGGGCTATGTGTTTGGCGGCAATCCAGAGTACGCCGTGACCCCCGAACTAAAGGCGGTAGACGCCGCATGCCCGAACAGCTTCACAGAGATTCCAATGTCTGGGGTGTAGGTCATGGCGATTGACTTGCTACAGAAGGACGGCGGGCCGCAATGGCTCGACAAATTCATGCCGCCCGACCAAATGATCGTGCGTACGTTTAACAAGCGCTGGCCCAACTGTAGCGCCGTGCGGGCCGCCAACGGATTCCCCAAGATCGTACAGAAGCCAGACGACACGTTCGGATGGTCGGGGCCTTGCAAGCCCTGTGAGGCTGGAAAGGCGGCGATGGGCAAATAGCGCGAGGCCGCACGACGTGTGGGCCGTGCTGTTTATCTCCCGCGCGAACGGGATGCTCTGACACTGCAGACGATTGCAGAGACGGGCATAAAATGCTCTTGTATATTGGGCGTCAAAAGGACCGCTATCGAACCGGTAGCGTTCGGTGGCGTCCTGTCAGTCGAATGACCGAGCGGGCGATGGTCGAAATTCGTCGCGACGACGCTTTCGTGGATCAACTGGACGGCGACGAACGTCCGGGAGCAACTGGTGCTCGATGTGCGAACCGACGAGCATATGGCGGCCGACTGCCGCATCTAGCGCGTATGCTCCCGAAAAGCATCGCAGTGAAACAGTAAGTAGCCAGCATTAAAAGAAACCGTAGCACTCACACTCTTGCGAGGTCGACATGCTTTCCTTCATTGGTACGGTGATCGTAGGGCTGGTCGTCGGATTGATTGCGCGGGCGCTTAAGCCCGGAGACGACAGCATGGGCCTCATTTTGACCATCATCCTCGGCATTGCGGGCTCGCTGATTGCGGGCTATGTCGGGCGTGGGCTGGGCTGGTATCAACCAGGCCAGGCGGCGGGCTGGGTCGCGTCGGTCATTGGCGCGATCGTCCTGCTGGTCATTTACGGACTGGTGCGCCGGCGGCGTTAATCTGCGCGCTCGCGAGAATCGGGCGAAGCATGCCGTTTGCGTAGGCCAGTATCCTGGCCACATTCAGCCATTCGGCATCAACCGGCGGCGCGCACAGTTTTTCCGGTTCACTCGATCGTGTACTTGACAGGGCTTTCGCACATTCTGCAATGTACAGGTTGCGTCTTCGCCAGATGGCGAGAGCCTTTTATGTAATTCGTGGGCCGGGAGAACGAGCTTTCCGTGCTGGTCCAGGCGCGGCATGACTCGCTTGGTGCGCAGCCGCAGGTGGTCGCGCTTGTCGCGCAGCCTCGCCTTGGGAAGACCCGCGGCTTGCAAGAGTTCTACCGTTGGCTAAACCAGTTTGAGGATCCCGGCAACTACTGGCCCGACACGCTTCCTGGCGGCGATGCCAGCCTGCGCGTCAATCCGATCTTCGAAGGGTATCTCCCACCATGTTCAATATCCTCCTCGTTCCGCTGGACGGCTCAGCCCAGAGTGTCTACGTCGTCGACCTGGCGAGCCGCGTGGCGGTGCCAGGTACGGCAACCGTACACCTTCTATGCGTTGTCGACCCGTCCTACGCGTTGCCTCCCGGTTCCGAAAACGGTGTCGCGCCCGATGGCCTGACCTATCCGCCAGCACAGGCGCAGACATCGTTCGCACGATCCGTCCTGGCTGCCGCAGCCGCACAGCTTGCCGACCGGAATCTCACGGTGGAACAGCACTTCTGCGCGGGAAATCCGGCCGACGTCGTCATCGAACAAGCCCGGCTGCTGACAGCGGAGGTCATTGTGATGGGACATCACCATTTGTCACGGCTACGCCGCTGGGCCAACCCGTCGACCAGCGGAGAAGTCATCGACCGCTCGAGCTGTCCGGTACTGATCGAAACCCGCGACAAGGGCTAACCTCAGACCCTGGTCAGGTGGCAGCCGCTTTAGAGAGCTGCGAGTGGCGCTTGTGGGGCGACTCCTGCCAGAGGAACAACCGGCGTCGGTCACGCTTGCGCTCAGCGAAAATTGACTTTTTGGGGCGTCTGCGCGAGCGTTATCAAAAAATCGACTGCCCGGTAAGCGTGGTCAGCCGTTCCAATGCCCGGGCGCCGACAAGCGAATTGCCATTGCTATCCAGCCCCGGCGACCACACGCACACCGCCATCTCGCCGGGCAGCACGGCGACGATCCCGCCGCCCACGCCGCTTTTCGCCGGCAAGCCGACACGGTAGACGAAATCGCCCGCCGCGTCATAGGTGCCGCAGGTCAGCATCAGCGCGGAAAGACGCTTGGCCGAACTCGTGTCGAGAATCCGCTCGCCGGTGGCCGGCACCACCCCGTGATTGGTCAGAAACAGCGCCGCCTTCGCCAGCTCGACGCAACTCATCGAAATCGCGCATTGCCGGCAGTAAGCATCGACCACCACCTCCGGTGGCATCTCCATGTTGCCGAAGCTCGCCATGAAATGCGCCATCGCGCGATTGCGGTGGGCATTCTGCAATTCCGATTGCGCGACGCGCGAATCGTAGTCGATGCTCGTTTCGCCCGTCAGCCGGCGCATGAATTCGACCAGCGCCGTCTCGGCTTGCACGAAACGGCGGCACAGCACGTCGGTGACGACCAGCGCGCCCGCGTTGATGAACGGATTGCGCGGCTTGCCCTGTTCGGCCTCGAGCTGAACCAGCGAATTGAATGCGGTGCCCGACGGTTCGCGTCCCACACGCTGCCACAACGCGTCGCCGAGCAGGCGGAAGGCCATCGTGCAGGCGAACAGCTTCGAAATGCTCTGAATGGAAAAACGCGTGTCGGCGTCGCCGGTACGGAAGACCTCGCCCGATGCCGTGACGATCGCCATGCCGAAACTATCGGCGGGCACTCTGGCGAGTTCGGGAATGTAATCGGCAACTTTGCCGGTGCCCAGGTAAGGCTGCAGATCGCCGTGGATCTGGTCGAGGATGGATGCGTAGTTCATGGGGCTCGGACCGTTGGAGCCGCGATTCTACTGGCAAGCGGGAGCGAATTGTTCCCGCCGGACATCGCGCACGTCGCCATGCGTCGCGTCCAGGTTCGGGCGGCGTTCGGCGAGCGTCCCCGAGCGGCTATGCTAATCTTGCTGTCTTTCTGGCAACAATCGGGCAAAACGGACTCCATGATGGAGACTTTTGATCCAGACGGCGTCGAGCAACCGGTCTTCGTTATCGGGGAGCGGTACGAGACGCTGGACGAACCGTTGGGCGCCTATCGTCGCGCGCGGCTGATCCACGTGAGCGCCGGGGTGCTGATCGTGCGCACCGAGACCGAGCGCTGGGTCGTGCCGCCAGGCCACGCGGTCTGGATGCCCGCGGGTCTGCTGCACCGCTTGTCCGCCGCCGGTCCTGTCGAGTTTCATGCGCTCTATGTCGGCATGGACGCCGCGCCGCTCCCGCCGCACAGCTGCGCCGTCGTGCCCGACCCATTGGTGGCTGCGTTGCTGATCGCCGCGGCTGATCTGCCGCGCGACCAACCGTTCGACGAACCCGCCGCGCGTCTCGTGCAAGTGCTGCTGGACCGTCTGCCGACTCTGCGCACTGCGCCGTTGGGGTTGAACTGGCCGCGCGATCCGCGTGCCGAACGGATCGCCGACGGGTTGAGCGCTAACCCGGCCGACGCCGCGGTACTCGAAGAGCTGGCCGCGGCCGCCGGCGTGACGGCCCGCACGGCGGCGCGCCTGTTCGTCAAGGAAACGGGGCAAACGTTCGGCCAGTGGCGCCAGCAGCTTCGCCTGCTGGTCGCGCTGGAACACCTTGGCGCGGGCGCGAGCGTCACGCAGGTGGCGCTCGAGGTGGGCTACAGCGACGTGTCGTCGTTTATCGCCGTGTTCCGGGACGCGTTCGGCGACACGCCCGCACGTTATTTCCGCTGACGCATGGCCATCGGCATCGCCCTCAATGCGCGCCCGCCGCATCCGGGCCGCCACCGCCCTTGCTCGGCCGCGTAATCCAGATCAACGGAATGATCAGAATAAAGATGACCGCGGAGACGAAGAAGATATCGTTCAGGCCCATCATCGCCGCCTGCGTGTTCACGGTGAAATCGAACAACGCATGGGCGGATTGCGGATTCAGATGCAGCAGCGACTGGGTCGAATCGATCTGCTGATTGAACACCGGGTTGTTGATGGAGGCCTGCTCGGTAAGCCGTTCGTGATGCAGCACCGTGCGGTTGTTCCACTCGTTGCCGGCGATCGACGTGCCCACCGCGCCGCAAAATACGCGAGCGAAATTCGACAGACCCGCCGCCGCTGGAATCTTGCTCGACGGCTGGCCGGACAGGATGATCGAAGTCAGCGGCACGAAGAACAACGCCATTGGAATGCCTTGCAGCAGCGTGGGTATCACCAGATGCCAGGTGTCGATCTCGATCACGTACTTCGAGCGCATATAAAACACGATCGCAAAGCCGATGAACGCCAGTGTGGCGATCACACGCGCATCCGAGCGCGGCAGCACGCGGCCCATCACCGGCGCGAGCAGCACCGCGAACACACCGAGCGGCGCGGTCACGAGACCGGCATCGACGGAACGGTAGTTCAGATACTCCTGCATCCATTGCGGCAGCAGCACGAGGTTGCCGAAGAACACGCCGTACGCGACCGAAATCGCAATCGTGCCGCCGAGAAAGTTGCGCTGCTGAAAAAGCCGCAAATCTACGATCGGATTTTCCTCGGTCAGTTCCCACACGAGGAAGAACGCGAAACTGACGAGCGCGGTAATGCCGAGAATCACGATCACCGGCGACGAAAACCAGTCGAGGTCCTTGCCCTTGTCGAGCATGATCTGCAGCGAGGCGACCCACGTGATCAGGAGGCCCAGCCCGACCATGTCGATGGGCGGCTTGCGGGTCGGCGACTCGCGGGTGCGGTAGATCATCCAGGTGACGCCTGCCGCGAAAATGCCGACCGGAATGTTGATGTAGAAGATCCACGACCAGCTATAACTATCCGTGATCCAGCCGCCGAGCGCCGGGCCCGCAATCGGGCCGACGGTCGCGGTCATCGCCCATAGGGCGAGCGCGGTCGAGGATTTCTCCTTCGGATACGAGCCGAGCAGAATGGCTTGCGACAGCGGGATCAGCGGGCCGGCCACGGCGCCCTGGAAGATCCGCGCGAGCAGCAGGATCGGCAGCGTCGGTGCAATGCCGCACAACCACGACGCCAGCACGAACATCAGAATCGCGCCGACGAACAGCTTCACCTGGCCGATGCGTTGCGTGAGCCAGCCGGTGAGCGGAATCGACACGGCATTGGCCGCGGCGAACACGGTGATGACCCACGTGCCTTCATCGACCGAGACGCCGAGATTGCCCGAAATGGTTGGGATCGCAACGTTCGCGATCGACGTGTCGAGCACGTTCATGAAGGTGGCGAGCGCGACGGCGATCGTGGCCAGCACCAGTTGGCCGCCCTTCAGCGGCGGTGGTGGTGCAGGCGGCGCCGAGGCAGGCGCGGAAGTGGACTGGCTCAAACGGTTCTCCGGATCGGTGTGCCGCGGACATGCTGCGGGGGAGTTGTATTTCGTGCCCGCGCGATGCGTCGGGCCGCAGGTCCGCTGAATGCTCGCAAAAGCATACCTGTATTCACGTTTGGACGTCATCGGCGCGCGCAAAGGCGGCGGCGAAAACAAATCCGGCAGCGTATGCTCGCGGCTGAGGCTGCACACGGCCGCACGGCGCGATCCCTCGTCACGCCTGGCACAGCGCGTGCGGAACGACCATCCACGAATCAACAAATAGAAGGAACGAATATGGCCTGGGAGCAATTCGAACATGGCTGGCGACGCGCGCCGGCGACCGCGCCTGCCAAAGGCTTGGTGGTGCTGATGCACGGCGTCGGCAGCAATGCGCGCGACCTGATGCCGCTTGCGGACATCTGGAGCGAGAGCCTGCCCGATGTGGCCTTCACTTCGCTCGACGGCACCGACGCCTTCGACGGCGGCTTCGGCGGACGTCAGTGGTTCAGCCTGCGCGACGTCAACGAAGGCAATCGCGAGGCCCGTGTCGCCGCGGCCTATCCGGCGTTGCGGCGCATGCTCGAAGCCGAGCTTGCGCACTGGCAGGTATCTTTCGGGCGCCTTGCGCTGATTGGTTTCTCGCAAGGCTCGATCATGGCGATGCACCATGTGGCGACCAGCGCGGAAGGCGCGGCCGGCGTGGTCGCGTATTCGGGGCGGCTCGCCTCCGTGATCGTCGCGCAGAACGGCACGGCGCTCACGCTGATCCACGGCGAAGACGACGAAGTGATCCCGGTGCAGGAACTCGAATACGCCGCCGACGCGTTCAGCAACGCCGGCTATACCGTCGACGCCTATGCGCTTCCAGGCATTGGTCACACGATTAACGCCGACGGCGTCGCGCTCGGCCAGGAAGCGCTGGAACACGCGCTGGGCGCTTTGTCGCGCGACTGACACGGTCGTGCCTGAAAAGCGGCCCTAAAGTTTTCTGACCAGCTTGCCGTTAACTGCTCATAGCATGAGAATCACCCCCGCCGCGCGGACCGCGGAACGCCCAACAGGGCGGCCCATGCGGCTCGGGTGACCGGGGGCGCATTTTCCAGACTGCCCGGTACGGGCGGATAACGACACATCAGAGCCTTCCTATGGCCAGACCGACGCCGCATTACCCGCTGTTCGATCGCTTGTTCCGTCATTCCGTGACGGTGGACCTCGGCACGGCCAACACCCTGATCTATACCGACGACGGCGGTATCGTGCTGAACCAGCCGTCCGTCGTGTGTTTCCAGAAAGAGGCCGCCGACCGGCCGAAACGCGTCGCCGCCGTAGGCACCCAGGCGCGCCAGCTTCTGGGCCGCGCGCCGTGCAACCTCGAAACCGTGCGGCCGATGCGCCACGGCGTGATCGCCAACTTCTCCGCCGCCGAGCACATGATCCGGCAATTCGTCGACATGGCGCGCCTGCGGCCGCTGTTCAGCCGCCGCGCCGCGTTCACCTTGTGTGTGCCGGCCGGCGCGACCCAGGTCGAGCGTCGCGCGATCAAGGAAGCGGCCGTGGCGGCCGGCGCATGGAAGGTGAGCCTGATCGGCGAATCGCTCGCGTCGGCAGTCGGCGCGGGCTTGCCGGTGTCCGAGGCGACCGGTTCGATGGTGGTCGATATCGGCGGCGGCACGACGGAAGTCGGCGTGATCGCGCTCGGCGGCATGGCGTATAGCGGCTCGATCCGCGTGGGCGGCGACAGCTTCGACATGGCGATCGTGAGCTACGTGCGCAATCTGTACGGCGTGCTGCTCGGCGAACAGACCGCTGAGCACGTCAAGAAGAGCATCGGCTCGGCCGTGCGCGACGTGCCGCGCGAGCATATGAACGCGACCGGCCGCAGCGTCGACGACGGCTTGCCGCGCACGGTTCAACTGAGCAACCACGATATCGCCGATGCGATCGAGGGGCCGCTGCGTCAGATGATCGGCGCGGTGAAACGCGGGCTCGAAGAGGCACCGGCCGAACTGGCGACCGACATCGCCAACAACGGCATCGTGCTGACGGGCGGCGGTGCGCTGCTCGGCAACCTGAGCCGCCGCTTGACGAACGAGATCGGCCTCGACGTGCGCGTCGCCGATGAACCGCTGACCTGCGCGGTGCGCGGCGCGGGCACGGCGGCCACCGCCGGTCTGCTGGACGAATTCGCGTACGAATGATTTCGCGCAGGGCTTGCCGCGCTGCTGCCTTCGTGAGGCTCGCGTCCGGCCGCTGGACCGGGCTGCCACGCTGATCGACCGGCTGTGTGACAATACGCTTCGCGTCCCAATCTCAGGGACGCACTTTCGCTCCCCATTCCATTCCGAGCCGACAGCGCCGCACTCCGGCGTTGCCGCGCTGTCCGTGAACCACTCGTGACTCAATCAGTTACCGCTTCGTCTGCTTCGTCATCTTTCATCGAACTGCGAAGCGGTTTGCGCATGCCGTACGTGGAAGCCGGTGAGGGCGAACCGCTGTTGTTCGTGCATGGTTCGCTGTGCGACTACCGCTACTGGCAACCGCAACTCGCGGGCCTGTCGAAGCACTACCGCTGTATCGCGGTGAGTCTCACGCACTACTGGCCGGCGGTCGATACCGAGCCCGGCCTGCCGTTCAGTTGGAGCGCGCATGGAAACGAAGTGGCGGAGTTCATCGAGCGTTTAGGCACAGGACCGGCGCACGTGGTCGGACATTCGCGCGGCGGTTGTGTGGCGTTTCATTTCGCGCGACGCCATCCTGAGCATGTACGGACGTTGACGCTAGCCGACCCGGGCGGTCCGTTGCAGATTGCCAGACGCCCGCCCGCGCGAATGCCTGAGACGGTCAATGCGTTGCGCGCGAAAGCGGCGCAACTGATCGAAAGCGGTGAAGTGGAGGCCGGCTTGCAACTGTTCGTCGACTCGGTCAGCCGGCCCGGTTTCTGGGCGATGAGCACGCCGGGTTTTCGCCGGATGGCGACCGATAATGCGCACACGCTCGCGCGTCAATTCCGCGATCCGCTGCCCGCCTATGTTCCCGAGGAGGCCGCCGAGGTGCGCTGCCCGGTGCTGCTGATCGACGGCGAAAAGAGTCCCGACATGTTTCGCCGTACCGCGGCAGCGCTGCAAAACTGGCTGCCGGATGCGCGCCGCGAAACGGTGCGCGGCGCGTCGCACGGAATGAATCTCGCGCATCCGTCGGCGTTCAATCGCTACGTCGACGAATTCATTCGTTCAGTGAGCGACAAGTGAACGACCAACGAGCGCAATGAACGCGTAATAAACGTGCAATCAATGCACGACGACGCGTTGCCGGGTGGCTCGCGCTCGCGGCGATGATCCGCGCGCTGGCTCGACCCCGGCGACGCATCAAACGCTCGACCTCATGCCTTACGATGCGCGTCTTTATCGAGCGCGCGTTCCGCCGCTTCGCCCACAAGCCCGTGGTAGTACAGATGCACGCCGATCGCGAGTGAGTCGTTGCGAATTTCGTGGAAGGCTTTCCACGCTTTCACGGGATCTTTGAACAGCAGATAGTGCGCTTCCTGCGCGATCAGATCCGCGACTTCATGCAGGCCGTGACCGTGCAACACGTTCACGAGCGTATCGAGGCTGCGATGCGTGCGCGCGTCGGTGCGCGGGTAGAGCATATGCAACACCGCCACGTCCTGCGTTTTCAGCGCCGCCGACAACGCGACGACGATGTCCTGGTGATTCAGCGCGGTGACGATGTTCTCGTCGGTGTGGACGTGATCCGGAAACAGCGTTTCGAGCGAGGCGTTCATGTGGTCGTTCCTGTTCTTTTGGCTGATTAAAAAGGCCCGCCGTAGAACGGCGGGCCAAACACAGCGATGTGTTCGCAGGGGAAGCAAAACACGAGTGCAGTATCGCAGATGCACCCGCGCCTCCGCAGCCTGACTGCCGCAAAACATTGTTGCAATAAGCGCTCAACTTTCATTTAGCTGGCAGTGTGTGCAGGCGCCGCGCAGCCGGTTTGCTCGCGCCGCGCCGTTGCGAGTTTCCCGGCGACGTCAAGCCTTGTAAGAGGAAACGCCGGCAACGAATGTTGCGCCAGCCGAGATGCATTGTTGCGGTCAATCGTCGCAATTCGAGGGCCGCTGGACCTTAAAATGCCAAGCGGAGCCTGAGCATGCCAAAGCGCCTTTGACGATCGAGCATGCCGGCACGTGTGCGATGTGAAAGTAAAAGGAACGTGTAGATGAACTCGAAGACACACGCAACGCTGAGCTTTTCCGACAGCGACCAAACCATTGATCTGCCGATTTATCAGGGCACGCTCGGACCGGATGTGATCGATATCCGCAAGCTGTATGGCCAGACCGGCAAGTTCACGTATGACCCGGGTTTCATGTCCACGGCGGCATGCAACTCCGAAATTACCTATATCGACGGCGACAAAGGCGAGCTGCTGTACCGCGGTTACCCGATCGACAATCTGGCGCAGAATGCCGACTTCCTCGAAACCTGCTACCTGCTGCTGAAGGGCGAATTGCCGGATGCGAAGCAGAAGGAAGAGTTCGTCAAGACCGTCACGCAGCATACGATGGTGCACGACCAGATGCACTTCTTCTTCCGCGGCTTCCGTCGTGACGCGCACCCGATGGCGATTCTGGTTGCCGCTGTCGGCGCGCTGTCCGCGTTCTATCACGACTCGCTCGACATCAATAATCCGCTGCACCGTGAAATCTCCGCGATCCGCATGATCGCGAAGCTGCCGACGCTGGTGGCCATGGCGTACAAGTACACCGTGGGTCAGCCGTTCGTTTTTCCGAAGAACGACCTGTCGTACAGCGCGAATTTCATGCGCATGATGTTCGCGAACCCGGCCGAAGAGTACAAGGTCAACGACGTGCTGGTGCGCGCACTGGACCGTATCCTGATCCTGCATGCGGACCACGAGCAGAATGCATCGACTTCGACCGTGCGTCTCGCCGGCTCGTCGGGTGCGAATCCGTTCGCGTGTATTGCAGCAGGTATCGCGTGTCTGTGGGGCCCGGCGCATGGCGGCGCGAATGAAGCGGCGCTGAACATGCTGGAAGAAATCGGCTCGGTCGACAACATCCCCGAGTTCATCGCGAAGGTGAAGGACAAGGATTCCGGCGTAAAGCTGATGGGCTTCGGCCACCGCGTCTACAAGAACTACGACCCGCGTGCGAAGCTGATGCGCGAAACCTGCCACGAAGTGCTGGAAGAGCTGGGCCTGCACGACGACCCGCTGTTCAAGCTCGCCATGGCGCTCGAAAAAATTGCGCTGGAAGATGACTACTTCGTGTCGCGCAAGCTGTACCCGAACGTCGACTTCTACTCGGGTATCGTGCAGCGCGCGCTGGGCATTCCGACGGCCATGTTCACGTGTATCTTCGCGATGGCACGCACGGTCGGCTGGATTGCGCAGTGGAACGAAATGATCGCCGATCCGGAACAGAAGATCGGTCGTCCGCGTCAGCTTTTCGTCGGCGAATCGCAACGCGAAGCCGCGCCGCTGGCCAAGCGCTAAAGCGTCGCGGCGGCCACCCGCCCGACGCCCGCGCGGCGCTCTCACGAGGATCGCCGCGCCATGGCTCTGCACGTCCTGTGCCACTGAAAAAAAACCGAAACTCCTCTGTGATAAGTTCGTCTGACGCGGACAGACCCTCTACAATCGGAAGCGACTCAGGTAGCAACCGGATGTAGACCGGACGCAAAAGCGTGAACGCAGCAGCGAACCCATAGGAGTGACCCTGATGCAGCAGCCAGAAGCCCTCGGCGGCCTTTCGGGCGGAATCGATCACCGCGAACCCGAGCCGGACGGCGTATTCATCCCGACAGAAAACCTCAATGTCGCCAGCGCCACTCAGCACGTGCTGAAGTCGGGCGACACCTTCATCGTCAACGATCCGCTCGGCGATATCACCGGCCACGACGACGGCCTGTTCGTCAACGACACACGTGTTCTCTCGCAACTGCGCCTTACCTTCGGCGGCCGCGCGCCGTCGCTGCTATCGGGCAGCGTCAGCAGCGACAACACGTCGTTCACCGCGCATCTGACCAACCGTCCGTTGCCGCCGCTCGGCGGCGACAGCACGCCCGAAGGCGTGATCCACGTCGAGCGCGTGCGGGTGCTGTCGGGCACCGTGCTCAACGAAGCCATCGAACTCACCAACTACGGCACGAGCGACGCCGTGGTGCCGCTGTCCATCTCGTTCGCCAGCGACTTCCGCGACATGTTTGAAGTGCGCGGCCTGAAGCGCGACAAGCAGGGCCGTGTCGAACCGGCGCGCGTCGAGAATCGGGAAGTGCTGCTCGGCTATGTGGGCCTCGATGACGTGGCGCGCAATGTGCAGATTGCTTTCTCGCCGGAACCGGACAAACTTTTCGCCGACCGCGCCGACTACACCGTCAAGCTGCCGGCCCAGGCGTGCGTGTCGATCTATCTGTCGGTGTCGGTGCAGGTCGTCGCGCAGTCGGACAAACCCAGCGCAGGTGTCTCGCAACCCACACATGCGTTGAGCGAAGCGCACCTGTCGCAGATCGACGCGGAGCGCCCGCGTGTCGGCCGCGCTGCCGTGCGTGCCGCGCTCGTCGACGCTCACCTCGTGATGCGCGAGCGCCGCCGCGCCACCGCGCGCGTGCGTTCCAGCAATCCGCTTTTCAATGCATGGATCGACCGCTCGCTCGCCGATCTTGGCCTGCTGACCACGGACCTCGTGACCGGCCCGTATCCGTACGCCGGCATTCCGTGGTTCTCCACGCCGTTCGGCCGCGACGCCGTCATCACGTCGCTGCAGACGCTGTGGCTGCAGCCGCAGTTGGCCGCGGGCGTGCTGCGTTTTCTCGCCGAACATCAGGCGCGTGAGAACTCGCCGTTTCGCGACGCCGCTCCCGGCAAGATCATGCATGAGATGCGCAAAGGCGAAATGGCCGCCACCGGCGAAGTGCCGTTCGCGCTCTATTACGGCGGTGTCGACACCACGCCGTTGTTCATCGTGCTGGCGGGCGCCTATGCAGCGCGCACGGCCGACCTGGCGTTGATCGACGAATTGTGGCCGGCGCTCGAGCGCGCGGCGCAGTGGGTCGCGGGCGTGTGCGACAAGAATCGCTTTGGCCTGCTGGACTATCAGCGCGAATCTGACGGCGGTCTGGCGAATCAAGGCTGGAAGGACAGCCACGATTCCGTCTTTCACGCCGACGGCCGCTTCCCGGACGGCCCGATTGCGCTCGTCGAAGTGCAGGCCTATGCGAGCGCCGCCTTCGACACCATGGCCCACTTTGCGAAGCTGCGCGGCTTGCACGACTCGGCGGCTCAATACAGCGAGCGGGCGAAGAAAATCCGTCAGTGCGTCGAAGAAAAGTACTGGATGAAAGAGGCCGGCTTCTACGGCATCGCGCTCGACGGCCACGGCGAATTGTGCCGCGTGATGGCGTCGAACGCCGGTCACTTGCTGGCCTTCGGTTTGCCTTCACGCGAGCGCGGCGAATCGGTGGTGCGCGCGCTCGAATCCACGCTGTTCCACACCGGCTGGGGCGTGCGCACGCTGGCCGCGAGCCAGTCGCGTTTCAACCCCATGGCGTATCACAACGGCTCGGTTTGGCCGCACGACAACGCGCTCTGCGCGCGCGGCCTGTCTCGTTACGGCGGCAAGGCGGCGGCCGTGCGGCTCTTGCAGGCGCTGTTTCAGGCAGCGGTCAATTTCGACATGCGCCTGCCCGAACTCTTCTGCGGCTTCCCACGGCGGCGCGGCGAGCCGCCCACCGCCTATCCGGTCGCCTGTCTGCCGCAGGCGTGGGCAGCGGGTTCGCCGTTCATGATGCTCGAAGCGTGCCTTGGCATCACGATCGACGCCGAGCGGCGCGAAGTGCTGATCGAACAGCCGATGCTGCCCGAAGGCATCGACTGGCTCGAAGTGGGCGATTTGCGGGTAGGCGACGCCTCGGTGTCGATCACGTTCCGCCGCATCGGCGACAAGGTCGTCGCCTCGGCGGAGCAGGGCGACGTGCGAGTGGTCGCGCTTCTTTAAACAAGCGTCGAGAGCACTGGTGGCTCGAAAACGAAAGTTGGCCCAAATCGGTGGTGTAAGTTATCGATTGGGTTGGAATTGTAAAAAATTCACGGAAGTCGATTTGCAAATCAATGTGGCCTAGCCCGAATCGAGCCACATCTGCGGGTGGTAAACGATTGTTGTCCCGGGATTTGCAATCAAACTTGGCCCTGCACGGTGTGTGAATTGACTCGCGGAGAGCAGACTTGAGCAGTCTGCGTACCCGTGTCACCATCGTTGTGTTTTTATATAGCGACACAAAAAAGGACCGTCCAAATGGACGGTCCTTTTTTGGGAGCAGCGAAAGCGCGACGTGCGACGTTGATGCATTAAGTCACCCGGGCGAACGCACTTTCTGTCGGAAGGGTTTTGGGCTTTCGCGTCTTCACAATTGTTGCTTCGACGATTGGCCATTTTCTAGACCGACGGCATGATTGGTAAAACGAACTTACCGCGGAGGTTGTTCCACATTCTGCGTTCACAGCCGACCAGCCCATCCCGGTTCCAAGTTTCATAATAATGGCTCCAATGTAGTGGCGCGCACGGTCGCCCGTAACCAGTCGCGGGCCGGGCGGAAATAAGGGTTCAAGCAAGGACCATTCGATATCGGACAGTTTCCACCCGTCGAGCCCCTCGACAATGTTCGGGTTTGTCAGAACGGGGTTGAGGTGCGTTGACGGACCGCGTCCGGACAGAGCAAATTCATGTGGCTGAAGTCCAGCCCACTCAAAAGGCGCTTCCAAGGGGCGGAACGAGTTAACCGTCGCGATGAGACCATCAGCGTTTCTCCAGGCAACAGTCCCTTGACGGAGACGCTTGCCTCGATGTTCGGCAGGGTAAGTCCAATGGTTCCACAGGCAGCGTGCGCATATACCGAGTCGTACGCCATTCGGGCGGATGGAAAGCAATACAGCCATTGCAGGCGAGCCAATCCGCGATGAGCGATTGGCACGTGTTGCCGAAGACGACTAGGAATCAGCGCAACTGATACTGAGCCGTGTGTCGACACTGGAGCAAGGAGCATATCGAGTCCGGACGGTCTAAAAAGGTATTGAAAAACGGTGGCGTTCGGCTTGAAGAGCGCCTTGAGAAAAAGAATTGCCGGGGCTAACAGTCGAAGCCCGTTTTGATTTGCTGCGTAAACTTTGTGGCGGTTATTGAGTCCCTTGCGCGCGATTCCCATCTTGTCATCAGTTCAGCGAGCTTAATATGTCTGTTGGCGGCTGGGACATTGCTATGCGGCGAATCGATGCTGAATATGACATCCCGCAGAATGTCGCGTCATCCCTGGTCCGCAAAATCGCGCCAAACGGGTTTCGTCTGCCTGCGGCTGACCGTCAGAAGTTTCAGCGGCTACCCGACCACGTGATTGCTCGCATAGAACAGATTGTTCGCGACGCGTACATCGAGGCCGGCGAGGACGTTGGCGGCGATATCCTGCGCGAGCATATTTGGCAGCAGGCACTTGCTGCGCGCCGCGAGATGATTGCAAATGGAGAACTGCTGGCACTAAGTGACTTTAGAAAGCGCATCGGCGCGACTGAAAAACGACTCGCGCTCCTTCTCGAAGATGGCAGCGTGTTCACCGTCGCGGTCGACGGAGCCTCATGCATTCCCGCTCTGCTTGCAGACCCGGCAGTCAACCGAAAGCGCGTGCAGGCAATTTGCCGAATCATTGTTCCTGCTGAACCGTTGAGCCGACTTGATTTCCTCTCGTCGCAGCGGGGTGGCTTGGGTAACCGCCGTCCGCTCGACATGCTCGACAGCGACGTTGATTTCAAATTGCTGCAGCGGATTGCAGCGGCGTGGGCGGCCGAGTGGTCGCGCACCATCGTTAAGATGTATAAGGGTGAACACCAGTGCGAGCCAAGCGATGTTGAACCGCTGTACACAGCGACGGTGGAAATCGACCCAAGAAAAGCATTGTGGAACCGCGCCTCTGAGGCGCTGCATGCACACGGATACGAATGGCCGCTGAGCCCATATCGGGAGGCTCGGATATTTACCCTCTTTGTCGGCCGACAAGCGGTTGGGGATTCCGCGCCAATACCGGAAGCTTGCCTGCAAATCCTTGTCGTCGGCGAGCTCGTTCGAATCCGAATCGTAGCTGCGCCAGGCACTGCGCTCAACTCGCAAACAATTGCGGCTGGCAAGCACGAGACGTTTGTTGACGTCGCGAAGCAAGTCATCGCTCACTTCCTTGCGCTGAGCGCAGGCCGCTAGGGAGCGGTGTTAAATGATATGTCGCATTCGACCGATAGCAATCGAAGTAATCGTGAATGAGAAAAATCTGACTGTTTTCCTAAAACACGGGGGCACGTTGCGACTTCCGCTGCGATTGTTCCCAAAACTGTGGGTGGCAAGCCCTGAGCAACGTCGGGATGTCCGCATTTCTGCGTCCGGCGAGGGGTTACGTTGGGACCAGTTGGATGAAGAAGTAAGCGTCAGCGGGCTGATGCGCGATGCCGAGAGGCGCCATCGTGATGAGCGATTGACCTCGTGCGTACCGGTCGATTTTCCATGGGACCCAACGCCTGCCTTGTTGTCGGGAACGCAGCCAAAGCTAACTGGCAGGTGGATTGACGGCAGGTTTGTTGTCGGGCTGACTGCCGAAGAACGCTTCATAGGATGGGACCTTTGTGAGGATTTGGCGCAGCAGCTGGTTCCAAAGACCCTCAAGGATGCAGCTAATTATCCGGACAATTCGCGCGACGTAACGCTGCGGCGGATGAGGAGGGCGATTGCAAACAAAGAGTGGACGGAACGCGTGGAGACCGATTGGCTTATGCAACGGCTGCGGGCCCTGCTTGGCTGGTGACAGGCAACAGCATGAAGGCTCACATGTGCATCGATTTGATGCCAGTGCGGTGCGAGAACTGGCTGCTACGGGCGGTGGCTATCTTCGCAAGCGCTAAGCGCAGGGCATGCGCTTGCGAACGCGGGAAGCCTCTCTCGAAGACAAGACGCACATCACAAAATTTCTTTATTGAAGGTTGAACCAGCTCACCCGGTGCTCCATCGGAACCAACTCTAAATCCTGGATTCCGCAGTCCCGGGCGATGACAATTGCTCCGAGCGGCACCGCCGCGTCCGAATTAAGACGGCGAGGCGCAGAGAACGTCGTGCCCACGCTTTGCAAGAGAACCCGGTCATTACTTCCTTCTCCCGGCACAATTGCTTTTATTCTCAACAGTCGCTCCCCAAGCGCGCCAGCTATGTTTTCCAGCCAGTCCAACGCGGATTCCCAAGGCAAATCCTCCTCGAACTTTGCACGGAACACCCGGATTCTCGGATGGAGCAGACGCCGTCGGACCTGCTGCCTAACCTCTCCGTTTCCAATGGGAGAGCCGGTGTCGCTGAAGGATAGAAACGCCTCCCGTGCCCGAACTGACGACGAGAATTCGTCAACGATTCTTGCTACTGGATTTGCGGACGCAACCACTCCTAGCGCCTCGTCGCGTCTCTCGTTTGATACGAGGTCCATCTTGGTAAGGACAATCGTGTTGGCTGCAGCCAGCTGAGCTGCGGCGTCTTCAAATTCGGAAGTCTGCAACGCAGGCTGACTGCAATCGTAGGTCGTAATTAAATGGAGCTTCAGCCGGAGGTCCGCTAGTTCCTGCAATGACGAGACTATGGGACCGGGGCGCGAAAGGCCACTGCACTCGAGAATAATGCGGGAGAGGGGACCTTGCGCGGTGAGCCGACGAGACTCGACAAGGTCTTGGACGGTAGTGACGAGGTCGTTCGTCAATGAGCAGCATACACACCCGTTGCTAAGCGTCGCCATCGACATGCCACGGGCCGATTCAGAAAGAATTGCTCCGTCAATGTTGATTTCGCCTGCTTCATTGACGATGACGGCAGTCTCGGACGCGTTCTCGCTTGCAAGAAAGCTTTCGAGCAGTGAGGTCTTGCCGCTGCCCAGCGTCCCCGAAACGATGACGAACTGAGGTCCGGATTGCATGTTGTCCCTCATTGCGCGCGTCGGTTCTCTGACGAACCCGGCCAGCTGCCAGCGACCATCTCGCGGACATCGGAAAGCAGTTCATCCACGTCAAAGACCATACCCGCTCTGATTGTCTTTTGCAGACATCGCTTGTGTTCTGGACCATTCGTCTGTTCATTCAAGCGGACGGTGCCAGTGCCGTAAAGCAGCTTGAAGTCAGTCAATGGGTTCTGGTCATGGACGAGGATGTCTGCACGCTTGCCAACTTCCAGCGTCCCCGCGTCGTCTTCAATCCCGAGAAGCTCAGCTGCATGAGACGTCGCTGCACGCAGCACCTCGAGCGGTGAAAAACCTGCTTCCTGGAAGAGCTCAAGTTCCCGAACAAAGCCGAAGCCGTAGACTTGATACATGAAACCTGAGTCGCTACCGGCGCAGACTCGTCCGCCGCGATTCTTGTATTCGTTGAGGAATGTCATGAGAATGCGGAAGCTCTCCTTCCACTCAACCTCGTTTTTCACCGACCAGCGGTAAAAATACGCGCCGTGTCCGCCGCGTTGCGGCTGGAAGTATTTCCACGTCGTACTGTCCGTGTACTCATCGTGCCATTCGGCGCGACGTACACGCATAAGGTCGCGGTTGCTGTCATAGACGTTCATTGTCGGAACGAACGTATGTCCAGCCTCCAGGAAGGCTTCGATGACTTCGTTCCACTTCGCGCTGCCCGGCTTCGCCGCTTGCAGAAAAGTCTGCCCAGCAGTTGCAAAGCGCATGTATTCGTCGTTGTAGTTGTAGTCGTCGTCGACCGTCTGGAGCGTTCGACCGTCAAACAACGCTTCCGGAATGCCGTACGAGTGCTCAGTGCTCGTCAGGCCCCAGCGCGCAGTCCGCAAAGCATTCATCCGTCCGACTGAAAGCTGTGCGTGGTGGCAGCAGGAGCGTAGACCGAGCTTCTTGCATTCGTCCAGGGCGGCTTCCATGATTGCCGGTGGTGCGCCAAAAAACTTCACGCCGCGCGCGCCTTTCGCGTGCGCCTTGCGCAGCCACTCCCGTCCTTGCTGCGGCGTATAGATAGTCTTCAGATAGTCGTTGACTGCCGGGAAATAGACGTAGGGGTATAGCGTCGGAGCGGCGATTTGCGCTTCATCTGCGGCTACAGCCTGCTGCTGCGTCCAGGCAAGGCCGTTCATGGTTCCCGCCTCGCGTACGCTCGTTACGCCATGCGCAAGCCAGAGCTTGTAGATGTAATCGGCAGGCATCATCTCGCCATTCGCCGCATGGAATGGTGTCCCAACATGCGCGTGGCAATCTACAAAACCCGGGGTGACGAATTTGCCCGTACAGTCAATCTCATGGTCGCCGGCTTCCGGACGGCGTACTGGGTTGATGGGCAGACCGGGAACTCCAACGGCAGCAATCTGAGTAATGCGTCCACCTTCGACAACGATGTCCGCCGGACCCCAGGGAGGCGCACCCGTGCCATCAATGACCATTGCACCGCGCAGCACGAGCCTCTGAAAAGGACCCGTGCCACGGTCGCGCGTCGTTGCCGCCTGCACCTGACCTAACCCTTTCTTGGCAAAACCCGCGACCATCTCTTCGCCAACTTCGATTTCCGCTATGGGCGTATTCATGCCGTCTCCATCCTTTAATCGCCCTACGCGGGCATCCGATAGTCGTTAAAACACTTTCGTCCCAGGTGCGATGTCGCGCTCGGGCTTTAGATAGACAACAGAGCCGTCTGCCTGCTCAACGCCGAGCATCAGTACATCAGACTTGAATCCACCGATACGGCGGCTTCCAAGGTTCACAGCGCAGACGACCATTTGACCCATTAGCTCTTCCGCTTTGTAGAGTGCCGTATATTGACCGCTGCTCGCCAGTTCTCCGAGTTCGCCGAAGTCAATCCAGATTTTGTACGCGGGCTTACGCGCTTCGGTGTTGAGTTCGACTCGGGCAATACGACCAGCACGCATGTCGACCATTGAGAAAGCTTCGAAAGGGGTAGTCTCGCTCATGTTGGGACGATTCAAAAAGGTTTGCAATCTAGTTGCTGTTGTAGCTGCTCGGTCTCGACCAGTCGCCGCGCTCGCCTGTAACTGACGGTGTCAGCGTATTGGTTGTGAGGCACATCGTGCGAGGAAGTTCTGATTGGTGACCGAACCTGATGACAGGAAGAATCGGGCCTTCGGCCTCTTCGACACAGACGCGCATGAACGGCTTCGCATGGTCCAGAACAATGGGTTGAATCAGCCGGCCATCCAAGACAACCAGACCGGCCGCGAGCGTTGCACCGTCGAGCAGCGCGTCGTCGACTTGCTCGGATACAAAAGCGGCGGCCACGTCGTCTATGACGGGTCCAATCTGGGTCTGTTCATCGACCGGGTCGCCGATATGAAGTCGGGCCGCCCTGTCGATTAGGATTGCGACAAGAGCATCGGCGACCGAGTTGTGCACATACAGGCACGATACGCGCTCGGGGCCAGCGAGAAGAGGGGGGAGGAATACCCGCTCGATAACCGCATCACATCCGGCGTCAATGTCAGCATCCGCATCTATCACCATCGGAGCCCGCTCGCTCTGAGAAATCTTCACGGGCACGACGGCTTCATGGCATGCACGCGAAACATAAGACCCCACATCGCGGCTTCCATGGAATCGCACTTCGGTAACGTGCGAACTCCTGAGTGCGGTTCGCAGCATACCGATTGCGTTGATTGAAGGCGCAACGCACAGGAGTTTGTCCAGATTGCCGCCCTCGGCCCAAAGCGATGCAAGCGTTCGCGAAGCCAATGGAGCCCGCGAGGACGGCTTGATGACAAGGGCTCGCCCTGAACTCAATACTGCGATTGCCTCTTTAACTGTCGCAAGGACTGGGTCACGCCAGTTCAAAATGGAGAAAGCTGACCGCGCTGCGGTCCAGTCGCGCACGAGCGGAATCGACGGACAAGAACAGTAAGCATTCAGCGCCGCCAGAGCAGTTGCCACCTCAACCCGTGCAAACCGGATGGGCTTCCCCGTCTCGAGACTGACGACGCGCGCCAATTCTTCATGTTGGGAGCCAATCTTGCCTGCCCAACTACGGAGCCGTTCCTGAATTGGATGAGTGTTTTGCAGGTTCCCTGCGACGCGTGAACCCTCGTCGAAGCTCGATGCTAGCGTTTGAACGTCGATGTCCGGCGCGCGACCTATGACGGTGCCGTCATAGGGGCTCAGAACGTCGAAACGACGCGTCGCACTTGTCCCCGCACCGGAATGGCAAACATGCCTGGCGAGTTCCGGGGCGTCGGTTTGGCCGTCACGCATCGCTCAGGTTGCAGCTTTCGCAGCAGCGACCGCTCGCCCGAACATCCCAAGCGCGTCAGATACATCCTGGTCAGACACGGTGAGAGGCGACAGAAAGCGAACCACGTTGCGTTCAACGCCGCACTTAATCAGCAGCAGACCTTCTTCGCGGGCGGCGTCGAGGATACGCTGCACAATTGCGCTATCGGGGGTTCTGGCCGGTTGGTCGGACACGAACTCCACCGCGACCATCGCGCCAGTCTGGCGGATTTCCCCCATCTCTGGATGCGTCACCTGGAGTTTCTCCAGACCGGCACGAAGTTGCTCGCCGATTTTCACGCTGCGCTCAAGGAGGTTTTCCTGTTCGAAAATGTCGAGTACGGCGTTGGCCGCAGCGCAAGCGAGCGGATTGCCGCCATACGTACCACCCAGCCCGCCTGGTTGCGGCGCATCAACAATCTCGGGCCGACCGACCACGCCAGAGATGGGCAAACCACCTGCGAGGCTCTTCGCTACCGTCACAAGGTCGGGCTGGATACCGGAGTGCTGGAAGCCGAACATCTTGCCAGTACGACCGAAACCCGTCTGAATCTCGTCGCAAATCAACACGATTCCGTGCTTTCTTGTCAGCTCGCGTAAGGCCTGCATGAACTCCGCCGGCGCAGCGAGGAAGCCGCCGTCGCCCTGGACCGGTTCGAGAATAATTGCTGCCACCCGGTCGGCTTGAATTTGCGTGCTGAAGATTGTTTGCAGCGCCTTCAGCGCGTCGTCCGATGTGATGCCGTGATACGCATTCGGGTACGGGGCGTGATACACGTCCGGCGCGAACGGCCCGAAGTTCTGCTTGTAGGGAGCGCTCATGCCCGTGAGCGACATGCCAAGGAGCGTACGGCCATGGAACCCGCCGCGGAATGCAATCACGCCCGGGCGGTTCGTGTAGCCGCGAGCAATCTTGATTGCGTTTTCGACCGCCTCGGCACCCGTGGTCAGAAACACCGACTTGTAACCTTGGCCCGGAGCAACCAGCTCGGATAGACGCGCGGCCAGGCGGATATACGGCTCGTAGCCGACGACCTGAAAGCAGACGTGTGAGAACGATTCGAGCTGCTGCCGGACGGCGGCGACCACCGCCGGATGGTTATGACCGACGTTCAGCACGCCGATGCCGCCGACGAAATCGAGGTATTTGCGTCCTTTGTCGTCCCAGAGATACGCACCCGCAGCACGGGTGGCAACAATGGAGTGTGCCGTCGCGATACCGCGGGCAACGTATGTTTCACGCAGCGCAGCGGCGCTTTGGTTTTTGTCGAGTTCCTTGTTCATCAAATCACCTCCTTGGATGGAACCCATAGTAGGAAGCCAGAAAAGGGGCGAATACCTATGGAAAGTAGGAATCGGGTGTCGATTTTTCGTTTTTTTTGACGCAATTCGTACTTCATGTACTAATCTGACACCGTCTGTTCCTATCAAACGTGGGTAGTTTTGCGATTTCTGGCTGAGTTCAATGGGATACGGCTGGTTCCTGACCGGGGCCACACCGACCATTGGAAAAGGCGTTGAGCACGCATCGGGAGCGGAGATGAACACAGTGAATCTGGCAGCAGACTATCAGGACGAGAAGACCGTACGACGGCGCGCAATCGTCGCGACCGTCCTCGGCAACGGCTTCGAATGGTTTGACTTCATGGTCTATGGCTTCTTTGCCATCACCATCGCGAAGCTTTTTTTTCCGACCGGTAACGACCTGACATCGCTGATGCTCTCGGTTGCGACATTCGGCGTCGGCTTTCTCGTGCGTCCCTTCGGCGGCATCCTCATCGGCATTTACTCCGACCGCGCTGGCCGCAAAGCCGCCCTGTCCTTGACCATCCTGTTGATGTGCGCAGGCACGGCCATCATCGGACTTACTCCGACTTATTCGCAGATTGGGATGGCCGCCCCTTGCCTGATTGTTCTCGCACGTCTGTTGCAAGGCTTCTCGGCTGGCGGTGAGATGGGTACGGCTACAGCGTTCCTCACGGAACACGCGCCCAAGGGCAAGAAAGCGTACTACTCGAGTTGGATTCAAACGAGCATCGGTTTCGCCGTGCTGCTGGGTGCCTGCTTCGGTACAGGCATTACGCTTGGGCTCTCCACGGCTGACATGGAAAACTGGGGTTGGCGCATCCCGTTTCTGTCCGGCTTGCTTATCGGACCCATCGGCTTCTACATCCGTCGTAACCTCGAAGAGACGCCGGTCTTCTTGAATGAAACTGACAAGTCGAAGACCCCGTTGGCCGACGTGCTTCGCGACTATCCGAAGCAAGCCTTCGCAAGTTTCTCCATGGTCGTGCTTTGGACGGTCTGCATTTATGTGATTCTCTTCTACATGCCGACCTTCTCAGTGAAGGTTCTCAAGCTTCCGCAGTCGGCATCGTTTATCGCTGCAATGGTCGGCGGTGGCGTCATCACTTTCTTATCGCCTTTCACCGGCTGGTATTCCGACAAAGTCGGGCGCAAGTGGCTTCTCGGCGGGGCTTCAGCAGCGATGCTTGTGCTCGCTTGGCCGATGTTCGCGATGATTGTAAAAGCGCCGTCGGTCGCTACCTTGTGCGTATTCCAAGCGGTGTTCGGCGTACTCATCGCGATTTACACGGGACCCATGCTTGCCGCGCTGTCCGAGACGTTTCCGAGCAAAGTGCTCTCGACCGGCCTCTCGGTTGCCTACAATATGGCTGTGATGACGTTCGGTGGATTCGCTTCGCTTATTCTGACGTGGCTCATCAGCGCGACTGGCACACCTATGGCGCCCGCGATTTACGTAATTTTCGCAGCGGCCTTCAGCCTGCTCGGCGTACTTCTTGGTTACCGACAGCCCAAAGAAATCTAACAGCTGCCGCGGTGTCATGCTGATACCGCGGTGACACTATTCGCCGCCATGAAGCTTGACACCGCGATTCGTGAAACCGTCTTACGTGACGCAGAAGTCGTTGCCGGTCAGGAGAATCTCCAGCGCGAGATTACCTGGGTTCACATGGTCGACCATCCGGACATCGTCAACTGGGTCAAGCCGGGCGAATTGCTGCTGACGACCGGCTACAACTGGCCAAACGATGCTGATACGTCGCGACGGCTGGTACGTGACCTGGGCGAAGTCGGGCTCGCCGGCGTCGTACTGGCGGTCCCGCACTTTCGCGAGCACTTCCCCCCAGAAGCCATCGACGAGGCTCGCAGCGTCGGCTTGCCTCTCCTGGAGTTGCCGTGGGACGTCCAGTTCAGCCAAGTCACCCACGAGATACTCGCGAAGATAATTTACTTCCAAGCCGAGATTATCGAGCGCTCGGAGCAGTTGCACCGCGCGTTAACTAATGCGGCGATGACCGCAAACAGCCTGAGTGACATCGCGAACACGCTGCGAAAGCTCGTGGGCCGCGAGGTCACATTCACGAATCTGTCCGGCGAGCTCCTCGGCACTTCCGCGACCGAAGCGGACGCACCATCGCTGGAAGAGCAATTCGTTGCCTCTCTTTCGGATTCACCCATTGACGCGAAAGACTCTCAAAGACCCACTCGCGTCAAGTTTCAAATCGCCGACCGTATTGTCTATCGACTGCGACTCCCTGTTCGCCTCCACGATTCTCTCGTTGCGGTTCTTTGGCTTGATTTGGACGGCTCGGACGCTGATGAGCTCGACGCGCGTGCAATGGAGCACGCGAGCGTCGTAGCTGCGCTGCATCTAATGCACCAGCAACAACTCACGCAACAGGAAGACCGCTTGGGGTTCGCGCTCGTGGCGGGATTACTTGACGGCGAATTCACCGCGACGCCCAGTGCGCTTGAACGCGCAAAGGTATGCGGATGGAGTCAGACAAGCCCGTACCGAATCTGTCTCGTGCTTCTCGACGAACCCATACCCCTTACGACGGAGGGTCTCAACCGCCGCGAGCGCTGGGTTGGAGCGCTCAAACATCAGCTTCGTGCGAACGGGCAGCCCGAATTGCTTGCGATATGGTTGAACCAGATTAAATTTATTCTTCCCGCGGATGCATCACCCGAAGCACTATGGGACGCAATCCGCGACCAACGCGCGGCCCTGGCGGTCAGCCGCGTTCACACGGGCATTGACGGGATGGCGACAGGTTCAAAAGACGTGGATGCCTTGCTACCCACGTTGCGGCCCGGGAGATTGCATCGGTTCGACGAGATTCTGTTCCCACGTGCGCTTCTTGGCGACGCGAACGCACGCGAGATGCTCATTGAGCGGCTCGTCACACCCCTCGTCACGCGACCACGCGGCGAATCCCTGCTTGAAACGCTGGGCACGCTCGCCGATGAAGGCTTTCAGTTGGTCAATGCGGCTCGCTCGCTCGGCATCCACATCAGTACGATGCGCTACCGCCTCGAGAGAATCGAAGAAATTCTCAACGTCACACTCGAGGACCCCAAGGTCCGTTTCCAGGTTCAAGTCGCCATGACCCTCTACCGTCTTCGGGAAGACTGACCCGCGCGTTCCTACTTCTAATAGGAAGACTTCCACTTTGTGTCGCGCTTTAATTTGGAATGACGCGGGATGTCTCGACAGACGTAAGGTCTGCGCCAAGGGCTCCTCTCGCCGCTCCTTCCGTTTTTCGCGACCAAATGAATTCGAACTTGTCCTCCTCACGCCGCGACCTCAACAAGCTTCTCTCTTTGCAGCGCCAACTCGCTCAGACGACGGACGCCGAGATTAGGTTCGATGCCGGGTCTCGAGCGGCATACGCTTCCGAAGCATCGAACTACCGACAGGTTCCGATAGGCATCGTCTTGCCGCGTACAGTCGAAGACGTCATCTCTGTGATGCGTGCATGCCATGGGGCGGATGTACCCGTACTCACACGCGGCGCGGGCACGTCGATGTGCGGTCAAGCCGTGAACGTTGCGGTGATTATCGACACGTCTCGTCACTTGACCCGGATTGAACAACTTGACGCCGAAAGCCGGACCGCCGTGGTTCAACCGGGCGTCATCTGCGACCAGCTGAAGAGCGCTGCTGCGCTCAAGGGTTTGACGTTCGGCCCGGACCCTGCCACGCACAGCCGTTGCACCATCGGCGGTATGGTTGGCAATAATTCCTGCGGGGCTCATTCGGTTATGGCCGGCAAGACGGCTGAGAACATCGAGTCGATGGAAATCCTGACCTACGATGGAGAAAGGTTCTGGGTCGGCCCAACGGACGAGGCTGCATTTCAGGCACATTTGGCCGCTGGCGGACGTCGCCGAGAGATTGTTCAGGCTCTACGCGACCTGGTCGACCGTCACGCGGACGAGATTCGTGCGGGATTCCCCAAGCTCAAGCGCCGAGTCTCGGGCTATAGCCTTGACCAGTTGCTGCCAGAGAATGGCTTCAACATTGCCCGCGCACTCGTGGGCTCGGAAGGCACATGTGTCTCGGTCTTGCGCGCGACGACGACCCTGGTGCGCAACCCAACGGCTCGGGTGCTTACCGTTTTCGGATTTCCAACTATTTTCGACGCTGCCGACTGCGTTCCGCAACTGCTGCCGCTCGAACCCATTGCGATGGAAGGGCTCGATACAGGCATAGTCGGTGGCTTGCGTGAACGAGGGCTCGCGCTTGCTGACATCGCTGAGTTGCCGGACGGCAATGCATGGCTAATGGTCGAATTCGGTGCCGACAATCTCGAATCGGCACTGCAGCGCGCGCAAGCGGCGGCGGACATGACCTTCTCGCTGCCCGGTTGCCCGAATGCGCGCGTGGTGTCCGATGCGACACTGATGAGGCGGCTCTGGTCGGTCCGAGAGACCGGCGCGTCCGCGACGTCCATTGGCGATGACCCTTTGAAGCCGGACCCGGTGGTCGGCTGGGAAGACGCAGCGGTCGAACCGCGGCTGCTGGGCGCGTATCTTCGAGAGTTCGCAGCGTTGGTTGAGCGTTACGGTTACACCACCAACATGTACGGCCACTTTGGCGACGGCTGCATTCATTCGCGTATCAACTTCGACCTGCGCAACAGCCAGGGCATTCACGCCTGGCGCCAGTTCCTGGAAGAAGCAGCGAAGCTCGTCGTCAAGTACGAGGGTTCGCTGTCTGGCGAGCATGGCGACGGACAGGCCAAAGGCGAGTTGCTCTCGCTGATGTACTCGCCGGCACTCATGGATGCGTTCCGCGAGTTCAAGTCCATCTGGGACCCGAAGAACCGGATGAATCCCGGAAAGCTCATCGATGCGATGCCTGTCGACGAGAACCTGCGGCTTGGCCCCACCTATCGTCGTGTCGACGTACCCAGCCACTTCTCGTTCGGGAACCTTCAGACGCCGGATACTTTTGCGCGCGCCACCGAAAGGTGCATCGGCATGGGGAAGTGCCGCTCCCTCGACGGTGGGACGATGTGCCCCAGCTATCGCGCAACCCGCGAAGAGAAGTATTCGACGCGGGGCCGCAGCCGCCTGCTGTTCGAGATGCTCAAGGGCGAGGTCATCACTGACGGGTGGGACAACCTGGACGTCAAGGACTCGCTGGACAACTGTCTCGCATGCAAGGGATGTCGCAGCGATTGCCCGACGCATGTCGACTTGGCCAAATACAAGAGTCACTTCCTGTATGAGCACTATCAGAAAGCCAAGCGTCCGCTGATGGACACGATGATTGGACACATCGGCACATGGCTGCCTTTAGCAACGCGCATCAGTGGCGTGGTCAACACCGCGATGAAGATGCGGCCGTTCCGAGCAGTAGCGGAGAAATTCGGGCTCGCATCGCACGTCAAGTTTCCTGCCGTCGCATCATCGGCCTTCCGCAATAGCGAAGCCTGCAGACAGCTCATGCAAGACACTCGCATGCTGAATGGCGAATCTAAAACGGTCTTGCTGTGGACCGACACGTTCAACAATGGGTTCTCTCCTGAGGTCCTGGAAGCGTCTGTCCGAGTGCTGCAGTCGTACGGTGTGACGGTTCGGCTCATGAGCAAGCAGATTTGTTGCGGGCGTCCCTACTACGACGCCGGAATGCTGGACCACGCCAGGCGCAATCTCGTCGACATCATGGCGGAACTAAAGGAGGTAATCGCCCTGAAGTTGCCCGTGGTTGTTCTCGAACCTAGCTGCCTCTCGGTCTTCCGGGACGAACTGCGCGCGCTTTTTCCTAAAGACGAAAAAGCTGCCGCGCTGGCTACCTCCGTCAAGACGCTGGCCGAATACCTCGAGGCAGAGGGCTTCGATGTTCCGAAGCTCGACGAGAGCGTCTATGTACACGGGCACTGCCACCAAAAAGCCTGTGGCGGAGTGCAAGCAGAGTCCCGCCTTGTCGGCAAAGCCGCCCAATCAGGAGCAGTTCTGCAGACAGGATGTTGCGGGATGGCTGGCGCATTCGGTTACCACACGAAGACTGCAAACGTCGCTCGGTCTGTCGCCGAATCTGAACTTGTACCAAAAATCCAACCCCTCGATGAGAACGCAGTGCTGGTTAGCGACGGTTTCAGTTGTCGTTCACAGATTCGGAACACCACGGGACGCTCCGCGATACACCTCGCGCAGTGGCTCGATGGCAGGGCTAGAAAAAGTCCGGCACTACGCCCCGTCAAACCTTCCACGCAGGAAGAAACTGTATGAATCGTAGAAACTTCACCAGTCTCGCCGCATTAGGCGCTTCGGCCGTTTTCCTCTCTCGGCCGAGCAACGCTGCTACGAACGTCAATACCAATAGCCCGTCGGCGACGCTTGCCCAAGGTCAGACCGCGATTCGACAGGCGACGTCGAGAGGCTCTGCAATTCAAGCGTGGCTCGAAGTCGTCAAGCTGCGACTGCCGTTTCTTCAGGCCACTGCACTCGTGTCGCGCCCACGCCCAGATGCCCCTAAAGAACTTGGCGCGGTAAGACGGATTTACTCAACGGTCCCCAGCGCTTATCCCGTGGGCGGATGGAAGCAGCTCTCGGGGTCTGACTGGGCTCGGAAGGTGCTCGAACGAGGCGACGTTCTCGTGGCCAACAACGACGTAGACCTGGAGCATTACTTCCCTGACCATCAACTGCTCAAGTCGCTTGGCACCGCCACTCTCATCAACATTCCTGTCGTCGTCTGCAAAAGGACGGTCGGCGCATTCGCCTTCATGTGTGCGGAAGTCGTTCCCGAAACCGCGATAACCGAAGAAATTCGGCTGCTGACCGCACTGACCGCGCCGCTGTTCTCCGACGACCTAGTGCCGACAGCCTGACCAGACAGCAGAAAATGCCGCGCGGAGCGCTGAGTTGAATTGGGGAACCCATACATGGCACGGACGGGCGAAACCAAATGCCGTAGCCTCCAGATATTCTGAGGTTAGGCAGAAACCTATCAAGGATTGTGAAATGTCACTAGCAACGCTTATTGAGTCAGACCGCAAGCATCTCATCCATCCGGTCGCCAACTACCGAGCACATGAGAAGCGTGGCGTCACCGTTCTGGAACGCGGCAAAGGCGCCTGGTTGTACGACGCCGAGGGCAATGAGCTGCTCGACGCGTTCGCGGGACTCTGGTGCGTGAACACCGGCTACGGTCACGAAAGCATCGTCAAAATTGCGGCGGAGCAAATGGCAAAGCTGCCATACGCGACCGGCTACTTCCATTTCGGCTCTCAGCCGGCAATCGAGCTTTCCCAGCGTCTCGTAGAACTTTCGCCGCAGAATCTTCAACACGTCTACTTCTCGCTGGGGGGTTCGGACGCGGTGGACTCCGCTCTGCGTTTCATCACCCATTACTACAACGCCATCGGCCGGCCTAGCAAGAAGCACTTCATTGCTCTGGAGCGAGGCTATCATGGCTCGACCTCCATTGGTTCGGGCCTGACTGCAATCGCCAGCTTCCATCGGAACTTCGATGTGCCGCTGCCGACTCAGCACCACATTCCGTCGCCATATCCGTATCGCAGCGGGACGCCGGACGATGCGCAAGCCATCATCGCAGGCTCGGTGAAGGCGCTTGAAGACAAGGTCGCTCAACTCGGCGCTGACAATGTGGCGGCATTTTTTTGTGAGCCTGTTCAGGGCTCGGGCGGCGTCATCGTGCCGCCGAAGGGATGGCTCAAGGCGATGCGCGACACGTGCAAGCGACTTGACATCCTGTTTGTGGCAGACGAGGTCATTACTGCCTTCGGCCGTACAGGTCCGATGTTCGCGTGCGAGACCGAAGGAGTGGAGCCCGACCTCATGACCATCGCGAAGGGCCTGACGGCTGGTTACGCTCCGATGGGCGCTGTCCTGATGTCTGACGCCGTGTACCAAGGCATCGCCGACGGCAGCAAGCCCGGCGAAGCAATCGGTCACGGCCAAACCTACTCCGCGCACCCCGTGAGTGCGGCCATTGGACTCGAAGTGCTGCGCCTTTACACCGAAGGCGGCCTTCTGGCGAATGGGCAAGCGCAGGCGCCGCGTTTCGCGAATGGCCTGGACAGTCTTCTCGACCACCCACTTGTTGGTGACTCACGACACGCTGGCCTTCTGGGCGCAGTGGAACTGGTTGCGGACAAGGCGACCCGAGCACGCTTCGACCCCGCGCTGCACCTCGCCGACCGGATTTTCGACGCCGCTGCTCGCAACAAGATTATCTTCAGGGCGTTCGGGGACAATATTCTCGGCTTCGCGCCGGCCCTCTGCTACACGGCGGGCGAAGTCGACATGATGGTGGAGCGGGTTCGCAAAACGCTCGATGACGTTCTGGAAAGCGCCGACGTGCGCCGTGCGATTAAGAGCTAACGCCCGTTTCAGTAAGTTGCACGGGTGATAAGCAACGTATTCTTTGAGGGTATCGAGTATGGAACTGAGACTGAAACGTGAAGAACTTCTGCGTCGGCAGAACCTGATTGGTGGCGAATGGACGGATGCGGCCAATAACGCCCGCTACCCGGTTACGAATCCCGCTACCGGTGAACTCATCGCCGAAGTTGCAAACAGCGGAAAGGCCGACGCACGCGCGGCGACGGACGCGGCAGCAAAAGCGGCCAAGGACTGGCGTGAACGTCTGCCCCGCGAACGTGCCGAGATTATCCGCTGCTGGCACGCTCTCATTGTCGCTAACACCGAGGACCTTGCGACAATCATGTCCATGGAACAGGGAAAGCCGATGGCTGAGAGCCGCGGTGAAGTGGCCTATGGCGCATCCTACGTCGCCTGGTTCGCAGATGAGGCAACTCGCGTCTACGGCGACCTCATCCCGCAACAACAGCGCGGCAAGCAGATGCGCACCATCAAAGAGCCTGTCGGGGTTGTCGCGGCCATCACGCCGTGGAACTTCCCGCTCGCGATGATTGCACGCAAGATTGCTCCTGCTCTGGCAGCAGGCTGCACGGTCGTCGGCAAGCCCGCAGAAGACACGCCGCTGACGGCCCTCGCGCTTGCAGCGCTTGCTCAAGAAGCGGGTGTTCCCGCCGGCGTTCTCAACATGCTCAGCGCGTCACGCGACCAGGGCATCGAAGCGGTAGGAGACTGGCTTGCCGATGAACGCGTCCGCAAGATTACGTTCACGGGCTCCACGGCGGTTGGGAAGTATCTCGCTCGCGAGTCGGCCGGCACGCTGAAGAAGCTTTCGCTGGAACTGGGCGGAAACGCTCCCTTCATCGTCTTCGACGACGCGGACCTCGATGCCGCTGTGGTCGGCCTGATGGCTGCAAAGTTCCGTAATGGCGGACAAACGTGCGTTTGTCCGAACCGGATTTACGTGCAGGCGGGCGTATTCGACAAGTTCGCTGAGCTCCTCGCCGCACGAGTGGGCGCACTCAAGGTCGGGCCAGCGACCGACCCGCAGTCGCAAATCGGGCCGATGATTAACGTGAGGGCAATCGACAAGATTGACCGCCACGTGAGCGACGCTGTTTCGAAGGGTGCAAAAGTGTTGACGGGTGGCAAGCGTCTGATGGAGATGGGGCCGAACTACTATGCTCCGACGGTATTGGCGCATGCGAACAACGAGATGCTCGTCACCTGCGAAGAGACTTTCGGGCCTGTAGCCCCGTTGTATTGCTTCGAATCCGAGGAAGAGGCAATTCGCCTGGCTAATGACACGCCTTTTGGTCTCGCTGCGTACTTCTACACGCAAGACATGCGGTGTGCTGACCGCGTCTCCCGCGCTCTCGAAGCGGGAGTCGTTGGGATGAACGAAGGGGCGGTGGCAAGCGAAGCGGCGCCGTTCGGCGGTGTCAAAGAGTCCGGTTACGGCCGCGAGGGCTCGAAGTATGGCCTCGACGACTACCTGTCAATCAAGTATATCTGCCAAGGCGGTCTCGACTAAGGTAGCCGGCCTGCCGCGAGGCCATCATCCAGCACGGACGGTGGCCTTTTTCTTCGCCGCTCAGAACGCCTGGCGAACGCCGACGCGTACAAGTGCGATTCAGTGAAGCAGAGCCGTCAGCTCGGACGCGCACCATTTCTGGAACGCGGCGGCCCGGCCGTAGTTAATGTGGTATCCAACGGCGACGACCGCCCTGTGGCTCAACAGGTACTTGCTCCGGTCGTACTGTTTGACATCGATGTCTGCGTTGATTTCGCCGGTCGCGCCGACTTGCCAGAGCAACTGGGCCGCCTTCTCGGGCTTGATGCCAAACAGATGGGCAACTTGATGGAAGTCGAACCAAGCCACGTTCTCGTTCAGTTTTCCGTGGATTGTCCTGCTGCTAGAGTTGCAGACGTACTGAACCCTCGTCATCCCGCACATGCTCCGTTAGTCGTCTTCAGACATCAACTTGTCGAGCGGCACTGTTTGCTTGACGAACGTTGACCGAATCACGATATAGCTGAAATACTTCTCGATTCCGATATTGCGGTCTACCAGCTTTTCGATGACTTCCTGGTAGTGCCCGATGTTCTTGACGATGGACTTCAGCAAGTAGTCGTATCCACCACTGACCAGGTGACACTCCGTAATCTCATCAAAGTCCCGCAGGTTTGCTTCGAAGCGCGTGAAGTCTTCGCGCCGGTGGTCGTGCAGCATGATTTCGGTGAACACGGTCACCGTGCTGGTCAGCTTGGCCAGGTTCAAATGCGCCCCGTAGCCAGAGATGATTCCCGCTGATTCGAGACGCTTCACACGTTGCAGACAAGGGCTCGCGGACAACCCGACGGCGCTTGCAAGGTTGGCGTTCGTCATATTGCCGTTCCTCTGCAGTTCGGCAAGGATTTTGATATCGGTCCGGTCAAGCTTCTGTCGCATATCGTGCGTGCTCGAATTGGCTACTGTGTCAGTCGAAGGCGACTATGCTATCCGTTAGCCAGGTCCTCATGATGCGCCTTGACCAACTGCGCCATGCTCGTGAATTTATAGTCGACGGCTGGTTCGACAGATGTCTTCAGCGTTGCGCCGAATCCACGCTGCTCGTAGCGCCGGTGAATCCAGCATGAGCGAAGCTGCAGCTCACTCGCAGGCTCATGGTCGTGGTAGATGCTATCTGCGATATGGAGTGTATCGTCCTTCTTGATTCCCATCGCTGACAACGTCGAGAAAAGATACTCGAAGTTATTTCGCGATGGCTTGTATGACCCGACATCCTCGGCCGTCACGATTGCATCGAAATCAACCCCCAGCTTCGCGTTGCTCGCTTTGAAGCTTCGGTTATCCACGTTAGACAGGACCACCAGCTTGAAATATTTTTTCAGATATTGAAGCGTGCTAGCTGAGTCTGGGAAAGCGGGCCAATCGCCGACCGAGGCACCATATGCAACCGCTTCATCCCAACTGTAACGTACGCTCCAGTCCTCCGCTAGACGCTTGAACACAACCCGGAGAAGTTGGTCGTAGGGCATCGCAGGCGTGATTTTCTGCTGATACGACTCATGGCGCGCGTGCGCTTCAAGGATTTCGTCACGCGTTAGAGGTTCTGCCACCCTCGATGCGAGTTCCGACAAACCTGATGCGATGCCTGACTCCCAGTCAATCAGAGTCCCGTAGCAGTCGAATGTGAGTGCCTTGAAATCTGTCAAAGCCACAGCGCCTCCTGTGTTTCAGTATCTTCAAAAACCCCATCACGCGGCAATGGTCTTGTCAGCATCCTGAATACGAGAACAGCACGCGTGTCTTCGATGCCGACAAGACATTATTGTCTTACTTCTTCGAAAATGCTTCCTCGTGTGCCTTGGCGAAATCCGCCATGCTGTTGAACCGGAAGTCAATTTTCGGCTGCGAGCCAGGGTTCATCGTCGCACCGAAGCCCGTTTGCGAATGACGGCGGTAAATCCAGCAGGATGCGAGCCCGAACTCATTCGCGGGTTTGTGGTCATGGAAAAGGCTTTCGGCCGTATGAAGGATTTTCTCCTTTTTTATCCCACGGTCGCCGAGCTTTTCCAGCATGTATTCGAAGTTTCGCGGTGATGGCTTATAAGAGCCAACGTCTTCCGCCGTGATGATTGCGTCAAACTCGACCTTCAGCTTGGCGTTGCTGTAAGTGAAGCTCTCGTTGTCGATATTCGATAGGATGACAAGCTTGTAGTGCTTTTTCAGGTACTGCAGCGCAGCCGCAGTATCCTCAAATACGGGCCAATTCCTGACGGACTGACCGTACGTCACGCATTCCTCGTGTGTGAACGACAGGCCCCATTCCTCGGCCAGTCGTTTGTAGACGATGGGCAGCAATTCCTGGTAGCGTTTCGCCGGCGTGTACTTCTGCTGCGAAGACTCGTGACGGGCATGCGCTTCCAATACCTGGTCTCGCGTGAGCGGCACCTTGGCGCGCTCGAGCAAGGGCCGCAGTCCCGCGAAGATGCCAGTCTCCCAGTCAATCAAGGTTCCGTAGCAGTCAAAGGTCAGTGTGTCGAAGTCGGTGAGTTCCACGGTAGCTCCTATCAGATGTCCAGATGAAGACCACAGTGTATTGAGCACGGACGGCAATCAGAACTTTAATCCAGCAGTCGAACAGCAGCTTTTACTGTCTTCATCAGGTTCCGCAGCAGGTTCTGCTGGACGTCCCGGTCGCTTTGTTGCTCGCGGAGGCGACGACATGCCACCGCGCGGGAACCTCATTTGAAAACAAAGACACTCGCTTACGGCCTGTTTATCTCGTCTCTCTAAAAGCTACGAAACGCCATCGTTGAATTACTGTTTCAGGCAGGAAGACAGCGGCAGGTAGGTGCTGCAGATTGGTCATTTTGGGAGAGACAAGATGGCCCTTTTTGGTATTGCGATGACGATTCTGATGTGGAGCACGCTTGCGACTAGCGTTGACCTCCTGCACGGCATACCCATCTTGTTCGTCAATGGTATTGCTTTGACGATAGGCGGCGTTATCGGTCTGCCATGGGTGCGGCATTGGAAGCTACCCCTGGGCCTTCTGCTGCTCGGAAGCGGGTTGATGTTCGCCTACCACGTCATTTACTTCTTCGCGCTAAAACTCGGCGACCCCATCGGCGTGAGCCTCGTTCATTATTTGTGGCCGATTATTATCGTGTGTATGGCTGGCCGTCCATCATCCGGAGAAGGAGAGCGCCGAACTCTGTTCCTCAGTGCTCTTCTCGGCTTCGGGGGGGCAGCTGCCGCGTGTTGGTCGGTCCAGCAGCCGCTCTTGGCAAGCGACCCAACAAGCCTTGTCGGCCAACACGTCCTCAGACAAGCCGCCGCATACTTCCTCGCTTTGGTATCAGCGTTCGCTTGGGCCGGATACTCAATACTCGGCAAGCGTTACAGCTCCGTCTCCAGCCTCTCGGTTGGTGCATTTTCACTACCCGCGGGATTGGCGTGTCTCGCATTACATTTTGCGACGAGGGAAACGCCGAGCTTGACGGCACAGGACTGGCTAGTTCTGGTCTACATGGGCGTAGGCCCCATGGGCCTTGCGTTTTACCTTTGGGATTTCGGAATGAAGAAGGGAAACACGGGCACAACGACTGCGTTGAGCTATGCGACACCCGTCCTCTCGACCATATTTCTCGGGTTCCATGCGGAACAAAAGTTATCACCTACGTTGTGGCTAGGCGTCGCCATGGTCACTGCTTCCATAGCCTTGGCTCGGAGCGGCAAGAAGGCCCGAGCGAAGAAAGACAAGCTCTACGAAGTCAAAGGCACTGTTGGGTCGAGCGGCGACGCTCCTACGCTCTGACTGAGTCGTGAAGACCTTACTTCGGCTCCTGACTTGTAGGCGGCGAGCTAGGCTTGGCGATTCGTGGGTGTGTCGGAGCGCAGCTGAGCATTCAGCCGACCCAGCCATTAAATTGATGCATCTCTCTGCGCAAGAGAAAATGAGTAAGCGCATCGTCATGCGGGATGTTCGTAGCGATGCGTTCGACAAAAAGGATTTGCTGACCGGATAGGATGCGAGCCGGATAGACGGCGAAGTCAGAAGCGTCGACTATTGTCGCGAGACCGATGCACGCGGTGGGTGCAGCGGCGCTAAAGGGAGACTTTCCGTGCGCACGACAGTTTCTTCACATGAAAGCAGAAGCTTGCGATACCTGGCGACGCTGTGGATGGGAGGCTGTGTCGCGCTCGGAGCCGTTACTGTGACCTGCGGCCTTCTGGAGCAGGAACTGGGCACCGCCGGCTTCTTTCTGCTGGTTATCGTTGTTCTCCTGTCCCTGCTGGACAGCTTCATCTCATCGCTCATTTTCTCGGTTGCCGGCGCCGCGTTGCTCGGCTATTTTTTCATGGAACCCATCAATAGCTTCCACATCAGCAAACCCGGGGATTTATTCTCCCTTGTTGCCTTTCTCGTCACGTCAATCGCAATCACCACCCTCGTCAGGCGGATTGGCCGCGTGGAAAAGACGCAGCGCGCGCAGGCACAACTGCTGGAACTGACACACGACATCATCATCGTGCGCGATAAAAATAACGTGATTACGTACTGGAACCAGGCAGCCGAGACACTCTATGGATGGAAGAAAGAAGAGGCGATTGGCAAGTTCATTGACGAATTTCTGTGTTCGGCGTTCCCGCTGCCTCGAGACGAGCTCCAGCGGATTTTTCTTCGCGACGGCCAGTGGGAGGGCGAGTTAGTCCACACTAGGCGGGACGGCACCAAGATAATCGTGACGAGCCGCTGGGCGCTGCAGCGCGACGGCGCAGGAAATCCGTTGGCCACGCTTGAGACCAACAACGACATCACGCAGCGCAAGCATGCCGAAGAACTGCTCCGGAAGAGTCAGGCGCAGTACTTCGCCGAAGCGCAGAAGCTAAGCAGGACCGGCAGTTTTGGCTGGAATGTCTCGAGCGGCGAACTCCTCTGGTCCGACGAGACTTTTTCTATCTTCGAATACGACCTGGCGGTCGCGCCCAGCGTTGAACTTATCAGGCAGCGGGTGCATCCCGACGATATGCCCCTGTTCGAGGAGAAGATTGCAAAGGCACGCGGTTTCACCGTCGACTTTACCATCGAGCATCGTCTGCTTTTTCCCGATGGACGCATCAAGCACCTCCACGTCGTTGGGAGGTCAGCGAGCGGTCAGCCGGACAATAGAGCGTTCATCGGGGCCGTGATGGACGTGACGGCGGCGAAGCAGACAGAGGAGCGGTTGCGGCATGCGCAAAGCGAACTGGAACGCGTAAGCCGGGTAACGGCGCTGGGTGAGCTGAGTGCATCAATTGCCCACGAAGTGGGACAGCCCCTGGCCGCCATCGTAACAAGCGGTGAAGCATGTCTGCGCTGGCTGCATCGCCAGCCTCCGAACATGGAAGAAATAGAGGGTTGCGTGAGCCACATGACAGACCAGGGGAATCGAGCTGCAGAAATCGTGCAACGTGTGAGGGCGCTCATGAAGGGGGCGCCGCCGGACCGGGCAGCGATTGCAATCAATGACGTGGTCGAAGAGGCGATTATCCTTATCAGGCGGGATATTGAGCGGCAGAGTGACTCGCTGACACGTCGGCTTGCCAGGGACCTACCGCTGATACGGGGCGACCGTGTGCAGCTCCAGCAGGTGCTCGTCAATTTAATCATCAACGGTCTGCAGGCGATGGCGAGCGTCGACGGCAGGCGCGAACTCATCGTCCAGTCCCGCCTTGACCCTGAAGGCAATGTTGTCGTGGCGGTAAGGGATTCGGGGGCTGGCATCCCGGAGGCCAATCTTCCGCAACTCTTTGAACCGTTCTTTACGACACGCAGTTCCGGCATGGGAATGGGGCTGGCTGTTTCCAGTTCTATTGTTGAAGCCCACGGTGGGCAAATCTGGGCCTCCAACAACCCTGACGGTGGTGCGACGTTCTCGTTCAGCCTTCCGCCATCCATAGAGGAGGAGGTGTGAAAGTGACACACGGCGACCGGCGTGCACATGGTTCGGTTCACATAAAAATTCGTACGATGTCACTGAACGCCGTTGCGCAGTAATCTGCTGATCAGGAGAGACGGGCGGCACCGACCACACGTTATGCCGAGAGAGAATAGTCGAGGGCCTCGTTTTGCAAATTACGCCAGTCGTTTCGATTGTCGACGACGATTCAGCTGTCCGTGTCGCGTTAGGCGGCCTTATCCGGTCGCTTGGCTGGCAGGTGCAGATGTATGAGTCGGCAGAAGAATTTCTTGCATCCGGGCAGGCCGCCCATACCTCCTGCCTGATTTCCGACATCCGCATGCCCGGGATGTCGGGTATCGAGATGCATGAGCGCCTTTGTGCCCAGGGACATGCCCCGGCCACCATCTTTATCAGTGCATATCCGACGCCGGCATTGCAGGCAAAAGCGGCGAGTAACGGCGCACTTGTGTTGTTGCAGAAGCCTTACCAGGCCACTGCAATGATTCACTGGCTCTCGGTCGCTGTCGGAAATCCCTAGCGAGTCATCGACGCTTTGCAGAAGTGCTAACGCACGACGGCGCTCAATGATGACCGCGGTGGAACAGACGGGGCTGGATACCACGCGATTCGGCCTTGCGGCCAAGGTCTGGCATCGAGCGCGCATTCATCTTGCACATTACCTGTCCACGGTGAACCTTGACCGTGATTTCGCTCAGGCTCATCTCGGTGGCAATCTGCTTGTTCAGCAGGCCGGAAAGCACAAAGGCCATCACCTCTTTCTCGCGCGATGACAGGGGATTGGTACGAGGCGCGCAGGCTGGCTAACGTGGCCTCTGCCGCGAGCCGCTCACTGTCTTGTGCCAGCGCTAGAGCCACTGCGTCGAGCATGTCCTGGTCGTTGAACGGGTTGGCAAGGAAGTCCAGCGCGCCGGCCTTCATCGCCTTCACTTCCATCTCGATGTCTCCATGACCTGTCATGAAGACGACGGGAATGCGCATGCCGCTATTGACGATTTCCTGGTGAAACGCCATGCCGCTTTTCCCGCGGAGCCGCACGTCGAGGATGAGGCAGCGTGGCCCGGTGGAGCGAGGAAACCGGAGAAATTCGTCCGGGGACTCGAACGTTTCGACGCGCAAGCCTACTGAGCGCATAAGCGTGTAGAGGGCATGCCCGATTCCCTTGTCGTCATCGACGACAAAGACGACCGGACCGTCGGCTCCAGCGGTTTCAGTCGTCATTCGGTGGGTCGGACCAGCAGTCATCTGGGTACCGCGCGAAGCCGCAACGCGGTCGCATCACATCGCATGATAGTGGAGGGGGTACTCACCATCGCCGGACAGCGCGGCAAACATCACGGTACCTTCCAGCAGAATCAGCGGCAACCCATCGAAATTACCTACGAGCCAGGGCCAGGGTCAGAGCCATCCGTTGACGAACCGAGGAACAAGCACCGATTCCCTCAGTGTGTGCCGCCCCCAACGACGACCGATGAATGGTTGACCTTTTCGCCACCGTTCCACCCGGCCGAAATCTGACGCGTACTGTCCTTCAATTCCGGGACGTCCGGGCATCGTGCTTGCTGTAAGGTAATTGTATTAAAGACGCGCCGCCTGTAGCGTCGCATCGGACCTTGGAGCACGTTATGAAAACGCCGGATGCAACGTCGCGCGCGGGCGGCCTCGTTGCGGTGGTGGTCCTGTCCGCAGCTTTGTCCGGTTGCTACTACTACGCGCCCTACGGCTACGTTCCATACGGCGAAGTGGCGGCGGCCGCGCCGCAGCAATATCCTTTCTCGATGCCCGATGCAGCCGCAGCCGGTACAGCCGCGTCAGATGCGACTGCGTCGGCGACCACATATATCGCACCAGCCGTGCCCGTCTTCGTCGCCCCTGCGTATTACCCCGTCGCGTATCCGTACTACGGACGGCCCGCGTGGTGGGGGCCGTCGGTGTCGCTGAGCTTCGGCTATTGGGGCGGCTGCTGTTACGGCGGTGGCCGGCACGGCTACTGGGGCCGACACGGCTACTGGGGCCACCACGGCTATTGGGGTCACGGATATCGAGGCGGTCGGGGCGGTCATGGCGGCTGGGGTGGCCACGGATACCCCGGGCGTGGTATGGGTGGCGGCCATTACCGGGGCGGTGGCGGAGGCCACGGGCATTCGCATTGAACGCTAACAGAGATGCGCTCGTGTTCAACAGTTCCCCCGACAGCTGAGCCCGTGGATGAACTGGACGCAGCTCGCCAACGCGCGGCAGCGTCGCACCGTGCGGTGACTAGTTTCAGCCTTCATTGCACGTCGACGAGTCTTTCAACACTTCCACTAACAATTAACTGGTGTATGAAGTTAAGCAGAACTATCTGCCAGCGGAAGAGCGCGGACTTCGAAATTTGACTACAAGGCCTTTCTGGCGGGGCTGTCAATTGCCCGCGATAGAGAGTGAGGCTAGGCAGGTCCCGCGCGTTGAAGCGAAGCCCCGGAGCCCTTGGGGCTGCGCTGCTGCCGTTATGTCCTGTTATACTTAGATATTAATTTGTAAAACTAACGTATAGGCAACGCCATTTAATAATATCGTATTACATAAGAAGCATTCTTGGCAGCGCCGCGAACTTCGCGTAATAAGGATATTGAATGAATGTGCTCGTCGTCGACGATAATGAGTTCGTCGCGGACAGTCTGGTCTTCCTGCTCGACTGCATTGGTCACCGCGCCGTTATGGCGCCCGACGGGGAGACTGCGCTGGAGCTGCTCCAAGCCGGCGCTTTCGACCTCGTTCTCCTGGACGAAAACCTCCCCGGCATCAACGGCAGTGCCGTTGCGCTGTCGCTGCTTGACAGGCCAGTCTTCCCCAGGCCCTTTGTTGCCTCGATGACGGGTGACAGCGATAGCAATGCAGAGTTTGCTCGGCTCTTCGATGTGTGTCTGCAAAAACCATTCTCTCTGGAAACGCTCTTGCGGGTCCTCGAAGACGCGCGGCGCGACAGCAATGCGAGCTGTCTTCTGGCAGCCTAGCCCCCCGTCATATCCGCAGTCCACAAACAGGATGACGAATTCCTCGCCGCCGTATGGTAGCCAGCTATTTTTCGGGATATCGATATGCCCAGGACTCCATACGACGTCTCTATGATTTGGGGCAGTACTGTCCGGATAACCGCGGTGGATGCCTGGCCGGGTACGGCGGGAACTGTCGAAAGCCTCTTTGCCTAACGTGGGCGAACGACCTTTCGCAACTGAAGCAGAGGCCCTGATGGCCGGATTTAGCTTGCTCAACGGCTGATTGAAAACGCGCTCGAACAACCGTGAGAGCTTACCCCTCCGCAGCGATGCGAAGGGTTCTGGGCTCATCACGTCGTATGATGGTGGCGAGGATCTGTTTGCGCACTTCTCCGAGTTTCAGGCACAAGGCTTCAAATCGCTGCGGGAAAACCAGAAGGTCAGCTTTGACGTGAAGCAAGGCCCGCGGGTAAGCAGGCGGCCAAACATACAGCTCATCTGACACCGCAGCGCTCTCGCTGTCGCGTGGCCACAGCATGTCATGTTGGTTCTCATCGGACGCGACTTCGCAAGTGGTTCGACTTGTCACCACTCACTGCCACCTCGGTCGGCTCACGTGCCTGGCCCCTGCCATTGACCGGCGCCACGGTCGAAATGGCATGTTTGAAAACAACTTGCACACCTGGACCAGACTCCAGCAGAACTGCAAACTGGTCAAAGGCGGCCAGTTGACCGTTCAGTCTGATGCCGTTTACGAGGAACACGTTTACCGCGGTCTTGTCGTTTACGAGCATCCGCAAAAAAACGTCCTGTACGGCCGGGGGTGCGGTCATGTTCGAGGTCCTAGCGATAGGTCCTTCGATTGTACCGGCGACACCTGGAACCGCCAGTCAATCCAGATGAAGTGCGTTACTGCGGCCCTGCGGCGTAGAGTCGCACCACGCGAACACGAACGGTCTGCGATTCTCTTCTCATTATGGATGTCTAATTGTCTCTCTTCGCTCAATCAGAAACTGCTCGAACTTGCTCGCATCGGCGGGGCTGGGCACATGGATATCGAAGCGCGTCTCAACGGCTGCCTTCCTGCCCGCGTCATCGGCATGACCGGTAATCGCCACAAAGGTCGTCGCGGCAAGGCACTCCAGTTGACGGAATGTCCGGACCAGTTGATACCCGTCCCATGTCCGGCAGTCCGATGTCACTCATGACTCCGTCACGATACGGCTTGCCGGTGCCTATTACCTGCCCGGATTCAACTCAGGGTGCCGGTGTGAGTAAGGCGCTCCGTACTTCAGCTCGTAGTGAACACCGACGCCAGTGCGCGTTGGCGGGAAGCGGTCACCCTCAACGCATGTGGCATCGAATGTCCGGCCCTCGTTGTCGCCACCTTCAAGAACGACCGAATAGACACCCGACACCGTGACGATTTCGCCGGGTTTGAAAGCGTCTGCCATGATGCCTCCTTTGCTTGCGCCTCTCATTACTCGGGCGAATCTTCATCAGTTGCAACGGGCATGCCCAGGAACCCTGCACCGCGCTGCTCGCCTTACGTTTTGAACCCGAGCAAGATTTCCCATCGAAAAAGTGTAGCAGTAGCTCTTTGCAGGGCGGTTTCCACGAGGTGCGGTTGGTCGTTGGCTTGCCTCTGCCCTACCAAACGACGTCCTTCCGCGGTCTCACGTGGGTATAGCGCTTGCTCACCTCTGTTAATCCCTATTTTGACAGGAGGAAATCATGAGCGCACTCGACCCGCAAGGAAGCCCGTCTGGCGCCGGGGCCCGCATTGTCGGCACGGGAGTAGGCGATGGCCCGGGCCCGGACGTCATGGCTGCGGACACCCTCGATGGAACCAAGGTGGTGACTTCCGATGGCGAAGACGTCGGAAAAATCTCGGACATCATGCTCGACGTTCGCGCTGGCAGGATTGCATACGCGGTGCTGTCCGAAGGCGGATTTCTTGGAATGGGCACGACGCTGCACGCTATGCCGTGGAGCGCATTGACACTCGATACCGATGCGAAATGCTTCCGCGTGGACATCAGCGCGCAACAGCTCAAGGATGACCCTGGTTTTGACAAGGACCATTGGCCTGCAATGGCAGATACAACGTGGGGGACTCAGGTACATCAGTATTACAACCGTTCTCCCTACTGGTCGGCGACGCGGGACCTCGACTCGGGAATAGACACCGATATTTGAACGCGCGAACCAACTGCATGGTGATAGCCGCGCCACGATTGACGGAAACGGCATGGCGCGGCAACCAAAATTTTCAGGAGGGATGCAGTCACGTTTGAACCAGATGAACGTTAACGGACAGACGAATCCTTCCTTCGAACGTTCACCCAAGTTGGAAATCATGGTGCCGTGGTCTTCACTGCCGTCCAGGACGAACTCTGCTGTGAACGAACGCATGTTTTCCGCTCCGGCGTATCGTGACTTCCCAGAAGACCCTATCGAAAAAAACTCTTTTTACGCGGGCCCTAGGACCGTCATCCACGATGGAAAAAGACTGCCATCCAGTCAATGGCTTGGATGTCAAAGGCAATTCTTTCTCGAAGAAAGAACTTAAAGACATTTCTAGCTAAACGAACTTATATTTTTCGCGACACACCTCGGTCGTAGCTAGGACCTCGGCGACCTCTGACGGAAAGCAATCGGCATCTTGCCAGCGTATTTAAGGGCAATCCGCGCTAGCCGAGGGTGCTACAAAGGCTCGATGTGGCGCTGACCGCCGCGGAGGTGCGTCACGTGTTCTCAAAAAGCACAATCGGCCCAGGACCACGCCGACAAGTTCTCGTCGCGTCAAGGAACTGCACGAGTTCGTGGAGGCCAGCATCTGGCTTCGTGTTCTCAGGCGCTCGGAGTAGTATGGTCATGTACAGCTAACCACTAGGAAGGGAGACCATGACTACCTGTCAGCAATGTGGTGGCCAAGGAAAAATCAAGTGCGAAAAATGTGGCGGGACGGGAAAAGTGCAGATAACTGAAATCGAGACTGTTTCAGACATGTCTCACACGTCCAACACCATCACGTGCCCAAAATGCGACGGAGGGCGGTGGCAGCTCTGTACACGATGTTACGGTTCCGGAGAAGTCCACAATAACGAGACCTCCGATACTTTCTACCCCGAAGGCAGAGATACTTGACGCGTGTTGTCGCTCCGCCTCCTGGACCACTCGCGAAGTTTTGGAGACGACCGGCCGCTCGCTGGTCTCGCGAACTTCGACACAATCTCCTTCAGGTCGACGTGGGCGCCGGACGGTCGACCGGGCGACGCCCATCAGAAGCATGTTCCTCGCGCAAAACCGAACGCCAGCCGTCAGGCGTCAACGGGCAGGACTGTTGGTACGTGTGCCCCCACTTCCGCGTGCGGCGCGTACTGCGGCGTCGCTG
>NZ_JARESO010000058.1:0-51641 GCF_046030175.1 Paraburkholderia sp. RL17-373-BIF-A
TTCGCGTAGCCCGTCAATACATCTACGCCTTCGCGGCTCACCGCGTCGCGCCCAGCCAGTACACTGTGCGCCTCACCAGTCGCATAAACCTCGTCGACGAGGCTTCCCTCGTCGTTTCACATCACGTGATCAATCAAGCCCGCTTACGCGCCGGCGTCTGATACGACATGCCCGCGGTAAACCGATCGAGTCGTTCGCTCGCATCGGTAATCGCCCAAAGGGGCGCGCTGTGCAACTGCCGGTCGTAATTCGTCGCGATTGTCGCAAAAAGCGCGAATCCGGCGTCATCCAGTTTCCAATTGCCGGTTTCACGGCCGATATCGAACACCGCCGATACTGCGCGTTCCGCCGCACCCAGTTGCTCACCGGTCGCCGAGCCGAAACCCGATTCCGCCAGAAAGCCCGTCAACAGCATGATCTGCGTGAGCGTTTGCGCGTCGGTCATGCTGCCCGCGCCGCGGCGCAAGGCGTCGAGTGCCAGATGGACCCGCAGTGCGAGGTCGTCGGCGGTCTGCCGGGCGATCGGCAACAGCATGGCCTTGGCATGCCGGGCACGCGCAGCGCCAGTGTGGCGGGAAAACGGAATAGGTTGTGCCATGAAGGTCCAATGTTTATGCCTGTGCAGATGCAATAACGGCGCGGCTCGCAAAAGATTGAGCCCTCCGTCGTGCATGCCACAGGCGGACCGACTGGAACGCCGACTAGCTGCTGCTTTCGCCACGATTCCCTCTCGCGGGGCCCGGCGCCTGCATCCTCCTAACCTGAGCGCGATGCCTTTCGATCTTCCTTTATGCGAAAGGCATTTCACCCACCCGGATCCCGCGCTACGTGGCGCCGATATCGCGAGCGCGCCAAGCCTTCTGCCCTATGCCGGCCGCATCAAACCATTTGCATCTCTTCGTCAGAGCAGACGGTCTCCGCTCTCCAAGCAAGACGCCCAACCGGCGTCCATAGCGGAATTGCCCTCGGCTTGAAACCCGCAACTCGCAACCCACCCGCAACCCGCATCGAAACCCCCGCTTCACTCCTCATCACCCTCATCCGCAGACGGCGCCACACTTCGCGCCCGCACGCGCCGCCGAATCTCCGAATCCAGGATGAGACGTCCACGCAGCTTCCCCTTCATCCGCTTCACATAGCGTGGCGCCTCGGTCATATGAATCACCATCAACTCACGCACCTTCTCCACATCACGCTCACGCGCTGCCTTCGTAATCGCTTTGTGAATCTTGACGTTGGCCTGACCGAACCGTTCATGCTCAGCTTGCGGCGTGTCGTTACGAAACTCGATGAGCTGACGGATCATTTCATTGATCAACTCGCAACTAAAACGCAGGAACGGATTCGGATTCGCCGCCGCGAGGATGTCGTGGAAATTCACGTCCTCCTGACGTTGCCGCACGATGTCCTGCCCGCCGTGTGACGAAGCCGGTCGGTCGCAACACGCAATGCTCGCGTCGAGCGCCTCGAAGTCCTGCTCCGTCAGATGCGGCACGGCCCCTGCCGCGAGCTCGGGCTCCAGCAGTTTGCGCACGGTATAGATGTCGTCGATCGATACGTCCTTGAAGAACAGATAGTTTTGCAGAAGTTGCAACGTGCGATCGAGCGGCACTTCCACCACCATGCCGCCGCCGCTCGGGCCGGTGGTCACTTTGATGAGACCTTGCACCTCGAGCGATTTCAACGCCTCGCGGATCGTGCTTTTGCTCACCGAAAAGAGCTGCTGCAATTCCACCTCGCGCGGCAGCCGGTCGCCTGGCTTCAGGTCTTTCTCGGTGATGAGCCGCTTGATTTCTTCCGCGACCAGATCGCCGCGTTTTTGCTGTTTGATCTCAATCGCGGCGCCAGCCTTGGCGCGGTCCATGGCCATATTCGATGCTCCCAGTTTGTCCTGCACGATCGTCGACCGATTCGCCGGCGCAGTCGCAGCCCGGCAGGCTGCCTCGATGCCGCCAGGAATTTTGCCTTATTGACACCCGAATTTATTGTACCTACGATCAAGTCCAACCTATTTATCATGATAAATAGAACAAAGCCGATGTGGTGGAAAACTTCACTGCGGCCAGCAAGCTCAAGTAGTCGTTCGCGCAATGCGTGCAGTTTCGTAGTCGGTCAGTGCGTGTCTCTTTCCTAAGGAGCGTCATTTTGAATCGCCGAAATATGTTGAAGCTGGCCGCGTTGTCGGCCGTTCCGGGGACGTTGGGTTCGCTGGTCGCGCGAAGCGCGTTCGCGCAGGCCGGCACCTTGCAGTTCGCCTGTCCGGTGCCGATGTCGGGTCCATTCGCGGCGAACGGCAAATACGCCGACCTCGGCATGAAGCTCGCTATCGAGCAATACGGCAAGGTGCTGGGTCAACCGCTTGCATATACGGTGCTCGACACGGAAGGCAAGCCCGCAACCGCTGTGCGCCGTGTGCAGGAAATCGCGCAACAGAAGAATGCGCGCTTCTTTGCCGGCGGTATTCTGTCCTCCGAAGCATTGGCAATGGGCAAGGAAGTCCAGAAAGCTGGCGGCATTTTCATCACGACGGCAGGCGCGGACGAAATCACCGGCAAGGACTGCAACGACGCCACGTTCCGCTGGTCCGTGCCGACCTACGGCGCGATCGAGCAGACCGTGCGTCCACTGATCCAGATGATGCCCAAAGCGAAACGCTGGTACACCATCACGCCGCAATACGTGTTCGGCGACGGTTTGCTCTCGGCAGCCAAGGCGATCTTCAAAGAGAAGGGCATCGAGCATGTGGGCAACAGCTACCACTCGCTCAATGAGAAGGAGTTCAGCGGCTACCTGACGAACGCAGTCGCTGCGAAGCCTGACGTGCTGCTGATTCTGAACTTCGGCTCGCAATCGTCCGATACGTTGCGCCAGGCTGTGAGCTTCGGCATGAAGAACAATTGCACGATTTTGATGGCCTGGGCGTCCGGACTCGAGCAATTCGAATCGCTCGGCGCGGACCTGTGCGAAGGTGTCTATTTCGGCGCACAGTATTGGCACGATATCGATTCGCCGCTCAACCGCGATCTCGTCAAACGTTCGAACGCCGCATTCAAGGCAAACCCCAACTACAGCCTCGCAGGCTCGTATATTTGCACGAAGATCCTGCTCGACGGCATCGTAAAAGCAGGCAACGTCGATCCGAAGAAAGTGGTCGCCGCCCTCGAAGGCATGAAATACGACGGTTTGACAGGCCCGGAAGAAGTCCGCAAAGGCGACCATCAGGTGCTGAAGAACTATTATCTGTTGAAGGGCAAGGCGAAGAACAAGATGAAAAACGCCGACGACTACGCGGATATCGTGAGCTCAGGTCAATCGTTCCTGCCGCTCGACAAAACCGGCTGCAAGATGGCCTGACGCCTCCGTGCCGCATGCGAGCGCGGCGCGCATATCGCAGCATCGTACCGCGGTTTTCCCTTCGCACCACCCTTTAGACGGACGCCATGAACGTTTATCTCCTGCAGATCGTCAACGGTATCGGAGTGGGGATGCTGTATTTCCTGCTCGCGGTCGGTTTGTCGATCGTGTTCGGCCTGTTGCGCTTCGTGAATTTCGCGCACGGTGCGTTCTATCTGCTCGGCGCGTACTTCTGCTATCAGGCGATGCAGTGGTCGATGAGCTTCTGGACCGCGCTCGTGGTCGTGCCGATCGTGGTGGGCGCGCTTGCGTGGGTCGTCGAGAAACTGATTCTGCGGCACGTCTATGCGCAGCAGCATGAGTTTCATATCCTCGTCACAGTCGGTCTCGCACTCGTCGTACAGGAATGTGCGATCCTGATCTGGGGACCGCTCGGCGATAACGTGGCCGTGCCCGACGTGCTGAACGGCGTGGTGATCTGGGGCAGCTTCGTCTATCCGAAGTACCGTCTCTTCGTGATCGGCTTCACGGCGGTATTGGCCGCGCTTTTGTGGTGGGTGCTGGAAGGCACGCGGCTCGGCAGCGCGGTGCGCGCGGGCAGCGAATCGACTGAGATGGTCTCGCTGCTCGGCATCAACGTGCTGCGCGTTTTCAGCCTCGTGTTCGCGCTCGGCGCCGCGACGGCCGCGTTGGCGGGCGTGCTCGCCGCGCCGATTCGCGGCGTCGATCCGTTCATGGGTATCGAAGCGCTCAGCGTCGCGTTCGTCGTGGTGGTGGTCGGCGGCATGGGTAATTTTCTTGGCGCGCTGGTCGGCGGATTGCTGGTGGGGATCGTGCAAAGCGTGATGAGCACGTTGTGGCCGGAAGGCGCGCGATTGATGATCTATGTCGCGATGGCCGCTGTCCTGTTGCTGCGACCGAACGGTTTGCTCGGGAGGGCGGCATGATCGATACGTCGAAACCTATCGTGCAGAGCGCTTCTTCCGCAAGGGCTCGCCCGAGCCTGAAGCATTCGTTACATCGCTATCGCTTCCTGTTGCTCGCGTTGCTGGTCGTGTGCGTTTTGCCGCTTACATTGCGCTCCGGATCGCTGGCTACTGAAGTGCTCGTGTTCGCACTCGCCGCCCTCGGCTGCAACTTACTGCTTGGGCACACAGGCTTGCTTTCGTTTGGACAGGGCATTTTCTTCGGGCTCGGCAGCTATTGCGCGGGACTGGTCCTCACCAAAATGGGCTTGCCGGTGCCTGTGGCGTTGCTTGCATCGGTAGTGACCGGCGCGGCGGCCGCGGCGTTGGTCGGCTGGTTTTCGATTCGCCAGCGCGGCACCTACTTCGTCATGCTGACGCTTGCGTTCGGCCAACTGTTCTACTTCCTCGCCTACACCACGCCCGATCTGACCGGCGGCGACAACGGCTTGCTCGACATCCCGCGCCCGGCGCTCGGACTATTCGGCAAAACGATCGTGCCGTTGACCTCGCCGTGGCAGTACTACGGTTTCGTCGCCGTGTTGTTCCTCGTGGTGTTCTGGCTGTTGATGCGCGTATCGCACTCTGTATTCGGCCGCACGTTGCTCGCGATTCGCGACAATGAAGCGCGCGCCGCTGCGGTTGGCTACGACGTCAAACGCTTCAAGCTGATGGCGTTCGTGATCTCCGGCGCGGTCACGGGTCTGGCGGGCGCGCTGCACGCGCTGATGACCGGCATCGCGCCGCTCTCCAACATCGACTATCACACGAGCGAGATGATTCTCGTGATGACCGTGATCGGCGGCACAGGCAATCTGTTTGCCTCCGTATTGGGTGCCGCCTTCTACGTGCTGTTCGCCGACTGGCTTTCCACATTGTGGCCGCGCTGGCTGTTGCTGCTCGGCATCGTGCTGATTGCCGTCAGCCTGTTCATGCAGCGCGGTCTGTGGGGATTGGGCCAACGCATCTGGCAATCGCTACGCCGCAAATCATCCGCCGACGAAGGCAACGACGCAGGCAAGGAGCGCGTATGAGCGAAGCTATTCTGCGAGCGAGTGGCGTTGTGAAGCGCTACGGCAAATTCACGGCGCTCTCCGATGTCACTTTGAACATCATGCCGCGCACGGTGCATTCTGTGATCGGTCCGAACGGCGCGGGCAAAACCACGCTCTTTCACGTGTTGACCGGCACGCTGCCGATCACCGAGGGCAAGATCGTTTTCGACGGCCACGACGTCACGCACGAGCCGGACCATAAACGCGTACGGCGCGGCGTCGCGCGTTCGTTTCAGGTGACGAGCCTGTTCGCCAATTTGAGTGTGCGAGAAAATCTACGGCTCGCCGCGCAAGGTGTCGACGCGGTGCGTGCGTTGAATGCGTGGACGCCGCCGCACGGCGCGCTCACGCATGCGGACATCGTCGACAGCGTGCTTGAGCGGCTCGCGTTGCAGCGGTTCAGCGAGGTATCGGCGGGCGCGCTGTCGCACGGTCAGCAGCGACGGCTCGAAGTCGGCATGGCGCTCGCCGCGCGCCCCAAGGCGATCTTTCTCGACGAGCCGACCTCGGGCATGGGCATCGACGACCTCGACGACATGAAGCAGTTGATTCGCGGCCTGCGCGACGACTACACGGTCGTACTGATCGAACACAACATGGGCATCGTGATGGACATCTCCGACACGATCACCGTCATGCAGCAAGGGCGAGTGCTGGTGGAAGGCCGTCCCGACGACATTCGCGGCGACGAGCGCGTACGCAGCGCCTATCTCGGCAACATGATCACCGGAGGCCGCGCATGATTCTCGACGTGCAGCAGATTCACGGCTTTTACGGCAAGAGCCACATCCTGCAGGGCGTGTCCTTGCAGATCAACGATGGTGAAACGGTCACGCTACTGGGCCGCAACGGCGCAGGCAAATCGACCACGCTGAAAGCGATCGCCGGTGTCGTCGCGCCTCAGCGCGGCACGGTCACGTTCAACGGCGCCAAGATCAGCGGCCTGCCGCCGCACAAGATCGCGTCGCGAGGCGTCTGCTTTGTGCCCGAGCACCGCGGTATCTTTCGTCTGCTCACGGTCGAAGAAAACTTGCGGCTCGGCGCTCGCAAAGATTCGCCGTGGCAACTCGACGACATCTACCGAATTTTTCCGCGCTTAAAGGAACGGCGTACGAATGGGGGCGCGCAGCTCTCCGGCGGCGAACAGCAGATGCTCGCCATTGGCCGCGCGCTGATGAATCACCCGCGTTTGCTGATGCTCGACGAACCCGTCGAAGGCCTCGCGCCGGTGATCGTCGAAGAAATCGTCGTGCAACTCAAGCTGATTCGCGAGGCGGGCGTGGCGATTCTGCTGGTCGAGCAGAACCTCGAAGTCTGCACGCAACTCGCGGATCGGCACTACATCATCGAACAAGGCGTGATCGTCTATGCAGGCGACAACGCGTCGTTTGCCGCGGACGACTCGATCAAGGACCGTTATCTCGGCGTCGGCGTGGTCTGACGCGCACTCAGTCTTCAACACGAGGAAGCATCGATGCAAGTTCATGAATCAACAACCGTCGCGACGTTCGCCGATCTGCGAGTCGACGGCGCGCGGCTCTGGGACAGTCTCATGCAACTCGCGCGGATCGGCGCCACCGCGAAAGGCGGTGTGTGCCGGCTCGCACTCACGGAGTTGGACCGTCAGGCGCGCGACCTCTTTATCGCGTGGGCGAAGGAGATCGGCTGCAGCGTGCGGATCGACGCAATCGGCAATATCTTCGCGCGCCGCGCGGGTTTGCGTGACGATTTGCCGCCCGTGATGACCGGTAGCCACATCGACACGCAGCCTACAGGCGGCAAGTTCGACGGTAATTACGGCGTGCTCGCGGGACTCGAAGTGTTGCGCACGCTAACCGACGCCAACGTGCAGACGCTCGCGCCTCTGGAAGTCGCCGTGTGGACCAACGAGGAGGGCTCGCGTTTCGTGCCGGTGATGATGGGTTCCGGCGTGTTCGCCGGTGCATTCACCCTGGAGCATGCGCTCGAACAACACGATCGAGAAGGCGTCACGGTGCGTGACGCACTGTCCCGGATCGGATATGCCGGCGAAGTCACAAAACCACATGCGGTAGGCGCCTATTTCGAAGCGCACATCGAACAAGGCCCCGTCCTGGAAGCACACGATAAAACAATCGGCGTGGTGCAAGGCGCGCTCGGCCAACGCTGGTACGACGTGACGGTACACGGCATGGAAGCGCACGCCGGCCCGACGCCGATGGAACTGCGCCGCGACGCGCTGCTGGTCGCCGCCGATCTGATTTACGCCGTCAATCGCATCGCGCTCGATCACGCGCCTCACGGCCGCGGCACGGTTGGCTGGCTCGACGTGCATCCGAATTCACGCAATGTGATTCCAGGCCGCGTGACGCTCACCGTCGATCTGCGCGCCGCCGACGATGCCTCGCTCACAGCAATGGACAGCGCGTTGCGCGCCGCATGCTCGGTGGCAGGCGGGAAAAGCGGCATCACGGTGGACGTCGAACAGGTGGTGTATTTCCCGCCGCAACCGTTCGCCGCAGACCTGGTCGGTGCCGTGAAGCAGGGCGCGGACACGCTCGGCTTTTCATCGATGGATGTGATCAGCGGCGCCGGCCACGACGCTGTCTATCTTGCTAGAGTCGCGCCCGCGGCGATGATCTTCGTGCCGTGCAAAGACGGCATCAGCCACAACGAAATCGAAGACGCACGCGCGGATCATCTCGAAGCCGGTTGCAACGTGCTGTTGCAGGCCATGCTGAGCGCCGCGCAGAAAGCGGGGAGCGCAGACGCATGAAGATCCTCATCGCGCGAATGAATCACGAGACCAATACGTTTTCGCCGGTGGCCACGCCGTTGGCAGCATTCGGCCGTAACGGTCCGACCTATGGCAAAGACGCGTTCAACGACAACAAAGGCATGCAGACGGCGATGGCCGCGTTCATCGACGCAGCCGAGCGTGAGCATGCCGACATCGTAACGCCTGTGTCGGCGTCGGCGAATCCGAGCGGGCCGGTCGAGGCCGCCGCTTACGATGCAATCTGCGAAGCGATCGTGTCGGCCGCGACAGGTTGTGACGCCGTCATGCTCGATCTGCACGGCGCGATGGTCGCCGAGAATTCCAACGATGGTGAAGGCGACTTGCTCGAACGCGTGCGCGCGTTGCTGCCGGATGCGCCGATCGCCGTCGCACTCGATCTGCATGGCAACGTCACGCAAAAGATGATCGACAACGCGGACGTGATCGTCAGTTTCAAGACCTATCCGCACGTCGATATGTATGAAACCGGCGCGCACGCGGCGCGTCTGATGTTCGATCTGATCCACGGCAAGGCGAAGCCCGTGATCGCATGGCGCCAGCCGCCGCTGCTCACGCATACGCTGCGCAGCGCGACTGCCGAAGGCGCGATGAAGCGCGCTGTGGATGCCGCGCGCGCCGCCGAGGCCGACGGCATGCTCGCGGTGTCGGTGCTGTCGGGCTTCTCGCTCGCTGATATCGAGGCACCGTGCATCAGCGTCGTGGTGGTTGGCAATGGCGATCGTACTCACGCCGAAGCGGTAGCGGAGCGCATCGCGCGGCAGATCTGGAACGAGCGCGAAGATTTCGTGTATCGCAGCGCGCCGCTCGCTGAATCCGTCGCACAAGCCGCCGTGCTCGCGGTGGACGCCGACAAGCCCGTGCTGCTGCTCGATCACGGCGACAACTGCATGTCGGGCGGCACATGCGACACGATGGATCTGCTCGAAGAAGCCTTGAAGCAGAAGCTCGACGGCATCGTGAGCGGGCCGTTGTGCGATCCGCAAGCGGTCGCGGCGTTGATGTCGGCCGGCGTCGGCAGTACGGTGACGGTGACCATCGGCAACAAGGTCGCGAGCGATGCGCTCAAGCCACGTCCGCCGCTTGCCGTGACCGGCGTGGTGCGCGCGCTGACCGACGGCGAGTACGTGATCAGCGGCCCGACGTACACCGGACAGCGCGCCTTCATGGGACGCGCCGCGGTCCTCGACACAGGCACCGTCAAGCTCGTGATGACCGAGCGCACGCACGAACCGTGGGACCTCGGTGTGTTCGAGAGCGTCGGCATCGATCCGCGTCGCGCGCGTTTCCTGTTGCTCAAATCGCGCATGTACTGCCGGCCGGTGTTCGTGCCGATCGCCGCAGCGCTGGTGGAGTGCGACAGCCGCGGCGTGACGAGTTCGGACTATGGCCTGTTCGCTTTCAAGCGCGTGAAGCGGCCGGTTTTTCCGCTCGATACGCAGACCGAGTGGGCATCCACGAACTGAGTGCAACGCGCTAGTCGACAGAAGTGCCGTTAGGGGCTTGTGCTGAGCGTGCGGGTTCTCTATAATTCGCGCCTCTAAAGGCTCGTAGCTCAGTTGGTTAGAGCACCACCTTGACATGGTGGGGGTCGTTGGTTCGAATCCAATCGAGCCTACCAACGCATCCGTGACGTAGACGAAAGCGGCTTCGCTTTCGTCTACTGTCAGGTTCTCGCATCGCCTCGGCGCACAGTTCGTTGTGCCGCTGTCCTGTCAGTTTCTCCCCGCTCCATAGCCTTGAACTCGACGCAGCGTCGCTCGTGCGCCGCGAATGCCTTGTGCGTTCAACGTTGCCGTATCACGTCGTCTTTCGCCAATGCGCGGTACAGTTAAGCCTTCCTGTTTCGCCACTGAATAAACTGCCGTCAGCGCGCGACGAAAGCGCCGGCAGCTTAAAAGGAAGCTGACGCAATGAAGAAGCTCATCAACGAGGTCTCCGCGGTCGTCCCGGACATGCTCGACGGACTCGCGGCGCTCAACCCCAAGCTCTGCCTGTTGCAAGGCAGCACGATCGTCGTGCGGGCGGATGCCGAGGCCGCAGCGGCGCGCGGCGAAGTCGCGCTGATCTCGGGCGGCGGCTCGGGCCACGAGCCCGCCCACGGCGGTTATGTGGGCTCCGGCATGCTGAGCGCAGCGGTCGCGGGTGAAGTCTTTACGTCGCCGTCCACCGACGCCGTACTCGACGCGATCCGCGCGGTGGCCGGAAAGGCAGGCGTCTTGCTGATCGTGAAGAACTACACGGGCGACCGCTTCAACTTCGGCCTCGCGGCCGAGATCGCGCGCGCAGAAGGCATCCCCACGGAAATGGTGATCGTCGCCGACGACGTCGCGCTGACGGCAAGCGGTGATCACGCGGGCCGTCGCGGGCTCGCGGGGACCGTACTGGTTCACAAGATTGCAGGCGCGGCTGCCACGGCGGGCCGCCCACTGGCGGAAGTCGCGCAGATCGCGCGCGACGTGGCGGCTTCGCTCGGCACGATGGGCGTCGCGCTCACCGCGTGCACGGTGCCGGCTGCGGGCAAGCCGGGCTTCGAGCTGGCGGACGGCGAGATCGAATGGGGTCTCGGCATTCACGGCGAACCGGGTGTGGAGCGCGGTGCGATGGAGCCTGCCGCCGCGATCGTCGGCAAGCTGCTGGCGAAGATCGTCGGCGATCTGTCGTTGCAGGCCGGTGAGCGGGTGGCGTTGCTGGTGAACAATTTAGGCGGCACGCCGTCGAGCGAATTGAGCATTGTGGCCGGTTCCGCGCTGCGTTATCTGGCGGGCCGCGGCATCAAGGTGGAACGCGCCTGGGCCGGCACGTTCCTGAGCGCGCTGGAAATGGCGGGCATCTCGCTGACGCTGCTGCGCGTGGACGACCAACGGCTCCGCTGGCTCGACGCCGCCGCGCATACGAGTGCGTGGCCCGCGCTGAGCGGCCGCATCGCGCAGGTTTCCGTGCGGCCCGCGCCTGCCGAACCGGAGCGCGCAAGCGGTGCGACGCTGTCGCGTGAAGCGACGTTGCGCCGCGTGATCGAAGCCGTTTGCGCGTGCCTGCTGAAAGCGGAGCCGGCGTTGACGGACATGGATCAACGCGTCGGCGACGGCGATCTCGGCATCAGTCTTTCGCGTGGCGCGCGCGCGATACTTCAGGAGCTCGATGGCTATCCGGCTGAGACAATACCAGGCGCCGTATTGAGCGGGATGTCGGCGACGCTGCGGCGCGTGGTCGGCGGCACGTCGGGCCCGCTTTACGCGGTGATGCTGGTGCGCGCGGCGGTTGCGCTCGAACGGTCAGGCGGATCGACGCCGAAAGAATGGGCGGCGGCGTTCAGCGCGGGCGTCGACGGCTTGATGGAACTGGGCGGTGCGCATCCCGGCGATCGCACGATGGTCGATGCATTGAAGCCGGCCGCCGACGCGTTGCAATCCGCTCTCGCGCGCCAGGAGGCATTGGATGCCGCGTTGAACGCGGCCGTCGACGCGGCAACCGAAGGTGCCTCGCAAACGGCGTCGATGCATCCACGGCGCGGGCGCTCGAGTTATGTCGGCGATCGCGCGCTAGGTCACGTGGATCCGGGTGCGCATGCGGTGGCGTTGTGGCTCGCTGCGATTTGCGAGGCGTTGAAGAAGTAAGCGAACTCGCGCAAACGCTCGATTGCGCGAAACAAAAAACGGCTAACAGCAGAGCAGAGGTCTCATGCTGTTAGCCGTGCGATCCGAGCGCCGACGCTCATGTCTCTACAAATAAGACGCGCCGTCGAAATACGCTTCGCGTAAGCGATCCACGCTCACGCTTTCGCATCAGCGCGCGATCATGGACGAAGCAGATCGAACCCAGCCAGCGCAACAACCCCGCTCACCACGATCAGCGCCACCGAATGCTGTCCGAAGTAAAGCAGGCCGGCAGCCGACCAGCACGTCAAAGCAAATGCGGCAATACGTTTCATGCTTTAAAACCCCAATGCGACAGCCAGCAACCCGCTGATCACACCACACACCACGACGGCCAACGCCACCACCGTCAGCACACGCCGCGGAAACGAGCGTCCGAGCATGGCCATCGACGGGACGCTGATCAGCGGCAGCGTCATCAGCAACGCGCCAGCCGGGCCGGCCGCCATACCGAACGAGAGCATGGCCTGGATGATCGGCACTTCGCCCGCTGTCGGAATCACGAACAGCGTGCCGGCAACGGACAGCGCGACGATCCACAGCAGGCTGTTGTCGATATCCGGTCCGACATGCGGAAACAGCCACGTGCGCGCCGCGCCGAGAATCAGCACGAGCACGATGTATTCGGGAATGAGCCGCAGCGTCATCGTGCCGAGGATTTTCACCCAGCGTGCGAAGGCAGTGCCGGGCACATCGCTGGTGACCAGTTGCGCCATCGCTTCGCGCGACGCTTCGGCTTCCTTCGGCGTAACCATCCGGTTCACCAGATAGCCGAGACCGAACACCATCACGATGCCCAGGGCGAGGCGCAGGCCCATCCACTGCCAGCCGAGCACGAAGCCCATGAAGATCAGCGTAGCCGGATTCAACGCGGTATTGCCGAGCCAGAACGCGATCGCCGCGCCCGGCGCCGCCTGACGCGCCCGCAAGCCCGCCACGACCGGCGCCGCGCAGCACGTGCACATCATGCCCGGCAACGACAGCAGGCCACCCTTCACGACGCTGCTGAAATCGGTGCGGCCGAGCGCGCGCGCGACCCATTGCGGCGGAATCAGCGCTTGCACCGCCGAACCGAGCAGCAGCCCGAGCACCATCGCTTGCCAGATCGCTTTGCCGTAGGCGAAGGCGTAATTGATGGCAGCCTGCCACGATGCCGCCGGCGCGCTCGCCGACGTGCCCATCAGGATGGATTTGCCGATGGAGTGCTGGCTCGCGGCCACGAACGCGCGGTTGTAGTACGGGAACCACTTCACATAGAAGAGGCCGACCACAGCGATCAGCAGAAAGACGATCCAGCCAAGAGCGACTCGTGGTTGTCGAAGGGTTGATTGCATGGTGGTCTTGAACGTTGGTTTTAATCAGTTGACAGCGAGCGCGCTGCTGTCGAGCTGTACGAGCAGTGCTTTTGCCTGGTCGACGACATCGGCGTCGTTGGGGCGGAAATTCCATTGCAATGCGCGCGGCAACTGGACGAAATGCTGGTGGCTGCTGCGCGCATACGCCGGATCGTAGTGACGCCCGATCAACTCGTGCGCGAGCTCGGCACGGCGGTTGTCGTCGACGAGCTTTTGCCAGCCCGTGACACGTTCCCGGCTATGCAAACCGATCATCCGTTGCAGTTGCCCCTTCAGCGCATCGGGATCGTCGAACAGATGGGCGTAGTCGTGCAGCAGGAATGCCGCGCGATCTTCGCGGCTCGAGATCACCTCGACGCAGCGGCCCTGATGAAACGTCTCGAGCAGCGCGAGCGGCAGCGCGACGGAGCCGATGCGCCGGCTCTCCGCTTCAACGAACACCGGCCGTGCCCGATCGAACGTGCGCAACGCGCTCACGAGCAGCGTATCGAAACGCTTCTGCGACGGCTGCGCCACGCCGGCCCAGGCGCCGAGCAGCGAGCCGCGATGCGCGGCCAACGCTTCGAGATCGAGCGTCTGTGCACCCGCCGCGTGCAGAGCCGCGAGCAGGCGCGTCTTGCCGCTGCCGGTCGGGCCCACCAGCGCGATGTACGAGAACGTCTTCGGCAAGGTGACGAGCGTGTCGAGCGTGGCCCGCCGATACGTTTTGTAGCCGCCATCGAGTTGGCGCGCCTGCCAGCCGATCATATTGAACAGCGTGGTCACCGAACCCGAGCGTTTGCCGCCGCGCCAGCAATAGATCAGCGGCCGCCAGTTGCGCGGCCGGTCGGCGAAAGTCGTTTCCAGATGGTGCGCGATATTGCGCGCGACCAGCGCCGCACCGATCCGCGTGGCTTCGAACGGCGATACCTGCTTGTACGTCGTGCCGACCAGCACGCGCTCTTCATTGCTCAACACGGGCGCGTTGAGCGCGCCCGGAATATGGTCTTCCGCAAATTCGAGAGGCGTGCGCACATCGATGATTTCATCGAAATCACCTGCTTTTTCGAGGCTGACGAGTAGGTTTTTCAAGGAGTTAGGGACAAAACGGGCCGGCGGGAAGGGTGAAATTATCGCACGCGCCGTGAATAGCGGCCGGCGGGGCACTTAGCGCTGTTTCCCGGCCGCGCGCCCCGCATCGTTCCTTCTTCCGCTCGCGGCTCAGATGATCTCGACGCGCCCTTCTCCACTGACCATTTCGCCGATCACACACGCCTCGCCGAACCCGTCGGCGCGGAACAGGGCGAGAACCTCGTCGACGGCTTGCGGCGCGCACGAGACCAGCAAGCCGCCCGAGGTTTGCGGATCGGTGAGCAGCGTGCGCGCCGTCGCAGGAAATGAGGAGGGCAGAACGATGTTTTTGCCGTATGCGTCCCAGTTGCGTCCCGACGCGCCGGTGAAAATGCCGGCTTCCGCGAGGCTCACCACGTCTGGCAGCCACGGCAGATCTGCATAGCGCACGCGCGCGGTCAGGTTCGAGCCGCGCGCCAGTTCCAGCGTATGGCCGAGCAGGCCGAAGCCGGTGATATCCGTGAGCGCGTGCACGCCGTCGAGCCTGGACAGGTCCGCGCCCGGCCGGTTGAGCTTGGTCGTCGCGCCGATCATGGCGGCGTAGCCGGCGGCGTCGAGCCGGTCTTTCTTCAGGGCTGCCGAGAGAATGCCCACGCCCAGCGGCTTGCCGAGGATCAGCACATCGCCCGCTTGCCCGCCCGCGTTGCGTTTGACGCGCTTCGGATCGACCACGCCAATGGCGACGAGGCCGTAGATCGGCTCGACCGAATCGATCGAATGGCCGCCGGCGAGCGGGATGCCGGCCTCGGCGCACACGGATTCGCCGCCCTTCAGCACGGCTGCGATCACGTCGTGCGGCAGCACGTTGATCGGCATGCCGACGATTGCCAGCGCCATCAGCGGCTTGCCGCCCATCGCGTAGACGTCGGACAGCGCATTGGTCGCGGCGATGCGGCCGAAGTCGAACGGGTCGTCGACGATCGGCATGAAGAAGTCGGTGGTGGCGACGATAGCCTGTTCGTCGTTGAGTTTGTAGACGGCGGCGTCGTCGGCTGTGTCGTTACCGACCAGCAGATCGGGAAAGAACGGCAGCGGCGCGCTGCGCTTGAGCAGATCGGCGAGCAGGCCGGGCGCGATCTTGCAGCCGCAACCGCCGCCGTGCGACAGACTGGTCAGACGGGGCGAAGCGCTTGCGTGGCTGGGGGTGTTGGTCATTGTGGCGGGCATTTCAGGCTACGAATGACCGCCATTATGATGGTTGTTCGTGCAATGCGCAGGGACCGGCGGTCGCCGAAGCGATCCGGACAGAACGCGAAACACGCCGTGCATTCCTCCGCGCCTGCCCGCAACGCGCCGCACGGTCGCAATGCGCTTGACGCAAAAGTGCGACAAAAGCGCGGCAAACTCACTCGCTATTTGTTGCTGCCGGCCCCGGTGCCATAGAGGCCGTTATCGAAGCCGCCCGCGCCTTGGGATTTGTGGCTCTTCCCGTCAGTCTTGCCGCGCGAGTTCGCCGAACCGCCATCTTTTGTCTGAGGCTTGTGCGATTCATGGACTGCGGACGCGGATGAATCGGGCGCCGATCCCATCGAAGAAGTGCGGTTCTCCTGCTGCGACGAACCGCTGCCTTGTGTGATCTGAGCAATGCCGGGCGGACTCAGCGCGAGTATCGCGGCACCCAGCGCAAGCGAGACAACGCCGACCGACGCACACGATTTCACGGCGCCGTAAAGATTGCCTGCGAGAGAAGTTTTGAGAAGGGGATAGGTCATAAGTGCCCAAAGATCTGGAGTAAGTGTCGGTGGGTGACTCACTGATTCAGCAATAACAATGCCTCGACTTTGTTGAAATCGGCTGTGGCATTTCATATTTAGTTGCACTGTAGAAGGCCTAAGTTCTCGCTGCAGGATTTCATACCGGTCTCTATAATCGTTATCAGTGTCCCCATAAAGAGCCGAGGCCATTCAATGACCCATATGTCCCGGCGACAATTTCTGAAGGTCTCCGCCACCACGCTAGCCGGATCGAGTCTCGCCCTCATGGGCTTCTCACCGACGCCCGCGTTAGCGGAAGTCCGTCAGTACAAGTTGTCGCGCACAACCGAAACCCGCAATACCTGCCCGTACTGTTCGGTAGGCTGCGGCATCCTGATGTACGGACTCGGCGACAACGCCAAGAACGCAAAGTCCAGCATCATCCACATCGAAGGCGATCCCGATCACCCGGTCAATCGCGGCACGCTGTGCCCGAAGGGCGCGAGCCTGATCGACTTCATTCACAGCCCGAGCCGTCTGAAGTATCCGGAGTACCGTGCGGCCGGCTCGAATGAATGGAAGCGCATGTCGTGGGAAGACGCACTCGATCGCATTGCGAAATTGATGAAGGAAGATCGCGACGCCAACTTCGTCGAGACAACGGCAGACGGCAAGAAGGTCAACCGCTGGCTGACCACCGGCGTGCTCGCAGCATCGGCCGGTAGCAATGAAGTCGGTTATTTGACGCACAAGACTGTCCGCAGTCTTGGCATGCTCGCATTCGACAATCAAGCACGTGTCTGACACGGCCCGACGGTGGCAGGTCTTGCCCCGACGTTTGGCCGTGGAGCGATGACGAACCATTGGGTCGACATCAAGAACGCGGATGTGATTCTGGTGATGGGCGGCAATGCGGCCGAGGCGCACCCGTGCGGTTTCAAATGGGTCACTGAGGCCAAGGCGCATCGCAAGGCGAGGTTGATCGTGGTCGATCCGCGCTTTACGCGCACGGCATCGGTTGCGGACTATTACGCGCAGATTCGGACCGGCTCGGACATCGTGTTCCTGGGCGGGGTGATCAACTATCTGCTCACCAACGACAAGATCCAGCACGAGTATGTAAAGAACTACACGGACATGCCGTTCATCGTTCGTGAGGATTTCTCATTTACCGACGGTCTCTATTCCGGGTACGACGCCGACAAGCGCAAGTACGACCAGAGTTCGTGGGACTACGAACGCGGCGACGACGGCTTTGCCAAAGTCGATCCGACGTTGCAGCACCCGCGCTGCGTCTATCAACTGATGAAGCAGCACTACTCGCGCTACACGCCCGAGCAGGTCGAGAGCACCTGCGGCACGCCTAAGGAAAAATTCCTCAAGGTGTGCGAGATGCTCGCATCGACGGCTGTCCCGGGGCGCGCCGGCACGATCCTGTACGCGCTCGGCTGGACGCATCATTCGATCGGCGCGCAGATCATCCGCACCGGCGCGATGGTGCAATTGCTGCTGGGCAATATCGGCATTGCGGGCGGCGGCATGAATGCGCTGCGCGGTCACTCGAACATTCAGGGTTTGACCGACCTCGGCCTGATGTCGAACCTGTTGCCGGGTTACATGACGCTGCCGCTGGAAGCCGAGCAGGACTTCGACGCCTACATCGCGAAGCGCGCGAGCCAGCCGCTGCGGCCGAATCAGTTGAGCTACTGGCGCAACTATCGCGCTTTCCATGTCAGTTTCATGAAGTCATGGTGGGGCGATAGCGCGACCGCCGAGAACAACTTCGGTTTCGATTACCTGCCGAAGCTCGATAAGTCATACGACATGCTGCAGGTCTTCGAGCTGATGAATCAAGGCAAGATGACGGGCTACATCGCGCAGGGCTTCAACCCGCTCGCCGCGGCGCCGAACAAGGCGAAGATCGGCGCGAGTCTGGCCAAGCTGAAGTGGCTCGTCATCATGGATCCGCTCGCCACCGAAACCTCCGAGTTCTGGAAGAATTTCGGCGAGTTCAACGACGTCGATCCCACTTCGATCGCGACCGAAGTGTTCCGTTTGCCGACCACCTGTTTCGCGGAAGAGCGCGGTTCGCTGGTCAGCTCCAGCCGCGTGCTGCAATGGCACTGGCAGGGCGCGGACGGCCCCGGAGAAGCGAAGAGCGATCTCGAGATCATGTCGGGCTTGTGGCTGCGCATCCGCGAGGCCTACAGGAAGAACGGCGGCAAGTATCCCGATCCGATTCTCAAGATGAGTTGGCCGTATGCCGACCCGGAAAGCCCGACGCCTGAAGAGATCGCCATGGAGTTCAGCGGCAAGGCGCTTGCCGACGTCACCGACCCGACCGACAAAACCAAGGTGCTTGCCAAAAAGGGCGAGCAACTGGCGAGCTTCGCACAGTTGCGCGACGACGGCAGTACCGCGAGCGGTTGCTGGATCTTCTGCGGCGCATGGACCCAGGCGGGCAACCAGATGGGCCGCCGCGACAACTCCGACCCGACCGGCATCGGCAATACGCTGAACTGGGCGTGGGCCTGGCCGGCGAACCGGCGGATTCTGTACAACCGTGCTTCGTGCGACGTCAGCGGCAAGCCGTTCGATCCGACGCGCAAGCTGATCGCCTGGAACGGCAAGGCGTGGACGGGCGCGGACATTCCCGACTTCAAGGCGGACGAACCGCCCGAAAACGGCATGAATCCGTTCATCATGAACGCGGAAGGCGTGGCGCGCTTCTTCTCGCGCGATGGTCTGGTGGAAGGGCCATTCCCGGAGCACTACGAACCGTTTGAAACGCCGCTCGGCTACAACCCGCTGCATCCGAACAACAAGGCGGTCGTCAGCAGTCCGGCGGCACGCGTGTTCCCCGATGACCGGGCCGCGTTCGGCACGCACGAGAAATTCCCGCATACGGCGACCACCTATCGTCTGACGGAGCATTTCCACTACTGGACCAAGCACGCGCGCCTGAATGCGATCGTGCAGCCGCAGCAGTTCGTGGAGATCGGCGAGGATCTGGCGAAGGAGGTGGGCGTGGTGGCCGGAGATCGCGTCAAGGTGTCGTCCAATCGCGGGCACATCATTGCCGTGGCGCTCGTCACCAAACGGATCAAACCGCTGATGATCGAAGGAAAGAAAGTCCAGACAGTCGGATTGCCGCTGCATTGGGGCTTCAAGGGACTCGCGAAGCCAGGCTATCTCGTCAATACGCTGACGCCCTCCGTGGGCGATGGGAATTCGCAAACACCGGAATTCAAATCGTTCCTCGTCAAGGTCGAAAAGGCATAGGGAGAAGAGATGGCACTGCAATCACTGGACATCAAACGCCTCTCGGCCACGACCTTGCCTGAACCGCAAGTGCGTGAGCCGGTCACGGGCACGGTCGCCAAGCTCATCGACGTGTCGAAGTGCATTGGCTGCAAGGCGTGTCAGACCGCCTGCATGGAATGGAACGATCTGCGCGATGAAATCGGCACGACAACCGGCATCTACGACAACCCGCGCGACCTGAGCGAGCATTCGTGGACCGTCATGCGGTTCTCGGAATACGAGAACACCGAAGGCGATCTCGAGTGGCTGATCCGCAAGGACGGCTGCATGCACTGCGAGGATCCCGGTTGTCTGAAGGCTTGTCCGTCGCCGGGCGCGATCGTGCAGTACACCAATGGCATCGTGGATTTTCACGAGGAAAACTGCATCGGCTGCGGCTATTGCATCACCGGTTGCCCGTTCAACGTGCCGCGCATTTCGAAGAAGGACAACCGGGCATACAAGTGCACGCTGTGTTCGGATCGCGTGGCGGTCGGCCAGGAACCGGCCTGCGTGAAGACGTGCCCGACCGGCGCGATCATGTTCGGCACCAAGGAGGACATGAAGCAGCAGGCCGCGGACCGGGTTGAAGATCTGAAGGAACGCGGTTTCCAGAACGCCGGTTTGTACGATCCTGCCGGCGTGGGCGGCACGCACGTCATGTACGTGCTGCATCACGCGGACAAGGCCAACCTGTATCACGGTTTGCCGCAGAATCCGAAGATCAGCGCGATGGTTGCCGTGTGGAAGGGGCTGGCCAAGCCGCTGGCGCTGGCGGGCATTGCGTTCGCGGCCATAGCCGGGTTCTTCCACTACACGCGCGTCGGTCCGAATGAGGTGTCGGAGGCTGATGAGGCCGAAGCCCAGCACGAAGCCGACGAGGCACGCCGTTCGCGGGAGGCATCCAATGAAGCACCCTGAGCATACCGATCTGAAGGACGTGAAGGGCAACAGTCTGATCGTGCGCTACACGCCGAACGAGCGTACGAATCACTGGATCACCGCGATCACGTTCGTTCTGCTGGCGCTGTCCGGCCTCGCCATGTTTCATCCGGCCATGTCGTGGCTCTACGCGATCTTCGGCGGCGGGCAATGGACTCGGATTCTGCATCCGTTCGTCGGCTGCGTGATGTTCCTGTCGTTTCTGATTCTTGCGTTGCGCTTCTGGCATCACAACTATCTCGACAAGGCCGACCTTCAGTGGATGAGGCAGATCGACGACGTGCTCAACAATCGCGAGGAAAAGCTCCCCGCGATCGGTAAGTACAACGCCGGTCAAAAGCTGTTATTTTTCACCATGGTGATCTGTCTGCTGCTGTTGCTGGCGAGTGGCATCGTGATCTGGCGCCGCTATTTCTCGTTCTATTTTCCGATCGAGATCATCCGGCTCGCGGCGCTCGTGCATGCCGCGGCGGCGTTCGTGCTGATCGTCGGGATCGTCGTGCATATTTATGCGGCGCTGTGGATCAAGGGGTCGATCGGCGCCATGACGCGCGGCACGGTGACCTACGGCTGGGCGCGGAAACATCATCCGAACTGGTTCAAGGAAATCATCGGTAAATAGCGGGCCACGCATAGGCAACCCAGGCAGCGCGGATTCCGGCGCGCTGCACCCGAGCCGCCGTCCTTGTTCGATGAACGGCGGCGGCTCCTTAGTTTTCAGAGGTCGATACTGTGGTTCAACGTATTCTCGAAGCCGGCGATATCGAATCGCTCGATCATTCGGCGATTCCGCGCATTCGCACGCCGGAACGGCTCGCGGTGTTTTCCGCCCGCGCCGCGCGGCTGCGCCAGCTTGCGGCGCTCAACAATCCGATCGCCGGCTATTTGCGCCTGATGGCCGTGCTCGCCGATGCGCAGCAAGCCGTGATGACGAGCTTCAAGGCGCAGCCGCCCAGCCTCGAGTTGATCGCGAGTGCGCAGCAGCATTCCATGCCGCTGATTCCGGCGCTTTCCGGCGTGCGCGATCCGGCCTGGCGCGACGTGCTGCGCCAGTTGCTCGACAAGGTGGCAACCGCGGGCCCGCTCACGCCGCCGCTCGAAGCGCTGATTGCCAGACTGCGCACGCTCGACACCGCTACGCTCGAATTCCAGGCCGACGCAATCTTTGCGCAGCGCTTCGAAGAGGTCGATCCGGCGAGCGCGCCGTTCATCGTGGCCGCGCTGCAAGTGGTGTGGACCGACCTCGCTGCCGATATCGACAAGCGCGAGGTGCCGTACATCGAGACACTCGGCCTGTGTCCCGTGTGCGGATCGCATCCGGTGGCGAGCATCGTGCGCGTGGGCGGCGCGTATGACAATTACCGCTACCTGCAATGCGGCCTGTGCTCGACCGAGTGGCACATGGTTCGCACGAAGTGCTCGAACTGCGATTCGACCAAGGGCATCGCTTATCACACGGTCGGCTCGCCCGATGCCGACGAGGCCACGCGCGAAGCGGAATCGAAGAACGCCGCGCTGAAAGCGGAATCGTGCGACGAATGCCATACTTATCGAAAGATCGGCATTCAGTCGAAGGACTACGATTTCGAACCGTTCGCGGACGATCTCGCCAGTCTTACGCTGGATTTGCTGATGGGGGCGGAAGGTTACCGGCGGGCGTCGCCGCATCCGTGGCTGTGGCCCGAACAGGGCGTCGGTACGGATGACTCTTCCGGCGAGTCCGACTAGCAGCGAGTGGATGCGACTAGAAAAGGGATGGCCTCGTGAGCGATGTAAGCGGCTCTGAATTGCAGGCGCTGATGGCGCGCGTGCCGTCGGTGGAAAAGGTGCTGGCGTCGGTCGAGTTCGCGGCATTGATCGGCGAATACGGCCGCACCCAGGTGTTGAGCGCGGTGCGCGAGGCGCTCGACACCTGGCGCGCCGGCGCGCAGTCGGGCGATGCGTCCGTGAGCGCGCTCGACGTCGCGCAACTGAAGCGTTCAGTCGAAGCCGCGCTGCGCCAGCGCAACGAGTCGCGCTTGCGCAGCGTTTTCAATCTGACCGGCACGGTGTTGCATACCAATCTCGGCCGCGCATTGCTGCCCGACGAAGCGGTGCAGGCCGTGATGAAAGCGCTCACGCAACCCGCCAACCTCGAGTTCGATCTGGGCACCGGCAAGCGCGGCGATCGCGACGATCTGATCGACGCGCTCATCTGCGAACTGACCGGCGCCGAAGCGGCCACCGTGGTCAACAACAACGCGGCCGCAGTGTTGCTCACGCTGTCCGCGCTGGCGTCGAAGAAAGAAGTCATCGTGTCGCGCGGCGAGCTGGTTGAAATCGGCGGCGCGTTTCGCATTCCCGACATCATGAGCCGCGCGGGCGCGAAGCTGCGCGAAGTCGGCACGACGAACCGCACGCATCTGAAGGACTACGAGGAAGCCATCGGCCCGCAAACCGCGCTGCTGATGAAAGTCCACGCGAGCAACTATGCGATTAGCGGCTTCACCAAAGAGGTCGGTCTGGATGAAATCGCGCCGCTTGCCCATGCGCGCGGTCTTGCGGTTGCAGTGGACCTCGGCAGCGGCACGCTGGTCGATCTGAGCCAATGGGGCTTGCCGCGCGAAACGACGGTGCGTGAAACCGTCGAAGCCGGTGCGGACCTCGTCACGTTCAGCGGCGACAAGTTGCTCGGTGGTCCGCAAGCCGGTTTGATCGTCGGGCGGCGCGATCTGATCGCGAAGATCAAGAAGCATCCGCTCAAGCGCGCGTTGCGCGTCGGCAAACTGACGCTCGCGGCGCTGGAGCCTGTGCTGCAGTTGTACCGTGCGCCGGAGAAGCTCACGGAGCGGCTCACCACGTTGCGCTTGTTGACCCGTCCCGCCGACCACATCCGGCTCGCCGCGGAGCGCGTGCAACCCGCGTTGCAGCGCGCATTCGGCGAACGCTATGCGGTGACGGCGGAGCCGATGTTCAGCCAGATCGGCAGCGGCGCTTTGCCGGTCGACGTGCTACCGAGTTATGGCCTCGTCGTCAGAATGGCGGACGGTAAACGCGGTGGCCGTCAATTGCTCGCGCTTGAAAAGCGGCTGCGCGAGATGGCGAGGCCCGTGATCGGCCGTATCGCGGACGATGCATTGCGCCTCGATCTGCGCTGTCTCGAAGCCGCCGATGAAGCGCAACTGATCGAGCAACTGAAGGGCGTGCGCGCATGATCGTCGGTACGGCGGGACATATCGACCACGGTAAGACGAGCCTGGTGAAAGCGCTGTCGGGCGTCGATACGGACCGGCTCAAAGAAGAGAAGGCGCGCGGCATTTCCATCGAATTGGGCTACGCGTACGTGCCGCTCGAGAATGGCGACGTGCTCGGCCTGATCGACGTGCCGGGCCACGAGAAGCTCGTGCATACCATGACCGCGGGTGCGAGCGGCATCGATTTCGCACTGCTCGTGATTGCCGCCGACGACGGTGTGATGCCGCAAACGCGTGAGCATCTGGCGATCATCGAGCTGCTCGGTATTCGGCAAGGTGCCGTCGCGTTGACCAAGGTGGACCGCGTGGACGCGCAGCGTCTGCGCGAAGTGCACGACGAAGTCAGCGCGTTTCTAAGCGGAAGCGTACTCGAGGACGCATCCGTGTTCGATACTTGCGCGGTGCGCGCCGACGATCCCGGCGTGGCCGCCTTGAAGGCGCACCTGCACGCGGCGGCCGCGGCGTGGCGGATGAAGCGCGACGACGGCCTGTTCCGTCTCGCGGTCGATCGTGTCTTCACGCTCTCGGGCCAGGGCACGATCGTGACCGGCACCGTGGTGTCGGGCCGCGTGGCGGTCGGCGACACGATGCTGCTCGCGCCGAAGAATCAACCGGTGCGCGTGCGCAGCATTCATGCGCAGAATCGTCCGGCGCAAAGCGGCCGCGCCGGCGAGCGCTGCGCATTGAACCTCGCGGGCATCGAGAAGAGCGCGATCGATCGTGGCGACTGGATCGTCGATCCGCGGCTCTCGCAGGCGTCGCAGCGAATCGACGTCATGCTGACGCTGCTCGCCGATGCACCGCTTACGTTGGAGCATTGGGCGCCGTTGCATGTGCATCTGGGCACGCAGCACCAGGTCGCGCATGTCGCGTTGCTCGATGGCGACACGCTCGGCGCCGGTCAGCGTGCCCGCGTTCAACTCGTGTTCGAGCGGCCGGTTTGCGCGCTGCCGGGCGATCGGTTCGTGGTGCGCAACGCGCAGGCTAATCGCACGATCGGCGGTGGCCATGTACTCGACCCGTTCGCGCCGTCGCGCAAGCGTCGTTCGGCCGAGCGGCTGGCGTGGCTCGACGCGCTTCAGACGGTGCTCGACACCGGCACGCTCGACGCCATCTTCGCGAGAGCGGCGCATGGCTTGTCGCGCTCGCTGCTGGAAAGTTTGACGGGCATGCCGGCGGCCGCGCTCGCGTTGCCGCCCAACACGCGTGTCGTGGAACTGCCAGGCGAGGACGCATTGCTAGTCGCCGACGCGCTTTGGCAAGCGCTCAATACGCGATTGACGACGACGCTCGCGCAGTACCACGAACGCTCGCCGGACGAGTTGGGCCCGGACATCTCGCGCTTGCGACGCATTGCCGCGCCGCTGGTGGACGACGCGCTGTGGCGCGCGCTTGTCGACGATGCCGCGACGCGTGGCGAGATCGTCAAACGCGGACCGTGGCTGCATCTGCCGGGCCACACGGTGACGCTCGACGACGTTGATCGCGCGCTCGCGGCGACGTTGCTACCCGCAGTCAAAGCGGGGCGTTTCGATCCGCCGTGGGTACGCGATCTGGCCAACGCGCACGGCGTATCCGAGGAGCGTGTGCGTCAATTGATGCGCAAGCTCGCGCGGCAGGGCGAACTGTTTCAGGTCGTGCGCGACCTCTTCTATCACCCGGAGATGATTCGCGAACTGGCTTTGATTGCGGCTGACGAGGCGCAAAAAAATGCCGGTACGGTTGCGGCCGCACCGTTTCGCGACGTCACCGGATTGGGCCGCAAACGCGCGATTCAGCTTTTGGAATTCTTCGACCGGGTTGGGTATACTCGCTTCCACCGTGGCCTGCATCTGCTGCGCACGGATAGTCGCTGGCTCGATCTGCTCTGATCATCGGCAACGTGTAGTTCAATCACCGTAGGAAGGCATTCGTGTCCGGTGGCGCGGCTGGGCTTCAAACCCAGTTGAGGGCGTCAGACGCTCTCAGGTCGGTTCGACTCCGGCTGCCTTCCGCCAGTTAAGGCTTTAATGGCCGGCAGAATTTATTATTACGTTTTGTTGCGTTTGCTTGGCGCACCACCGCCGAGTGCCGTGCCACCACCTGCAAAGCGTTCTGCGACAACGCTCGGAAAATCACCTTTGCTACTCACGCGGTGACATCAACCGCTATCCGAGACGACCTGTACGGTCGCAAAGTGGTGACAGTCTGAAACAGGTCGGACAGCGCCATTGACAGCAACGTGCGAGGCGAAGCAACCGTTTGAAAGCGGCATATTTTAGTCACGAAAGCAGCGTCAGAATGTCAAAGTTGAAACTGAAGCTCGCCGTCGCCGCTTGATCGCCCGATGGTCCTGCTCGACGAGGTTGTTGAGATATTTGGATTGACGGATCCTCCCTTGACCCAGCTGTGCGCTTCCGCGCCAGCGAGGAGCAAGACTTGACCTATCCTTTGTGAGGCAGTTCGCAAATGGCCTTTACAACTTTCTGCTCATAGAAGTCATCAGCCGACGCGCGAACGCGAGCGACGCATGCGTGGCTTCCGCGATCCTGAACGCACGCAGGTTTTCTTAGCCAGCTTCGGTCCGATCCGTCAGCACTTCGCGCTCAAGCGACACCTGCTACGCACCTCACTCTATCGCAAACAGCTCGCCGCACGCTTCACCACCAGGCATCGTTTCACCGAGGCCACCCAAGTTCCGTCATCTTCTGAGCAAGCGTGTGTCATCTCCGCTATTGTGTCGTGCGCAATTTAACGTGACAGCGCCCCAACGATTGCCCCTCCCAGTTGTTGCCCGGCTTTTAGGCGATGTTCACTTAATAGCTCGCCCAGTAGCAGCTCTACGTGGCGGTCTTGCCGTGCAGTTCAACCTGCAGCGGCGAACCACTCACCCGACACCGCACTGAAAAATAGTGAAGCCTGATCGAGAGGGCGCGATCCGCGCGTAAGCATCTCACGCTTGAGATGTCCAGAAATAGTTGTTGTGCTTCTCTTTTTTGTCGTTCTAAAGTCAATCGTCGAGCGCTTACCGACTATTTGTAAGCACCTCACGGGTGTGCGTTTATCGTACACGTCACATGCAAATATTAATCGACAGAGTATTTCACGACGAGATGTTTAGTAATCCGATATTAACCATTTACCGAAACGGGAATTTGAAATGCGCAAGATGGCTTTGGCTTGTTCTGCAGCGCTCGTTGCACTCGGCACCGTGACAATGACGCCGGCCCGAGCCGATGTCACGCTGTACGGTATTCTCGATACGTACCTGGGTTACACGAACGCAGGCGGCAAAGGTGCACAGACTGCGATGCAGAGTGGCGGTTTGTCGGCAAGCCGCATAGGGATCAGAGGGAGTGAAGATCTCGGCGGCGGCCTGCGTGCGACGTTCGACCTCGAGAACGGCATTCTCACGAACTCCGGGGCCGCGACGGATTCCACGCTCGCCTTCAGTCGCAGTGCGTGGGTCGGTCTCGGCACGCCGTATGGCGAATTCCGTTTTGGGCGCCAGAACTCGGTGCTGCTGCTGATGCACAGCAAGTTCGACGCATTTTCCGGCGGTACGTACGGCTCGTTTCTTCACAACGCTTCGACGTTCGCATTCCGTTACGACAACATGATCACGTACTGGTCGCCGAACGTCGCGGGATTCACGTTTTCCGCGGGTGCAAGCCTGGGCGGTCAGACGTCGCCGCATGACGCGTTGAACGCCTATGTCGGTTCGATCGATTATCAGCGCGGGCCGCTATACCTCGGCATCAGCCACGCGGAACAGAATGGCGCGAACGGAAAAATCAATACGAAGACGACGTTCGCCGGCGGCAGCTATCAGTTCGGCAGTTTGACGGGTTATTTCGGCTACTACCGCGGCAACAACCTCGGCTCGAATACGGCGACCAATGTCGAAGGCAAATATCACAGCGTCTATTCGCTATCGACGACGTACAACCTCACGCCCGCGCTACGACTCGCGGCCGGCATCGGCTACGCGCAGGACAGCTCAGGCCAGCATAACAACGCGGGCGAAGTAAGCGTTGGCGCGTTTTACAGCTTGAGCAAGCGGACGCTCATCTATGGAACGCTTGAGCGGCTCGTGAACCGTCACGGCGCGACCTATGCGCTGATCGCCAACGGCCCCATCACACCGAACACGCCGGCGCGTGGAGACGGGGTGACGGGCGCACAGCTCGGGATTCTGCATTCGTTCTAAGGGCATGAGCGCGCCGTGAGCGTCATGCGTATATGGCATGCGATAGGGCTCAACGCATTGGCTGAACAGCTCAGAAGTCACGTTTTTTTTCCGTGCATTTTTTTAATGGCTGTTCTAAGTTAACTCATCACCTGCCCACGCAGATCCACGTGAGCAGCTTACGAGACGAAGGAGAGGTGTCGTGAAAGATCCTGCAGCTCCGACGGTGGAATTGATCGACTGTTCGAACGAAGCAAAACTTCTCAGTGAGCGGGCGTGTTCGGCGATCCGTCAGGACATTCTGTCCTGTGTAATCGAACCGGCCGCCACGCTGACGGAAAGCGCGCTGACCGCACGCTACGGCATCGGCAAGGCAACCTGCAGGGTGGCGCTGCAGCGTCTCGCGCAGGAAGGCTTTGTGCGCATCGTGCCGCGTCAGGGTTACGTGGTGACGCCGATTACGTTGAAGGACGTCGAAGAAGTGTTTGCGCTTCGCCTGGAACTCGAACCGCTATCGGCGCGCCTCGCCGCGGGCAAGGCCGATATCGACCTGTTGAACCGGCTGGAGCGCGCGTGTCGCAACGACGATACGTCGCTTGGCATCGGCAGCCGGATCGGCATCTTCATGGACGCGAATGCCGCTTTCCATATGGCGATCGCCGAATGTTCGGGCAACAGCCGGCTGGTTCGCATGCTGGGTGGCCTGCTCAACGATATGGCGCGGCTCGTGTCGCTCGGCTTCGGCGTGCAGAACACGAAGCCGGAGATCCGGCATGACCACACGGCGATGATCAGCGCGCTCGCGAGCGGCGACGGCAAGCGTGCCGAGCAGATCGCGCACCGGCATGTGGCGACGTTTCGCGACATGACGATGGAAAAGGTCATGGCGAGCCTGCGCGACACGCATGCAGGCGCACCGATCGTCCCGTTGCGAGGCGCACGATGAACGCGGTAACTACCCAGGCCATGTTTGAGAAGGCTGCCACCGCGCGCAACGCGGTGGAAGTTGAGCACGTCTCGAAGCACTACGGCAGGCTGGCGGTGCTCGAAGACATCAGCCTGACCGCGCCTTCGGGTTCGGTGCTAGCGATCGTCGGCGCGTCCGGATGCGGCAAGAGCACGTTGCTCAACATCATCGCGGGACTGGTGCAGGCGGACCAGGGCGGCGTGCGGATCGACGGAGTTGCCGGCGAGCCGACTCACGATACCCGCGTGGTCAGCTACATGTTCCAGGAAGACCGCCTGCTGCCTTGGCGCACTATCGTGGCGAATACGGAGTTCGGTCTCGAAGCGGGCTCGCTCAACGCCGAACGGCGGCGCGAACGCGCGCTGGCCGCGCTGAAGATGACCGGCCTTGAGGGATTCGAACACGCTTATCCGCACGAACTCTCGGGCGGCATGCGTAGCCGGGTGGCACTCGCGCGCAGCCTCGTCGTGAAGCCATACATCCTGTTGATGGACGAGCCGTTTTCCAAGCTCGATCCGCAGATGCGCTCGCAGATGCACGCGGAACTGCTGCGAATCCGTGAGCAGTTGAAGATGACCGTCGTATTCGTCACACACGACGTGGAAGAAGCCATCGTCCTCGCGGACAAGGTGGTTGTCCTGCGTCCGCGGCCGGGACGTGTGCGCGATGCGCTGATGATCGACCTGCCGCGGCCGCGCGATCCGCTCGCCGCCGAAGTTGCGGAAACGGTGCGCCGCGTGCGCGCCCTCATTTAAGGACGTTGCGATGTCTTCTGTTTCGACCGCCAGTTCTGTTTTCCCCGCACGGTTTGGCCGCCTGACCCGCTTTGCGAAAGTCGCCGGTCAACGTCTTTCGCTGCTCGCCATATTCCTGATCCTGTGGTGGCTGGCGGCGCAACGCGTGCCGGCCTTCATCCTGCCCGGCCCGGAAAAAACGTGGAACGCGCTGCTTGACCTGATCGCCACCGGCACCTTTGCCGAGGACCTCGGCATTACGCTGTACCGCGTCGTTGCGGGCTTCCTTCTGGCCGCGCTGGTCGGCACGCCGCTCGGCATCCTGCTCGGCGCGAACCGTCGCCTCGGTAGTTTCTGCGAGCCGGTGCTGTCGGTGGTCAACACGGTATCCGCTGCGATCTGGGCCATCTTCGCGTTGATCTGGTTCGGTATCTCGAACGGCACGACCATCTTCGTCGTGTTCATGGAAGCGATGCCGCTGATTCTCACGAACGTGTGGCAGGGCGCGCAAAGCGTCAACGCCGAATACGTAGAGCTTGCCCGCAGCTTTCAGATGTCGCGCAGCAAGGTGATGACCAAGATCTATCTGCCCACCGTGCTGCCGTATTTCTTCTCCGGTGCGCGCCTTGCGTTCGGCTTCGGCTGGCGGGTGTCGCTGGTGGCAGAGACGATCGGTTCGTCGAACGGCGTCGGCTACCGGCTGCGTCAGGCGGCGGACCTTGTTCAGACCGATCAGGTGTTCGCATGGACGCTCACCATGGTCGTGCTGATGGTGGTGCTCGAGTACGGCATTCTCAAGCCGCTTGAAAACCACCTGTTCCGCTGGAAGAAACGAGCATAAAGAATGGCTCGCGACGCACTGCTGCCGCGCCGCGGGCTGAAGTAATCGAAATTTACGAAGAAGTAGAGCGTCTGCATTCTATAAATAGGAGTACATATGAACGGTACGATGAAGGCTTTGATTCTCTCTGAACACGGTGACGTGGACAAACTCCATGTCGGTGAGCTGCCGATGCCGAAGGCGGTGCCGGGTCACGTGGTCATCCGCGTGCGCGCGTCGTCTTTCAACTATCACGACGTCTTTACGGTGAAGGGCATGCCGGGCATCAAGGTGCCGCTGCCTGTGGTCATCGGTCTGGATATGGCGGGAGAGATCACGGAGGTTGGCGACAACGTCGAAAACTGGTCGGTCGGTGCGCGCGTGCTTGTCAACCCGCTCAACAAGAAGAAAGGTCTGATGGGCGAAATGCTCGACGGCGGCATGGCGCAGTACTGCCTCGTCAGCGCGGACCAGTTGATCGCAATGCCAGAAGGCGTGACCTTCGAAGAAGCGGCGTCTTTGCCGGTCGCCTACGGTACAGCGCACCGGATGCTCGTCACGCACAACACTATCAAGCCGGGGGATCGTGTGGTCATTCTGGGTGCGAGCGGCGGTGTCGGAACCGGCTGCGTGACGCTTGCCAAAATGCTCGGCGCGGAAGTGATCGCGGCCGCCGGCAGCGCGGACAAGGCTGAACGGCTCAAGGCCATGGGCGCCGACCACGTCATCAACTATCGCGACACCGATTTCTCGAAGTGGGTCATCGAGAAGTACGGCAAGCCGCAACGCCGGAGCTATGAAGGCGGCGCGGACGTCGTGATCAATTTCACCGGTGGCGATACGTGGGTGCCGTCGCTCAAATGCATCAAACGCGGCGGTAGTCTGCTTGTCTGCGGCGCGACCGCGGGCCACGATCCCAAGGAAGACCTTCGCTACATCTGGAGCTTCGAGATTCGCGTGATCGGATCGAACAGTTTCTATGACGACAACCTCTCTGCACTGATGGAATTGATCCGTACCAGGAAGATTGCAGTGCAGATCGACAAGGTGTTGCCGCTCGAACAGGCCGCCGAAGGCCTGCGCATGATTCGCGATCGGGAAGTGCTCGGCAAGATTGTCGTTACCCCATAAAAATACGGAGACTCGAATGGCTGATAACCAGCAACTTACCGCGGAGCAGGTTCAGGCAATGCTCACGCGCGGTCCTTATCATCAGTGGCTCGGTCTGCGTGTGCTCGAAGTCGGCGACGACTCGATCGAAATCGCCGCGACGTGGCGCGAAGAGTGGGTCGTGAACCCCGAACGCCGCTATACGCACGGCGGCATTCTTGCCGCGCTGGTCGACCTCACGGCCGACTGGGCGCTGGTGTCGAAAACGGGCCGCGGCGTACCGACGATCGATCTGCGCGTCGACTATCACCGCGCGGCGATGCCGGGCGACCTCATCGCGCGCGGCAAGGTCGTGAAGTTCGGCAGCGCGATTTCGGTTGCGGAGGCGCACATCTATGACCAGTCCGGCGCGCTGCTCGCAAGCGGCCGGGGCGTCTATTCGACCGCGCCGGCACCCGCGCCGAAGGCATGATGAACACGGCGACATCGACGCTCGACCATGTCGTCGTGAACGCGATGTTCGAAACCGACGCCGCGGCGTCGTGTTTCGAAGCGCTCGGCTTCGCGCTGACGCCGCGCGGCTATCACTCGCTTGGCTCGGTCAATCACCTGATGATGTTCGATGGACATTATCTCGAACTGGTTGGCCTGCCGCCCGGCGCCACCACGTTGCGACGCGAGATTCTCGAAAGCCGTCTAGGTATAGACGGTCTCGTGTTCAAGACGGACGACGCGCAGGAAACCTATGCGCGTTTGATCGACGCCGGCGTGCGCGCCACTGAACCGCAGTCGTTCACGCGACCCGTCGATATTGAAGGCGTCGAGCAGATCGCCCGTTTCAGGACGACCCGGCTCGCGGCCGAAGAACTGTCCGCCGGGCGCGTCTATTTCTGCGAGCACCTGACGCCGGAATGGGTCTTCCGTGCCGAATGGACGAAGCATCCGAACGGCGCGCAGCGCTTGAGGGAATGTGTGATCGTGAGTGACGACCCGCAGCACGAAGCGCGCCGTTATGCGCTGATCGCTGGGGAGTCGGATCTCAAATCGCCGTCCGCCCGGCACTCGCGCATTGCGTTGGGTGATTTCGATCTGGACTTTGTCGATGGCGCGGCCTACCGCGCGCGCTATGGCGACCTCGTATGTAACGCAGCTGGGCGCGACAGCTATTTTGGCGCGGTCGTCGTCGAGGTAAGCGACCTTGCCGCGATGCGTGCACGTCTGGACGCGCTCGCGTCCCATGCCGACGAGAGCGTCGTGCGACTGATGCCGTCGGCCCATGCGCAGAGTGACGCATCGTCCGTAGCCCTGCTGTTAGGCGAACTCAATACTGTCATTGAATTTATCGGAGCAGTTGAACATGCCCACGCCTGAGAATCTCGGCGATCTGATCGAAGCCGACGGCGATCCGTGCAAGCTTGCAGTGATCGCGCTTGGGGAACCGGATGAAACAGGTTGCGCGTGGCACGATACGCGCATGACCTACGGGGAACTCGACGCGCTGGCTGACGGCGTCGCGCGTGCACTGGTGCAGCGCGGCCTGAAAGTCGGCGAACGCGTCGCCATTCTTGCGGCGAATCGCGCCGAGTATGTCGCGGCGCTGCTCGGTATCATGCGCGCGGGAATGGTCGCGGTGCCGGTCAACTACAGGTTTCCGCCCGCGCTCTCCACTTTTGTGATCCGCGATAGCGGTGCACGTCTGGTATTTTGCGACGCCGCGCGACTTGCCGATTGCCCGGACGATCTGCCGACAGTCGTATTCGATTCGACCGGAGAGGAAAGTTTCGCTTCATTCGTCGAACCGGGCCCGTTCGAGACTTTCGTGCCGACGCCCAACATGCCGGCAATGTTTCTCTATACGTCCGGCTCGACTGGCAAGCCCAAGGGCGTGATGCTCTCGCACGGCAGCCATCTGTGGGTGGCGCGTACGCGTGCGCGCGCGCAGCCACCGGCGGCGCATCGCTTTCTGGTGGCCGCGCCGATGTATCACATGAACGCGCTGACGCTCGTGCTGATGTCGCTGTACGGGAACGGTACGGTCGTGCTGCTTCCGCAATTCACCGCGCGCATGTACATCACGGCAATCGAGCGCTATCGGGTCACGTGGCTCACCTCCGTCCCGCCGATGATCGCGATGATGCTGCGCGAAAGGGAGTTGCTTGCGCGCACGGATCTTTCGTCGGTGCGCTTCATCCGGATGGGTTCGGCGCCCGTTAGCGAGAGTCTGCTTGCGCAAATCGGCGAGGTACTTCCGAATGCGAAGCTCACTAACGTCTACGGCACGACCGAGGGCGGGCCGATCGTGTTCGGGCCCCATCCGCAAAGGATCGAACCGCCTTTGCTGTCGGTCGGATATCCGCATCCCGAAGTGAGCGTGAAGTTGCTCGACGCACCGCCGACAGGTGTGGCGACCGGCGTGCTGGCTGTAAAAAGCCCGGCCGTCATGCTCGGTTACCACAACCGGCCGGACCTGCCGCTACCGGTGACAGCAGATGGCTTCTATGTAACGGGCGACGTATTTCACCGCGACGAACAGGGCTTCTATGCATTCGTCGGCCGTGCGGACGACATGTTCGTGTCGGGTGGCGAAAACATCTTTCCGGGTGAAGTCGAGCAGATGCTGGAGACACACCCGGATATTGTCCAGGCTTGCGTGGTACCGGTTGCCGACGACATCAAGGGAACCAAGCCGGTGGCGTTCGTCGTGCGGCGCGCGGGCGCGTCGCTAACGGAAGAGCAAGCCAAACAGCACGCGCTGACTCATGCGCCCGCATACCAGCACCCGCGACGCGTGTGGTTTGTCGATGCATTGCCGCTTGCGTCGACGAACAAGATCGATCGCGCCGCATTGAAAGCGATAGCGCTTGCGTCGTTGCAGGATAGCGAGACCGCATAAGTGAAACCGACACGACATTCAACATTATGGAGTTCAGTATGAACGAGAACTTTCGCGAGTTCCTGGAACGGCTGCGCGCGGCACAGCAACTGATCGATATACGGCAGCCCGTCGACATCCGCCACGTGGGCACGCTCGTCGACCAGAGCGACAAGGCGCTGCTGTTTCATAACGTGATCGGCTACGACATGCCGCTGCTGTCGGGCATCATCCGCACGCAGGAGCGCGCGATGATGGCAATGGGCTGCGACAGCTACTCGGAAATCGAGAAGATGCTGGCGCATGGCATCCAGAACCCGATTCCGCCTAAATACGTCGCGACGTCGGCCACGAAAGAAGTGATCTACAAAGGCGACGATGTCGATCTGTTCCGCCTGCCCATTCCGATGTCTTCGATTTTCGACGGTGGCCCGATGATTACCGCGGGTATCGTGATTTCGCGCGATCCGGAGTACGGCCTGAACAGCGGCATCTATCGCTTCATGGTGAAGGAAAAAGCGCTGAGTGGCATCGACATCGTGACGCCGAACAATATGCGCATGTTCGCGCAGCGTGCGTATGAACAAGGACGTCCGTGCCCGATTTCCATTTCGATCGGTAACCATCCGATGGAAATCATGGGCGCCGGCTATCGCGCGCCGATCGGTGTCGATGAGATGGCGATCGCGGGCGGCATTCGTGGCGTGCCGGTCGAACTGGCGCCTTGCGAGACCGTCGATCTGCCGTATATCGCCGACTCGGAAATCGTGATCGAAGCGGAAATCCTGCCGACGGGCTGGACGCAACCGGAAGGCCGTTTCGGCGAATTCACCGCATTGATGGGCGGGCTGCACTGGAATCCGGATGTGCGCATCAAGGCGATCATGCATCGGCGCGATGCGATGTATTACTCGCTGCACATGCCGTGGGAAAACACGTGGCTCGCGGCACCGACGCGCTATCAGGCGATTCGCAGCGCGCTGCGCACGGCAGGCGTGCAGGTAAAGGACATCAACGTAACGTTGGGTGGCCGCGCATTCTGGCACGCGGTTATTTCGATCAGGAAGCAGGCCGGCGAAGGCAAGAACGCGCTGCTGGCGGCGCTGTCGGTGATGGATCTGAAGCACGTGGTGGTCGTTGATGACGACATCGACGTGTTCAACGGCGAACAGGTCGAATGGGCGATCGCGACGCGCGTGCAGGGTGACCGCGATCTGATCGTGATCCCCGGCGCACGCGCGAAGCCGCTCGACCCGAGTCTGCCGGTGATGCCGCCTGGCATGGTGCCGACGGGCGCCAAGGTCGGTGTGGACGCAACGATCTCGGAAGGCATTCCGCACGAGCGCTATGAGCGCATTTCGTACGCGTACGCAGACACGGCGAAGATCGCGGACTACGTCGGCGGCAAGGCCGATACGGTGCATGTGTCGGAGCCGGAACAGGTGGAGGCTGCCGCAGCCGAAGCGATCGCGCTCATCGGCGACACGCCGCTTTACTACACCGAACTCGCCGAGCGGCTGTCGAAATACGACTTCCGCACGCTGGCCCGCGCGCTCGGCGAACTGCATGAACGCAAGCAGTTGTGGAAAACCGCGGAAGGCAAGTTGTGCGTGCGCGGTTCGCGCTTCGACGCCGTGCCGCCGACGCGGCGTTGATTGCCGCGATGTCCTTCAGTGCGCTGCGCAGGCCGGCAGCGCTCCATTCACCCCGTTGATGAGCTGACGTGATGCAACCTTACCTGCTTGCAAGGCGTGTGCTGTTCGCCGCCGTGATTTCCGTGCTTGCGCTTTCCGCGCAAGCCGCGCCGCTGCGCATCGGCTACTGGACGAGTGGCGTGAGCCTCGGCCTCGGCGCCGTGCTGGAAACAGGCGACTTCCTGAAGAAAGCCGGCATCGGCGACGCGCGTTTCGTGCACTTCGCCGAGGTCAACGCGCCGGCGAGCGGACTCGCCGCCAACGTGATCGACGTGAGCTTCAGCGTGGCAGGCGCGAGCGCGTTCAGCATCGCGGCGACCGGCGTGCCGGTCAAGATCTTCGGTGCAACAGCGCCGGCCGATGTCACATTTGTCACACCTGCCGACTCGCAGATCCAATCGATTGCGCAGTTGCGCGGCAAGAAGATCGGTATGTCACCGTCGGGAAGTTCGGTCGCGCTGATGACGGCCGCGGTGCTGAAAGCGAACTATGGCTTCAACGCCGGCGATTATTCACTGGTGCCGGGCAACGAGGCACGTCTCGCGCAGTTTCTCGTACAGCATCAGGTCGACGCCGCGGCGCTGCGCTCCGTCACGGTCGCGCAATTGACTGAAGTGAAGACACGGCGTCTGGGCACGCTGGTGGAAGAATGGCACAAGCTGACGAAGTCCGATGCGATGCCTTATCTGGGTGTGGCTGCGGCACGCACGGAATTGATCCAGCGCGATCCGCAATCCGTCGCGAAGCTGATCGTTGCGATTCACAATGCAATCGCCTGGGGCAACGCGCATCCGGACCAAGTCGCGACGATCCTGCAGAAAGTAGCGAATCTGCCTGCAAGCGACGCGCAGATCTATGCCGCGCATTGGGCCGAGCTGAACAGCATTTCCTTCGAACCAGTCGATATCGATACGCTCAAGCGCGAGCAGCAGATCTTCGCGGCGAGCGGCGCGATCAAAGGGACGCTTCCGCCCGATGTATTCGTCACCGGGCCGTACGAAACGGCAAAGAAGATCATAGCGGGTCAAAAGCCATGATGACGTGTTTGCGCGGGCAATGGCCGCATCCGGTGGATAACGGAGGTATCGCATGAAATCCCAATCCGCCGCACGGCGACGCCTCGTGGTCGGTATCAGCGGCGCGTCGGGCGCGATCTACGGCGTGCGTCTGCTGCGTCTGTTACGCGAGTTGGAGGTCGAGTCGCATCTGGTGGTCAGCCGTTCGGCGCAGGTGACACTCGCACAGGAAACGCAAATGCGGCTCGCCGATCTGCAGGCGCTCGCCGACGTCAACTATCCGAACACCGATATCGGTGCGGCCATTTCGAGCGGCTCGTTTCGCGTCGACGGCATGATCGTTGCGCCGTGCTCGATCAAGACGCTGTCGGAAGTGGCTACCGGCTGCACCAGTTCGCTGCTGTCGCGAGCGGCAGACGTGATGCTGAAAGAACGTCGCCGTCTCGTGCTGATGGTGCGCGAAACGCCGTTGCATGCCGGTCATATCCGCAGCCTCGCCGCCGTCACGGACGCCGGTGCGATCGTCTATCCGCCAGTGCCGGCGTTCTATGCGCTGCCGGAAACGCTCGATCAGATGGTCGATCATACGCTCGGGCGCGTGCTTGACCTGTTCGATATCGAATCACGAACCGTACGCCGATGGAGCGGCACTGCCGGCTGATACGCGATGTGCTTTTTTGTGTCCAGTTTACTTCCCTATATGCATCTCCTAGAATGAGTTGAGGTTGGTGAGGTGCCTACAGAAAGACGTAAGCATAATACACAGCCATTCCAGGATAGAGCGCACGGGGGGCCACATGGAAGGAAAAGTGATTTCTGGGGGCAAGGCGGCGGCCGAGGGCAAGTTGTTGGGCGAGTCGACTTATCTGGCGATGAGGCAGGCGATACTGTCCTGTTCGCTGAAACCGGGCAGCATGCTGACCGAGGCTGCGCTGATGGATCAATACGGCGTCGGCAAGTCGACATGCCGGCTGGCGCTTGCGCGTCTCACACACGAAGGGTTGGTACGTTCGGTTCCGCGACACGGCTACGTCGTCGTGCCGGTCACGCTGAAGGATGTCGAGGAGGTGTTTGCGCTGCGACTCATTCTCGAACCCGAAGCCGCGCGGCTTGCGGCCGGCAAGGTGGACGCGAAGGCGTTGATGCGGATCGACCGCACAGCGCGCGGCAATACGGCGTCGAAGAATCACGGCAACCGGATCGGCTTTTTCCTCGATGCGAACCGTGAATTTCATCTGGTGATTGCGATGGCGTCGGGCAACGACCGTCTGGTGCGCAGCATCTCGGTGCTGTTCGACGAAATGACGCGACTGGTGGCACTCGGTTTCAGCGACGAAGACGACAGCCCGGAAATTTCCGACGATCACCGCCAGTTGGTCGAGGTGCTGGCGGCGGGCGACGGCAAGGCAGGCGCGCGCATTGCGCGCCGGCACATCGAGAAGTTTCGCGACATGACGATGGAGCGTGTGCTCCGCAGCATGAAACAGGACTTCGAGCACGCGCCGCTGGTAGCGATCGGCAAGTGATACGGAGTTTCCGCCTTTGCTTTCAGGCGGAACCTCTCGACGGATGGTTGCACCGTGCTTCATGTTTTGATAAGGACATTTAGTAATCCTTTAAAGACGATGCCAGGGAGACCGACGGCGTCGCTATTTCAGGCAAAGCACAATGAAATCATTTCGTTCCGTTCTAAAGGCAGTATGCGCACTCGCGTTAGTCGGCGTGTGCCTCACCAGTGTGTATGCGGCGGCGCCGTTGCGAGTGGGCTACTGGACCAGTGGCACCAGCCTCGGTTTCGGTGCCGTGCTCGAAGCGCAGAAGTTCTTTGAGAAGCAGGGCCTGCAGGTGCAGTTTGTCCACTTTCCGGACGTGAATGGACCGACCACCGCGTTGGCTTCGAACGCGATCGATCTGGCATTCGGCACCAGCCTCGCGGGGGCATTCAGCCTGAGCCAGCAGGGTGTGCCGGTCCGGATGGTGGCCGCCACGCAGATCGTCGATGCGGAAATCGTCGTGCTTGCCGATTCGCCCATCCATTCCGCGGGTGAACTGCGCGGCAAGAAAATCGGCATGTCGCCAATCGGCAGTGCGACCACTGGCGTCGGCACCGCCGTGCTCGACGGCAATTACGGACTCAAGCTTGCCGACTATCGCCTGGTGGCGGGCGACGAGCCGCGTCTTGCGCAGTTCCTCGTTCAGAAGAACGTGGATGCCGCCGTCATGCGTCCCACCACGGTGGCGCAAGTGCCGGACAGTGCGCAGAAAGTCCGCGTGATCACGACATTGTCCGATCAATGGAAACAGATGACGAAGGCGAGCACACCGCCCTATATCGGTGTCGCCGTGATGCGCAGCGAGTGGCTTAAGGACAACTCGGCGGATGCGGTGAAGGTGCTCGCGGCAATGCGCCAGGCGCTGGCCTTCGGCGCGGCCAATCCCGACGCGGTCGTGGCGATACTGAAGAAGGCCGGCAACATGAGCGACCAGGGAGCGCGTTTTTACGGCGACCACTGGACGACCATGAATACGGTCTCGTTCAAATCGGGTGACATCGACACACTGAAACGCACATTCGAAGTTTTCAAGGCCGCCGGCACGCTGAAGGGCGAGCTTCCCGCGGATCTCTTCTATCAGAAGCCTTATCTCGACTCGGAAGCAGTCAAATGAGCGGATATTGGGAATGGGCCCGTGGCCGCTGTGGCCACACCGGAGTACGGGCCTTCATCAACGGAGCAGCAATATGACGGAAAAGTGCGACGGTACGGTCGCGACCATTGGATTTCCCGCTAGTCGGATCCGCTGGCCGGAAGAGGGCATTACGCGCGTGCCGCTGCGTGTGTTCTCCGATGCGGCGACCTACGAGCGCGAGCAGGATGCCGTGTTCCGTGGGCCCACATGGAGTTTCCTCTGCCTCGACATCGAGATTCCCAAACCGGGTGACTACATTACGACCAGGGTCGGTCATACCTCGGTAATTGTTGTGCACCAGCAGGACGGCACCATTGGTGCGCTTGTGAACAAGTGCGTGCACAAGGGCTCAGTGCTTTGCTATGAAGCGCAGGGTCACCGCAAGCGTTCGAACTTCGTTTGCCCCTATCACAACTGGGTCTATAACTTCGACGGTGAACTGACGAGCGTCGCATTCGAGAAGGGCGTGCAGGGTAAAGGTGGTATGCCCGAGGATTTCGACAAGTCGAAGTTCCGTTTGACGAAGCTGCGCGTGGAGACCATCCGCGGCCTTGTGTTCGGCTCATTCTCCGACGAGGCCCCTGCACTGAAGGACTATCTCGGGCCAACGATGGTGCGGCACATGGAGCGCACGCTATATGGACGCGTAAAGATACTTGGCCGCTATAGCCAGGTGATGCACAACAACTGGAAGCTCTACGTCGAGAATAGCCGCGACAACTATCACCCGAGCCTGCTGCACGCGTTTTTCTCGACCTTCAAGATCAACCGGCTGTCGGCGGAAGGCGGTACGTTGCAGGATGAAGACAGCCGGCATCACATCACCTTTACGAAGCGCTATACCGACATCGGCGATCAGGCATACGACTCCGGTGTGATTCGTGCCATGCGCGACGATTTTGGTCTGAAGGATCCTTCGCTGATCGATCAGTGGATGGAGTATCCCGACCAGATCACGAACGCGATCCAGAGCATTTTCCCCGGCTTCGTGCTGCATCAGATCATGAATTCGATAGGCGTGCGGCAGGTGGTGCCGCTTGGCGTGGATCGATGCGAACTGATCTGGACGGTGCTCGGTTTCGAGGAAGACACGCCGGAGCAAACGCTCATCCGGCGCAAGCAAAGCAATTTGGTCGGCCCCGCGGGTTATGTGTCGATGGAAGACGGCACGATCGGCGCGTTCGTCGAAAAGGGCATTCGCGGCGATCTTGACGACGCTGCGGTGATCGAGATGGGCGGCAAGGGCACCGGTCCGATGGCGACCCGCGCAACCGAAACCTCGGTGCGCGGCTTCTGGAAATTCTATAGAGAGCTGATGGATGTCTAGTGTTGCGCGCTATCCTGACCTGGAGGTCAGCACCCAGACGGGCGCGTGTATCGCACGCCTGATGACCCACTATTGCAGTTCGATCGACAATGGCGATCTCGGCCGCTGGCCGGAGTTCTTCACTGAAGATTGCACTTACCGCATTCTCACGCGCACCGATTTCGAAGCGGGCCGCGATTTCGGTATCTGGTTCTGCAACACGCGCGGCATGCTGCTGGATCGCGTCAGTTCGATCCAGTCGGTCAATGTGTTCGAGCCGCATGTCTACCGTCACGTGCTTGGGCCGACCGAAGTCGTCAGCGTCGAAGACGGGCTGATCGGTTGCGAAACCAGCTACATGGTCGTGCGAACCGGCTATGAAGGGGGGATGGTCGTGTTTAGCGCGGGGCGTTACGTCGACCAGGTCGTCCTCGCGGGCGGCCGCGCGTTGCTGCATGAGCGCACGGTCGTCACGGATTCGTGCCGCTACGACACGCTCGTTGCACTTCCTCTCTAAGGATGCTGCCCGGATGACCGAGCCCACCCGCCGTTACCGGCTGCACCTCGAAAGTCAGCGGCGTCAGCCGCCACCTTTTCATCTTCATGAAACCGTGTGGCAGGCCGCCTGCGCGCGGCATCCCGATCTCGCACAACGCATCGATGTGACGTTCGGCTGGGACGGCGAACGGTTCGCGCGTCCGCTCGACGACGTCGACTTCCTGCTGGCGTCGAGATTTCCGCATGACGTGGTGAACGACGCGCCAGGTCTACGCTGGATTCACACGACGGGTGCTGGCGTCGATCATCTGATGCCGCTCGATCGCTTGCGTCCCGACTTGATCCTGACGAACAGTAGCGGCGTTCATAGTGAGAAAGCCTTCGAGTACACGCAGATGGCATTATTGATGCTGAATGCGCAACTGCCGGCCGTGTTTCAGGCGCAGCGGGCGCATCGCTGGGACGTGCGGCTGACCACATCGATTCGCGGCAAGACGGCGCTGATAATCGGCTTCGGCGATCTGGGCATGGCGGCGAGCCGCGCGGCACGTTTGCTCGGCCTGCGAACGATTGCATTGAACCGGAGCGGCGCCGCGCCGACGGCGGAAGCGGTCGATGTGCTCGCGACGATCTCCACACTCGACGACTGGCTGCCTCAAGCCGACTTCGTCGTTGTCACCGCGCCGCTTACGCCCGCGACGCGCGGTCTTCTTTCCGCCGAGCGCGTCGCCCGCATGCGGCCCGGTGCGGGCATCGTCAACCTCTCGCGCGCAGCGCTGATCGACTATGCGGCACTGTTCGAGCGGCTGCGTTCGGGCGAGTGCGGCGGCGCGCTGCTCGACGTGTTCGACCCTGAACCCTTGCCGACGGAACATGCGGCGTGGGACGTGCCGGGACTCGTCGTCACGCCGCACATTTCGTGCGATGCGCCCGATTACAATCTGCGGGTGCTTGAACTCTGGCTGGGCAATTTCGCGCGATTCCTGCGCGGCGAGCCGCTGACGAACATCGTCGACCGCACACGCGGTTATTGACCCGGAAGAAGTTCGACATCTCGGTTATCACGGTCCGAAGAAAGGTTCTGCGACCATGGCGACTCCGCGCTACAAAACGTAAAGCCAGGCGAGCAGCGTGACGACTGAAAACAGCGTAGTCATCGAGATCACTGCGCCCACTACGGCCTTTTCGACGTCGTATTCAACCGCGAGCACGTACGCGCTCTTGGCGGTGGGCACGGCAGAGCACACGACGGCGGCGACGGTCGCAGTCCGGTCGAGGTCTGCCGCAAGGCAAAGCGCGTAGACCACGAGCGGCATGATGGCCAGCTTGAGCGCCGTCAGCAACGCATAGAGACCTAGCCGCTCGCGCAGTTCGGCGATTGTTAGATCAAGTCCAATTGCGAACAGCGCGCATGGCGTCAACGCTTCGCCGAGCACCGTGAGAAATGACGTGACCGGTCCGGACAGTTCCGAACCGAGCATCGACCAAAGCAGTCCGAAAATCGTGGCAAGGATGACGGGATTGGTGGCGATCTGCCGCAACAGCGCCGCCGTGCGTATATTGCGCGATGTATCGTATCGCCCGATCTCGAGCAGCAGTACCAGTATCGGAAACATGATGGCGCCGACGAAGACGGTTGCGATCGCAGCCGCGAGCACGCCCGGTGGGCCAAAAAGCGACTTCAATATAGGGAGCGCAACGAATCCGGTGTTCGTCATCGACACGGCAGCAGCCAATATTCCGCTCTTTCCGACGCCTGCGCCCCACGCGATTCGTACAAACATCATCACAGCCACAAAGCAAATCATGGAACCGCCGCCGAACGCAGCAAGAAAGCGCCAGTCAAGGAGCGAGTGAAGCGACTGATCGGCGATCGTCAGGAAGACCAGGGAGGGCATCGCCACGTAGTAGGCAAAGCGCATCAGCGGTGCGGCCAGCGCGCGCGGCATGTAGCCGGAGGCGCCGGCAAACCATCCCGTTAGAATGATGGCAAAGATCGGAAGTATGGTGCCGGCGAGATGCATAGTGACCTCCCATAGCTATGGGACTTGGGCGCATCAACGCTCATCCCTGACTGGGCGTCATTATCCGAGAAAACCTGGCGCGACGCGCGGTGAAGTCGTAATTGATCTCCCGCTAAGACCGGGCCGCTGACCGTCGACATTTTTCACGAAGCGAATAACTCGGATTCGCTGCATTGCATCTGGGCGGACTGCATGGCGATGCCGTTTCGTTTTTTGTCCGTTGCTTTGCCGGGCGTGCGACGCAGTTCAAGCCGCAAGCAGATAACCGGTCATCGACGGTTGCGCGATCCGGGGAGGAAATACGCACCAGCGGCCGTCATCGTGCCGAAAGAAAAAGATTGCACGCGAGCCGGCCGGAGCCGACGCCTCGACATGCACGTAGCGGCTGCCGTCAGCACGCATACGACCGAACTGAACCACGCGGATCCGCACCGGCGGAACGGGTGCAAGCCACTTTTCGACCACGTAATGCAGGGACTTCTCGGCGGTGTTCATGACCCTCTCCTTCGACCTCGCCCCGGTCACGCTGCCGGCGGCTCGAGCGCTGCAAGCGAGGCACGACGTGAGGGGTGACTAGAGAGTAGGATCAGCTTGAAATTTACGATAGTTAATGTTTTTCATGGTAACAATAACCAATAGGTTATGCATTTTCGACCCGACCAAATCGGGGTGCCGCGAACCTATCAGGCCATGCATGCTGCGACCGGAGGCAGGCGGCCACACGTTGCGGGTCTTTGGAAAGGCATAGAGGTATGTATCAATCAGGAGTTCATCGGCCATCGCCCTCTAGGGAGGCTTGCATGCTGGGAGTTGCGCAATTCATCGCCACGCTGGGTTGTACCGTTTTTTCTGGGGCGGCGATCTACATCAGTCTCGTCGAACATCCAGCCCGGATGCAATGCGACACCAGGACGGCTGCGACGGTCTGGGCGCCGAGCTACCGTCGGGCGACGATAATGCAAGCACCGTTGGCCGTTTTGAGTTGCATTGCCGGTATCGTGGCATGGTGGCTCGGGGGAGCCGCATTATGGCTAGTCGGTGCGCTACTCATAGGCAGTGTCGTACCGTTCACCTTGATCATCATTAAGCCCACCAACGCGCAACTTTTAGCGCAAGGGCGTGATCTCGCATCGGCTGAAACGAGGGCGTTGCTCGACAAGTGGGGCAGACTTCATGCAGTGCGCAGCGTGTCGAGCCTTGCCGCATCGCTGATCTTTCTGACCGCCGCATTGATGCAGCACGTGTGAGCCGCAGGCGTCGCGAACCGCCCGAGCCGTCTGAACCGAACGGACTTTCGAGAGTCCGCGAAGCGGGCTACGCGCCGTCCTGATACTTCGGCAAGTCGTCGCTCAACGAGAGGCCAGGAAACATGCTCGCGCACCACACGTGCCATGACGGGCGGACTCTTGTGGGATCGTCGAGCGTCGCGTAGTTGATTTCGACCGTTTGCGGCGTCGCCGACTCGCGATACTCGAGTTGCGTACCGCAATGACCGCAGAAGCGCCGTTCGCCCCAAGTGCTCGACTCATACACCCGCGGCTCACCCCTGACGTACCTGAACTCGCCGATCGGCACCGACGCGGATGCGGTCACCGCTGCGCCGGTAGTCTTCTGGCACAAGCGGCAGTGGCAAAAGCCGGCGTCGGTCGGAACAACGGTGACCTGATAGCGGATAGCGCCGCATGCGCAGCCTCCTTCCAATGCGTTGTCGGTCTTCATCCTCGTCTCCGCATGTTCAGTCGCGAACGTCTTCAAGGATACGACGCAGGCGCGGGCAATGCAGCCATATCGGCGACCCGCCGCTTCATTCGAGTGCCGTCCCGGCATGTCCCGGAGCGCCCAATCGACAATGCCCGCTCCCTTGCGATCGTTCGACGGCCCGCGATCGCACGAATCGTTTTCTGGATGACCGCTACGAGCCCATAGGTACGAGCAGCATTCGCCGGACCCGCTGGTTGATCCCCCTTTTTTTCGCCGCGCGTCGCGATACGGTCTGGAGTTGAATGCTACGGGGACGTCGCCCGTCTCCGACGCTCACTCCCGCAAATGCAGAGCTATTGACGTACTGGGTTTCTGCGGAGCGCCCAGTGCTTAGGCGGTGCCTAGGCGCGATTCGGCAATCCGCTTCAGATCATCGGGGGTTGAAGCAGATCCGGCCAACTGCTCAAGCAAGTCCGCGGCTCTCTTTTCGTCTTTGGGCCCACCATCGCCAAGCGTCAAACTCGTCGCCAGGTTAAGTATCGACCGGGGCAGTCCTCGCGAGGCCAAAGCCTCAAGGAGGTGACGAGCCACTTCGGGTTCCCGGTTTCGGTTGCCGCTTAGCAACTCATCAGCAATCGTTTCTACAAACCTCAGCGAGCTTTCGTTTTCCGTTCTGTGTATGCCAGTCACGAGCGCTTGCTCGAAGTGGCCAACGGAATGCTGCCCGGCGTGAGCCAACGTGCTAAGCGCCTCTTGAAAACTCAGATCTTCCTTCGAACCGGCAAACGGCGTTTCTGGCGCGTTGCGACCCTCTTCGTGCGCATGCGCGGCCGATGGTTGCCACCAGCGAACGAAGTCGTCCGCGGATTCGCCGTGAAGATCAACTGACGATGCGAGCAATTGCGACACCTGATAGACGCGTCTCTCGGTTAGCGTCGCGCTGTCACACGCCTCGTCGAGCGCGGAAGCTGCTTTGCTGCCCAGCTCGCTGTGGAGGTCGGTCCAGTCTCTATAGCCGAAGACTTCGGAGGTCACCTGGCGCGCCTGGGATTCCTTTAGAGAAAGGCGATATTTGAGTCGATTGGCGGCCCGCGTCGGGATAGACGCGTTCTGGAAGTAGATACGCATGGCTTCGGTCCGAGTATCCGTGCCGACGAGCCTTCACAGCCGGCACGGAACCGAAATGAACTGTGAGGCGGCGCAGGGGGCGTGATGCCCCGTCAGAAAAAATACCGTTGGTTTCGCATGCAGTCAATCCCATTCTAAGAAACAGGCATTTGCGCGATAACGCCCAATCTGAGCGCCAAGCGGTGTTCAAGATAGAAACGGCAGCATTGAATGGCCGCTTTACATATACCTGATGGACCGTCGTGGGTCGATGTTGATCTGTCGGGCCGGTCGCTGCTGAGCCAGCAGGGCTCTGCCTGGCTTGATTGGAGAGGGCCGATCCAACGGTTTGAACGATCGCCATGTCGTCCGCGGAACAATCCGCAACTTGGAACTATACTGGGGCACCTGGAGGTTTCAATGACCGATCACGACAGACTGCATCCACTACGTCCACTCCTGAAAAATTGGGTTTGGGAGCATGGTCGAATCGGGACTCGCTATTTGGACTGCGTCGATGGCGAGATCAAGTTTGATGAAGGCAAGAAATCGCATTTCGCAGCCGAGAAATACACCTACGTGCCCCTTGGTAAGGACGCTCAAGACGATGTATCTGTGGATGGGCCTGCGATCCAGGAGGCGGGACTTGCGCGGTTTTTGCGGGCTGCGCAGTTGGGCAAGCCAGAGGAGGCCGGTTCTGTAGCGGAGGTTCAACGCGCAGTGCAGGACTGCATTGAACTCGGCCTGTTCAGCGCATATCAATTGGCGGCGCGAGAGGCATTTGCCCGCTACGCGCAGGAACCCATGTTCGAGGACGAGATCCGCGCGGCGGTTGTCGACGACATCCGGCGTAGTTACGCCGGCATGCCGGAACAACTGGCGCTGTACGATTTCAGTGTGCTTTACGGCTTGCCCACGCCGCTGCTTATCAGCGAGACACCCTTCATCGACTGGCGCGTGCGCGCCAGTCCGGCGCTTCCGTTTGTATCGCTTCCACTGGGACCGTACTGCCTGCTTGTAGGCGCGCCATCGGGCAGGCGAAGCCGAATTGGCTCGGTGGTCTGGAAGGCAGCCGCCGCGATGGGCCCGTTGAAGGACCACAACCGCCAGATTGCGGAGCACGCACGTCTATGGCTGGTGGCGACTACTGATGACCAACTCGTCGCTGCACAAAACCGCATTGCTGCGGCCCTGGGTTCCAGGCAAGACGATACGAAGCGCTAACCGCCGCGAAAAAGGAGACGTCGGCGGCGGGTGACTGTTGCTGGATGATCCCGCTGAGCGAATTCGCCTTGATCGCAATTTGGGGTTTGACGCGTTGCGCCTGGCAATAGCGGTCTATATGTTCACGTGTCGAAGAATCGCTGCTCAGCAGCACGAGCGATTCCTTTTCGAACTCACGAATGGATAACGGGCGTCGTCGGGTTGCGCAAGAAGGGTCTCGACGCGATCCCGGTTCATTTCCGTAACGCTGAGATTGATCCTCGAATAGCGCGCGTTGAAGTTCTCCACCAACGGGCCAATCAAAGAGGCGGTGAGCGACGGCGTCATCGCCAATCGAAGATCACCGCGAGTCAGTCCCTGCACCTCATGAATGGCCCGCCTTCCGGCATCCGGATCCTGCAGTGCACGGCGGGCGTACCGTGCATAGCCTCTGCCTGCATCAGTGAGCCGGATTGTGCGTCCTGACCGCTCCAGGAGTTGCGCACCCATTGCGTATCCCAACTGCTTGATCCGTTGCGACAGTGTTGGAAGTCGCGAATGTGCCGCAGTAGCAAGACGCCTCAACTATAGGAGATGCTTATTGGTCGAATAGTAAACCGATCTTGGACGCTATAGCCAACGCCCATCATTATCTCGTCAACCCCTGGCTTGAGGCGATGACGGTACAAAAGCCGATCGACGGTTTTCCGACCACACCTGACGCGGCCCCCACTCGTGACAAGGACATTCATGTCTGCCCGAACACCTGATCTGACGAGACGGCTGACGCTACTGTTTGCGCTTGCTTCCGGCGTCATTGTCGCGAACATCTACTATGCACAGCCGCTATTGGCCGCTATTGCGAGTACCTTCGGCTATAGTCCGGCCCGGGTTGGCTTCCTGGTTACGCTCACCCAGCTTGGCTACGCGTGTGGCCTGCTATTGATCGTGCCACTCGGCGACGTATTGAATCGGCGCACACTCATCGTATCCTTGCTTCTGCTCACGGTGCTCGCGTTGCTCGCAGTAGCTCTGAGCCCTGACTTCAAGCTGTTTGCCGCGGCAAGCATGCTACTCGGTGCCACCTCGTGCGCTGCACAGTTGCAAGTTCCGTTCGCCGCTTCGCTCGCATCAGACGACGAGCGTGGACGCGTAGTAGGCACCGTGATGAGCGGTTTGCTTCTCGGCATCCTGCTGGCACGAACAGTCTCCGGAACCATCGCGCAATTGGCGGGCTGGCGAATCGTTTATGGTGTCGCCGCATTTTTGATCCTGCTTCTCACCTTGTGCCTTTTGCGAGCATTGCCGCAAGACCGAAGAAGTGATCAAGCCTGGCGCTATCGTCAGTTGCTGCGGTCTCTGCTGACACTGCTGGATCGACACCCAACGATCGGCCTGCGCTCACTGTATGGCGCTCTGGGCTATGCCTGCTTCAGTATCTTCTGGACCGCACTGACATTTCTTCTCAATGCCGCTCCCTACCATTACTCCGAGGCGAAGATCGGAGTGTTTGGTCTGGCCGGCGCCGCTGGTGCGCTCGCGGCCGGCTCGGCGGGGCGAATGGCAGATCGCGGGCATGGACATCGTGCGACCGGACTTTTCAGCAGCGCGATTCTGGCGTCGTTCGTGTTCATTTACCTTGGTGCGCACTCGCTGACGTCATTGATCGTTGGCGTTCTGCTTTTGGACGTGGGCGTACAGGGCTTGCACATCTCCAACCAGGGTGTGATCTATGCACTCGCTCCAGACGCGCGGAGCCGAATCACGACCATTTATCTGACCTGTTATTTCTTTGGCGGCGCAATCGGTTCAAGTGCGGCTAGCGTGGCTTATTACAAGGCGGGCTGGTCAGGAGTTTGCGTTGCCGGTGCCTTTTTTTCGGCCCTATTGATCGGCAGCTGGTTGGCGGCGCATCGGCAGCAATGCCGCAGGCTCTGCCTTCAATGAAGTCGGGCAGTTCACAGTTATCGCGAAACCGGCTATCCCCATACTCGACACACATGCAGACGATTGAGTCTGCTCAACGAAGGCGAAGAACCATGAATACGTTTTTCAAGTTAGCAGAAAGATCAGGCGCACTTTCCAAACTGTTGTGTGTAGCGATCGTCATTGCTGCCGGTTTACCGTTGACCTCTACGGTAGCCTTCGCCGGAACCGGCAGTCAGTCTTCATCAAGAGAGGACGCCGCGCCAGACGACTATTTTCATACCGGTGCGGGCGCCCGGTATTTACGCCGTGCCGATGGGGATATCGTCGTGGAACCCCTGCGAGAAAATATCACCGTGCTAATGGGTTCGGGCGGCAACATTACCGTCCTGTCGGGCAAGGAAGGCAAGTTTCTGGTTGACGCGGGCATCAGCAAATCGCAAGAAAAACTGCAAGCCGCGCTCGACAAGATCAGTCCCGCGCCGCTGAAATACGTGGTGAACACGCATTGGCATTGGGACCATACCGATGGCAATGCATGGATGCATGCAGCTGGCGCCACCATCGTTGCACACAAGAATACCGTGAGGCATCTGACCGAGACGACGCATGTCGATGCCTGGAATTGGACCTTCGATCCGGTGCCGGCAGGCGCGCGCCCGACGCTGATCGTCAATGATGAAAAGACCTTCACCTTCGCAGGAACGAACATCGAAGTGGAAAACTTCGGTCATGGCCATACCGATGGCGATCTATGGGTGTACTTCGAAAACGCTGACGTACTAGCGCTGGGAGACACCTTCTGGAACGGAATCTATCCGTATATCGACAATGAAGACGGCGGCAACATCGACGGTGCGATCCAATGGGCCAACAAGGCTGTGGCATTTACGACAGACCATACCATCGTCGTTCCCGGCCACGGCGCAGTGGGTACACGCGCCCAACTGATCGAATTCCGCGACATGTTGGTCACGGTACGCAACAACGTTGCAGCCTTGAAATCGCAAGGCAAATCACTGGACGAAATTATTGCCGCCAAGCCGACGGCGGCCTTCGACGCCAAATGGGGGAATTTTGTGTTCAACGGCAGTCAATTTACGAAGATGGTCTACGACGGCCTGTAATAAGACGTATCTAATTCTTGGTTTGCCGCTGGTTGGCTCGTGCGCGAAAACACCAACGGCCAAACCCTCGTGGCCTGGCATCCCGCCCCGGCGATGACAAGTGCGGTGGTTCTTACCAACGAACAACTGGCGGGCTTCTCCAGAGTGGAGGCGTTGATCGCCGATACGGGTGCGTAAATAGCCGCTCTCAATACAACAAACCATGACACAGATTTTTCTCAACCGACGTATTACGTAAAGGAAATCATCATGAGCCGTCTCTACACAATCGCATTGTCCGAAGCCACAGGCCGTGCAGCCGAATTATTCAGCGCTGTCAAAAGCACGGTCGGAAAGGTTCCCAATTCATATATTGGAATTGGCGGCAATAGTCCGGTTGCGCTGGAAGCCGTATTGAACCTGGAAGCCTCGCTCAAAAAAAGCAGCTTGAGCGCTATGGATATCGAAGTCGTCAAACTGGTCGTCAGCCAGACTACCGGCTGCGACTATTGTGTGGCCGCACACACACTGATGGGAAAGAGAATAGGTCTGGGCCGCGAAGACATTCTGGCGTTGCGTCAGGCGCAGCCGTCGGGCGATGCGCGCAATGATGCGTTGGCCAGGTTTACGTTACATCTGATCACCACCAGCGGCACGGTTCCTGCCGATGTGGTGGAGGCCGTCAAAGAAGCAGGTGTCACCGATACGCAAATTGTCGACGTCACAATGGCGGTAGCAAGCATTGCTTTCACCAACCTGTTCAACCGTATCAACGACACTACGCTTGACTTCCCTGCCGCGGATTAATACGGGAGGCAGCTCTCGCGACGGGCTGGAGCTACACGTGAAGGGATTTTTTAAAGGTCCCTTCCTCGGTTTGCACCGGAAAGTGAGCGCGACTTGAGGAGTTTAAAGAAGGCCTCAAAGTCGCAGATGAGATTTGTTTCGGGCGGCCGATCATACGGGTGATTCATCACGGCAGAGGGCATAGGATCGGCAATGGTTTGTCTCAACCAGACATTGCCGGGATCGCGATGGAAACGCGCATGCCGATGTTGCTTCACGGTGTAGCAAGGCAGATCGTACGGCATCACCAAATGACGGAGTGGTTCGCGGGATAACATGGCCAGTACGTAATGGCGTGGCACGGCGACAAAGCCCATCGACAGCGCGTGCCTCGCGGCGCGTCCCGAAGCGGAACGCGTCACACGAGGCCGCGTGCGATCAATGGCTCAAGACGGCGCCCGGTGGCATCCCG
>NZ_JARESO010000059.1:0-50807 GCF_046030175.1 Paraburkholderia sp. RL17-373-BIF-A
GTTCGACCTGTACGTGACGTCTGTGTACCGGTTCATGTGGGAAGACGAGCTCGACATGGGCGACTCTGTCGTGCTTTCCGCGGCACTCGATAAGGCCGGTCTGGACGGCAAAGGATTTGCACAGCGGATCGACGTCCCGGAGGTCAAACAGCGGCTGATCGACAATACCCAGGAAGCTTTTGACCGAGGAGCATTTGGCTCACCGACTTTCTTTGTTAACGACGAAATGTACTTCGGCAAAGACCAGCTGCGCGATGTCGAAGAAGAAATCATCAGGTTGACTGCACCTCAGGCGTGAAAGAAGTGCCCAACGGGTAGAAGCAGCACCCGGCAGGGTTCGCTTGCATCGGTATTTTTCCAAAATCGTTTTACGACGGAGTATGTGTATGGCTATTCCCAGCATTTTGCATAACAGGCTTTCCGTTCCAGTCGTCGGTTCGCCTTTGTTCATCATTTCGAACCCTGATCTCGTCATTGCACAATGCAAAGCCGGGATTGTCGGCTCCTTTCCTGCGCTCAATGCACGACCTGAAGGGGTGCTTGAGCAATGGCTCGATCGCATCACAACCGAGTTGGCGGAGCATGACAGGAATCATCCGGAGCGACCATCGGCACCGTTCGCGGTCAATCAGATTGTCCATCGATCAAACAATCGTCTCGACACGGATATGGAAGTCTGCAAGAAATATCGGGTCCCGATTGTCATCACTTCACTCGGAGCGAGGAAAGAGATCAATGACGCAGTTCACGGGTGGGGAGGAATTGTTTTTCACGATGTCATCAACAACGTGTTTGCACGTAAGGCAATCGAGAAGGGCGCAGACGGACTGATCGCAGTTGCAACCGGCGCGGGTGGTCATGCCGGCGTGCTTTCGCCGTTCGCTCTTGTGCAGGAAATTCGAGAATGGTTCGATGGCCCGCTATTGTTGTCAGGCGCAATTGCCAACGGCAACTCGATCCTGGCGGCGCAGGCGAGCGGTGCCGACCTTGCCTATGTCGGCAGTGCTTTCATCGCCACGGAGGAGGCCAACGCCGTCGAAGGCTACAAGGATGCCATTGTCGAAGGCGAGGCGTCAGATATTGTTTATACGAATCTGTTTACGGGTGTGCATGGCAACTATCTGCGCAAAAGCATTGTTGCAGCAGGACTTGATCCAGATGGCCTGCCTGAGTCAGACCCGTCAACTATGAATTTTGGATCGGGAAGCAATGCAAAGGCCAAAGCGTGGCGGGACGTGTGGGGCGCAGGCCAGGGAATCGGTGCTGTAAAGCAGATCGTACCTGCAGCAAAACTGATAGAGCGGCTGAGGCACGAGTATGACCAGGCGCAATCACGATTGGCATTTCCGGAATCAAGCCTGCGCAGCGTCTGACAACTTGCGAACTTACCGTCACAACCACCCGATGACAGAGAGAAAGCAGTATGGCCCCATCCAGCATCTCCGATACTGAAGACGTCGTTACGAACCCTTATGCCGGTTATGACATCGCCACATGGCTGGTCGAGCTTGCTGCACGTCGAGGAGATCATCCCTTCCTCATATGGGATCCCTTCGAAGGTCAAGGTCGTACGTACAGCTATGCGGATCTTCTTGACCACGTACAGCGTCTCGCGGGCGGTATGGCTGCCCGTGGAGTGCGCGCAGGTGATCGCGTCGTTGTCCACATGGAGAACTGTCCCGAAGCCGTGCTGGTTCGCTTTGCGTGCGCCTGGCTTGGCGCGGTGTGCGTCGCAACGAATGCGCTAGCGGCGGGACCCGAACTCGCATACCTGGTTACCGCTGCGCGCGCTGTTTGCGCCGTGACCCAGTCTCATCTCGCTTCACTTCTCGCAGAGCATTGCCCCCAACTTGCCTGGATTGCTGTAGTGAATGCTGAGGCCGAAGGCGGTGAGAGCGCGGTAGCGGCTCAGAGGGTGGTTGACTTCTCAAGACTGTATGCCGGGCCTCTGCTTCGCAGGCGGGCCGATCCTTTGGCGCAAGCATCGGTGATGTACACCACAGGTTCTACTTCTCGACCAAAGGGTGTTGTTTGGACGCATGCCAATATCCTTTGGGCAGCGGAACTGAACGCCCGGCAACAGCGCTTGCAGGACGGCGATATTCACCTGCTCTTTCTTCCGCTCTTTCATGTCGTTGGCCTGTCCTGGTGCTTTTTTTCGACGATGTGGGCAGGTGGCACAGTCGTCCTTCAGCCAAAATTCTCCCGAAGCCGCTATTGGGACAGCGCGCTGCGGTATAGGGCGAGCGTAGGCTCTCAGGTGCATTTCACCATGGCAGCGTTGAAAGCCGAGCCGGTACCCGACCACAACTTTCGGGTCTGGGTAACTTCCCGACACGACCACGCCTTGTCATCCTTTTACCGTGTTTCGATGGTGGCCGGATGGGGCATGACGGAGGTCTTGACCCAGGTCATCGTGTCGACGCCCAGTCACGGAAAATTGACGGGCGGAATCGGGCGACCGAGTCAAGCATACCAGGTGCGAGTGGTGGACGACGAGGGGCGCCATGTTAAAGCGGGTGAAACAGGAAGTCTCCTCGTTGGCGGCCGTCGCGGCCTCTCAATTTTCAGCGAGTACGATGGCGACGAGCGCACGACGGAAGAGTCGTTCGATTCGGCAGGCTATTTTAGAACAGGAGACCGGGTCAGGCTCGACAACGATGGCTGGATGGAATTTGCCGACAGGCAGAAAGACATCATTAAGGTTGGCGGCGAGAATGTCTCAGCAGCGGAAGTCGAGGCGACCATCGCAAGGCTGCCTTCTGTGAAAGAGGTCGCGGTCGTCGGTAAGCCTTGTGCAATGTATAACGAGGTGGTCGTCGCATACGTTGTCGCAAGTCCGGACCTTGATCCGGAGCAGACCCGACTGTTACCAGAAGCGGTGCGTGAGCATTGTGCGCAAAACCTGGCAAGATTCAAAGGGCCGAGTGAGGTTCTGCTTATCGAGAGCCTACCGCGCATCGGAATCGGGAAGATTGCAAAGGCTATCTTACGCGAATGGGCCGCAGCGGCGCCCTCGACGCGCACGGGCACGACTCGAGCGGACGCGCCTGGACCAATGCTTCGCAACGAATAATCTCTGACCATGATCGACCTCTATCACTGCGCCCGATCGCGATCGTTTCGCCCGCTGTGGATGCTTGAGGAACTACGGTTGCCTTATCGGTTGCACGTCCTGCCATTTCCTCCGCGGGTAAAGGCGCGGGAGTACCTGGGATTGAATCCGCTAGGAACCGTCCCGTGTTTCATTGACGGAGACGTGATCATGACGGAGTCCAGCGCGATCTGCCAGTATCTGGCAGATCGGGACGAAACCCATGGCTTCTCCGTTTTGTCGTCGGATCCAACGTACGCGCGATACCTTAATTTTTTGAGTTTCGGTGAAGCCACACTGACGTTTCCGATCGCCATTTACATGCGATACACGCGCCTCGAATCCGAGGAAACTCGAGCGCCTCGGGTGGCTAACGATTACCGGCGTTTTTTCTTCGGGCGGCTTCGGGCAATCAGCGCAATTCTTTCCAAAGACGATTACGTGTGCGGTGGCCGCTTTACGGCAGCCGATATCTCGGTTGGATATGCGCTCATATTTGCTGCTATGAACGGGCTAGAGGACGATTTTCCACCGGAAGTGTTTGCGTATCTCGAACGGCTGCGCGCAAGGGATGCATTCAGGCGCGCACTGAATGCAGAAAGTGCTCCGAATCATCAGGATGGCGGGCAAGCGTAAGGTGTCCGCGTGAACCCATCGACTGCCGGTCTCAAGTCCGGAAGAGCGTCTTTGGCTGACGGAGATTGATTCCCCGTTGTGTCGAACGCTCTTGGTTCGGCGGATGACGAATGCGCTGCATGCAATCGCGAGGAGGGCGACAGCCATCAGGCCAGCGCTCATGAGTGATATTCGGCGGGCAAGGGCAGGTCGTCCATCATCGAGAGGGCATCTTCAATGCCCAGCCGGACGACCGGGTGACTTCGGCACGAAGCGACCCGGTCAGTCGCGACAAGGCAGAGTCGAGAAACGTTCCAAAAACCATCGCCTGTGCCCCCAGCCTGCTGATAGCTGTTGTGTTGGAGGTGACGACCCTGGTCATTTCTCCTAGAACGCCCGTATCGCTTGCCATTTTCAGGCCTCGCTCAGAACGTTTGCCAGTCATCGGCGGCGCTATCGGCCAGAGCCGTGTTGCCGCCGGTACGCTCGGCTCGCACGAGCTTTTGTGATGACGTAGTCTTTGCGATGGATGGCGCCCTTCTGGCTACCGTTCGGGGCCGTTCGAGTGGCTGGACAGTCGCATGGGATGCTTCATGGTCGTCTACGCTGAAGACGGACACCGCGTCACGCAGACCCTCCGCCTGTTGCGCCAGAGACTGGGCCGCGGCCGAGGCTTGCTCGACGAGTGCGGCGTTTTGCTGGGTCACTTCATCCATCCGGGTAATGGCCGTATTGACCTGTCCGATACCGGTGCTCTGCTCCTCGGAAGCCGCCGCGATCTCACTCATGATGTCCGTCGTGCGCACGGCTGCCCGCACGATCTCAGTCATGGTCCGACCCGCGTCTTCAACGAGCTTCGATCCGGTATCAATGCGTCTGACCGATTCGGTGATCAGATCCTTGATCTCCTTCGCGGCAGTGGCACTGCGCTGTGCAAGCGTGCGGACTTCTCCCGCGACGACGGCAAACCCTCGCCCCTGCTCGCCGGCACGGGCGGCCTCGACCGCCGCATTGAGCGCGAGGATGTTGGTCTGGAACGCAATCCCCTCGATCACGCTGATGATCTCGGCAACCCGCCCGGAGCTTTCGGCGATCTCGTGCATCGTCGTGACAACACGGCTAATCTCTTCCCCTCCCCGTCGCGCGACGCCCGAGCCTGTACTGGCCAGCTGGCTCGCCTGAATCGCATTGTCTGCGTTCTGGCGCACGGCGCTGGTCAGCTGTTCCATGCTCGATGCGGTCTCCTCCAGAGAGGCGGCCTGCTCTTCGGTCCGCTGTGAGAGATCGGTATTGCCCTGCGCGATCTCGCCTGAGGAGACCGTAATCGACTCGCTGGCGGTCTTGATCCGCCGGACGAGGGCCGCAAGCTGGTCTCTCATTGTGCTCAGCGAGTACATGAGGCTTGAGTGGTCGCCCGGCTTAAGCTGTACGGTGGCGCGCAGGTTACCCGCCGCGATCTCGCTGGCCAGTGCCATTGCGTCGCGAGGCTCACCACCAAGTTGCTTTGCCACACCAAAGGCGATGACGAGGGCAACCACGATGGCGACCACGGCCGCTGCCAGCATCAAGCTGTAAACTAGCGTTTTCGCCTGCGCATAATCCTGACCGGCCTGTTTGCCTTCGTCGTTTGCGCTGGCCGTATTGGCATCCACGATGGTCTGGATGTCTTTTTCGATTGCATTTCGAATCGAGTCCGACTTCTTGCGCAGCAGGCTCATCGCATCGGCCTGCCGATCCTGTCTGACGAGTTCCAGAACCTGATTGTTGAGATCGAGAAACTTCGGCATCAGCATCTGAATGTCGGCGTAGGCGGTTTTTTCCTCGGGACTATCTACCAGAGTTGCGTATTCCGAAGATGCCTTCTGGTAGTGGGCCAGCGCTGTATTGATGCGATCTTCTGCAGTATGGGATTCATCAGGCGTCGTTGCGGTGGCGGCAAGAAGCTGACTTGCCCGGATGCCGCGAATAGCCAACTGCATCTCCAGATTGGTGCGTACGCTAGGCAATGCGTTGTCGCGCAGGGCGGCAACGTGAGTGTTCTCCTGATTCATCTTGTAAAGGGAAAACCCACCAAGACAAGCCATCAGAAAGATCACGAGAGAAAATCCCGCGATCAACTGCGTTACTACCTTGAAGTTTCTTCCAAACTGCATGGCACCCCCTCCAGGATCGAGATAAATGGATCGTTATATTCCCTCGGAGAGCACATCAATTATTTTTATGTGTAAAACGAAGGGACGAATATTACCGCAAAAAAAAGTAATCGGTTGGCATCATATTTATTACGTATTGCTTGTCATGTTTTACATAACACTTGAATGTCACCCGCTTGGCTGTGATGCCCCCGCGACACGGACTGTCCATGAAGAGCATCCGGCGGTATCTGAACGCGCTGGAGACTGCTGACCATACGCAACTCGCTGAGCTGAAAGTAAAGGCAATCCGACTGCAGGACAAGATCGTGCGCTTGCGATCCAGACGCACGTTCCATGGCGACGAGCGGAAGACTGCTGGAGATCGGAATTGAGGTAGGGGCCGGCACGATGCTGGAGGAGATCGGCCTGTTTTCGCCCGACCACCGGCGGACCTGCACGGCACGCTGCCGGAGCGACTGCGAACTCCTTTCGGCCTCTGCGCCGACTTAACGCGACTACCAGGACCGGAGTTTGCAACGTACCTGATTCAGCTCATCACCCGCCGACTGGGAGCCGACAAACTTGGGGCCGAAAGACTAGTACCCGTTTGCCAAGCGCGCTTTTGGCGTGCAAGGTCAGGTAGTAATCGGCCTTCGGTCCTCGTTGTGTCGGACAGCCGGGGGGAGTGTCGTAGATTCAATGAGTTCCTCTGTAAAGCTGTTGGATGTGCGCCGCTTCGCCGTTATTTTTCGAGCGCACGAGGTCTTGATAAATGTCGGCCCGGCTTTTTGCAAGGGGAACGGCAGCGCCGCCCGACATGGAGTGGCCAGAGAAATCCGGACCTTGTGAAGTGATCAAGGTCTCTGACGTTGCGGGCGACGGATTCGAGTTGGTGTCTGCGGCGTTCGCCTGCCAGGCAGACATACAGATCGCTCCACCGACAAGTAACAGTGCTGTCTTCATGTGAATCCCCTTGCGGAAGTATTGGCGCAGTTTCGGTTGCGTCGGACCGGCGAGAGTCTCGCCACGTTCGACAGGAACGCATCTAAGGTTGCATGACGAATACAGAAAGATTCGGTTCGACTACGGTGGACTGCGCTTCATGGTGTGTGGAAGCACCTTCGCCTATATGCCTTTCGTAATAGGCGCTCCGCCGGCGCGGTGACGCGTTAGCCGCGTGAATTTCGTCGACAAGCCGATCTGTCCGCAACGAACGGTCAGAAGCGAACGGCATCGACGTGCCCGTTAACATCGGACGACGAGCACCAGGTAACTCGCGAATGAGGAAAAGGTGCGCGAACTGTCTGAGAACCTGGTGGCCCGCGTCTATAGGGAATCACTATTCCTGGATCTGTTTTCAATCTTCATCCTTTCCAAACATTTGATCGAACATGGGGAAAACACAACCTTGCCGTGAGGTGCGGCGGCGCGTCGGCATTCTGTTGTGGTGCTTTGTGCCGCCGACTCACTTCGAAGAGTCTGCTTATTGAATAACAGGCGAGAGCGCGGATCTATTCCGCACGCGAATTCAAGTAACTACCGGCGTTTCTCGACGCACCGCGCGCCATAAGAACTGCGTACAGGCTCGACAGATCGCTGAAGGAAATGGCGATCAAAGCTATTGGCGCTAATTGCCCCTCTTGCCGGACCAATCCTTCCGCGACATCAGTTTTAACCCGTTGATCCTTACCGACGGAATCGCGCGGTCCAGTGATCCTTTGCTGGTCTCACGTTCCGGTGCATACGCGGAATCGCTCGACCGTCGCGTCAGTGAGAAAGGCCACGTATTGGAACTCTCAAACAGCACACACCCATGATCTGGCGTGCATCGGATTGCGCGCGAGGCGTTATGCAATGTCGCAGCGCGCACATGCGAGACCGGCGTTGCCGATGTCGCGAAGCGAAGGATTAGCTGTTCGGCTCGCATCGCGCCTTGTCCTCTCGGACCGCCGCGGCTTGCCGGTGATTACCGCGTTGCCCCGGCATCTGTTCGGCGAGAAGCCAGGGCTTTCATTCCAGTGAACGCCTGCTTCAGCAGCGGCGAATCGTGTCCTGATGGTGTCACCGGTGACCGATCTGCTTCGCGTGCTGCTATTTGCCAAGAGCATGAAATAAGAGAGACGGGTTAACTGTTCTTTCATATGCAGCGCCAGATAGCAAATCAGCTCTTTATGCAGGCGTGGCCTGCTGACTCTACCGTCTCTCTGAATGGCGCAAGGGGTGGCGGCAACCGACCACCGACCACCAAATGGAAGACCCGTATGAATTCATTGATGAAACCAGTTGCATCCGGCATCGAACGTCCGTTAGGCGCGATGGAAAAGTTCTTCTACCTGCTGAACCAGGATCACCCGAATCACTTCGCTATCACAGGTGAGGTGACCGGACCAACGCGTATCGACCAATGGCGCAACGGACTGGATCTGGTGGGACACCATTCGCCGCTGGTGTGGTCGCGAATCGAGCGTGATAGTGGTGGCGTTCCCGTGTTCCGTCCATCACCACACGGGTCTATTCCGTTGAAGGTGGTTTCGTATGACGGATCCGGATGGACCGATGAGGTCGCGGCGCAACTCGCGCAGCCGTTTGACGAAACGAATCCACCACTTTTGCGAGCCACGTTGCTGCACAGCGCGGAACGTTCGATTGTCGTGCTGGTTGCGCACCACTCGATCAGCGACGGGGTGTCACTCACGTTTCTGTTGGGCGACCTCTTGCGCGCAGTGTCCGGACAGGACCTGTTGCGTAGCCGGGAGAGCGAATCCGTTGAGCGACTCGTAGAATTCAGGTATCGCCGTGCGCTCACGCACGCGACCGAACAAGCGACCGAACAAGCAACGGCGGTTGCGCGGCAGCCGAAAGTATTCAGATACCAGGACGGATCCACCCCGCACGTTGAGATGCTTCGCCTGAGTTCTGATACAACGCGCAAACTTAGGGAACGGGCGAGGACCGAGCGAACGTCCGTGCAATCGGCGCTGGTGGCGGCACTGGTTGGAGCGAGTTATCGTTTGGCTCCCGAGGCACGCGGAGAGCCGATGCGCATAGTATCGCCCGTTGATCTGCGACGTCGATTGCTTGATAACAGCGACCACCTGGGCATGTGCGCAAGCGCCGTCGTTCTCGCCGATGACGGTCCTGCGAACGCTGATTTGTGGAGCCGGGCGCGTCACCTGGGGCAAGGTTTCGCCGGCCTTGAATCGCCGTCGACGCTGGCGGAAGAAGTGCTTGCAAAATATGATGCGCTGGCCAGCGTCGAAGAGACCGCCGAAGCGAAAACAATCTTTGTGAATGTGTTCGCTGGTGACGCTGCCGTGACAAATCTGGGTGTCGTCACTCTGCCGAAAGTGTTTGGCTCGCTGGTCCTCGATGCAATCTGGGGACCGTCGATCGCCGTCGGTCTGGTAGGCGAGCAGGTGATTGGCGCTGCGACATTCAACGACCGATTGCATCTCGCCCACACGAGCTACGCCCCGATCAAGGGCCTGCTGGATCAGATGACCGCGGAACTGTTGGATGCCTTGTCCAACGTCTACTGACGGCGTTGCAGCTGGAATTGACGGGCGACGCGGACGGACTGGGATTCAATCGGATGTTGCACAGACGTCAACCCAGACGTGATGTGTAATAACTTTCCTTCGATACTCGATCGATAGTATGCCGAAGGAGTAATCGAAACCTGTTTTCGTCGACACCGTTAGGGGCACGCGACAAACGGATCACTATCCGAACACGAACAGAACGCCCAGAACACTTGTCGTCGACGCCGTCCGGTTTGCCCAAAACGACTAGCCATTGGGCCGGAGGTGATCATGATCACTTTCGGCTCCTTCTTGGCATTTTCAATGCCCCCATCAACGAACCGCGCTTCGTCGCACATCCATGCGCCACGCGATTCCGATTTCATCGACGCTGCCGCAGCGCGGCGTCGACTCAAACACAATTTCACGGAGATTGTCATGTTCATTGTCATGTACTTTGCCCTCCTTCTCGAGCACATTGGCCTCTCGTTCGAGCGCGCTGAACGACACCGCAGGGATGAGTACCTTGCGAGTGCGCGAGACCTGGTTGATCTCGAACTGCGCATGCGCTTGCTCGAAAGAGACGGCTATCCGCGATAGTGCGCCGACGAGCGGGTGCGGTCAGCCCCATCGAGCCCTTGGCGGCATTCGGAATAAACGCTCTTCCACGGCTGTTTTCAAGTCATGTCGCCGATTGCGGACTACCTGCTCGCAAGAATTTCCGTGATGCAGCGTTCCGCCGAGGTGGTGCCTTATCTCCGATTACCGTTGCAGGAGCTACGATGTCGAATCGTTATTCAGGTGAACGAGCAGTTGTCATTGGCGCGGGAATGGGCGGACTGCCCGCCGCACAGGTTCTGGCCGACTATTTCAGGGAAGTCGTCGTGCTTGAAAGGGATGTCCTTCCCGCGGACGCGACACCGCGGCCCGGTGTACCGCAGGGTAAGCATCCGCATGGCTTGCTTGCCGGCGGGCTCAAGGCGCTGTGCGATCTGTTTCCGGATTTTTCCTCCACACTCGTGCAGGCCGGCGCCAACTCGCTCGACTCCGGTCTCGAGGTATGCCATGAGTATCCGGGGCAGGAACCGTTGCCGGTGCGCAGTCTCGGTGTCGCCACCTTTACGATGACGCGCCCGTTGCTCGAGCTTGCCGTGCGCCGTCGTGTGCGGGAACGCGCAAACGTCGTCTTTCGCGATGAATGCCGTGTCGTTGCCATCGGCGCCACGCCTGATGGCAACGCGGTCGCCTCGGTGGCGTACAAGACCGCGACGGCAAGCTCGAAGTATTGCCCGCTGACCTCGTCGTCGACGCATCCGGTCGCGGAAAGCCTACGTTAGACTTCCTTAAATCCACCGCCCGCCCGATGCCGGAGGAGACCGTGATCGGCGTGGACTTCGGTTACTCGACTGCCGTCTGTACGATTCCGCCCGACGCGACTCCCGCGAGGAAAGTCGTGATCACCATGCCCAGTGCGCCGCAAGAAAGCCGCATGGGTCTTTTGCTGCTGCGTGAAGACGGCAACTGGTTCGCGGCGCTCGGAGGACGGGGCGCGGATACGCCGCCCGCCGACGGCGATGCATTCACCGCCTACGCCGCAAGCCTGCCGACTTCCAGCGTGTACGACGCGATCAAAGACGCAACGTTGCACGGCCACATCGAACAGTTTGCGTTCCCTGAGAGCTGTCGACGTCACTTCAACACCACCGGCGATTTTCCGCGCGGACTGATTCCGATCGCCGATTCGGTTTGCCGCTTCAATCCGGTCTACGGACAGGGCATGAGCGCCGCGGCTCAGGAGGCCGTCGTGCTGCGAAATCTGCTCGCGGCGCACGCCAGTGATGCCGATCCGCTTGCCACACTGAGCAGTGAGTTTCTATCCACGATCGAATCGATCATCGAGAATCCGTGGTCGCTGGCGGCGCTGCCCGATCTGGCCTATCCCGATGCGCGGGGCAAACGTCCAGCCGATCTGGAAGAATCGATCGGGCATCACATGGCGATCACCCAGGCGGCGCACAACGATCCCGACATCCATAAACGGCTTATCGAGGTGTTGAATCTGCTGAAGCCGGTCAGCGCGCTAAAGGCTCCGTCGATCACGCAGAAGGTGACAGGAGAAGAGGTCAAAGCCTGATGACGTCTGTACGAAGCCGAGGCGCACCGGTCTGCCATATTCCTTGCATAAGTGAATGATGCCTCATGCGATGAGCATTGCGGTGTGTGCGCCACGCTCTGCGAGAGACGGTACCGTGCCGCTGGCCTCGGTGCTGGTCATGGCAGCCCCAGTGGACGAAGGACATTTGTAAGCCGCCTGGTTGCGCAGGGCGACTCGCTCGACACGGTGCAGTTCCTGCTTGGGCATTCCGATCTGGATCACGTTGCCCCGTATCTGGAGGTGACTCGGCGGGAGCGATGGGAAGCCATCGCGACATTCGACAGGGTCTTTGATAAAGATTGATGCGTGGATGCCGTTAACTATCGTTGGATGCAGATTCCACGTTCGAAGCAGATTCATGCAATTCGCATGATTAGCCAAATAGACGGTCGTGGGCCGGAAATGCGCAGAGTTCGCTGTATCAAATCGATTGAATTACTCGACGACACATTAAAGAGAAATTAGGACATGCAGAAGGCTAAAACGGGTTTCCTCCGGGTTGGGGCGATGCTTGCCCTCTCTATGCTCGCGGCGAGCTGCGCGATCGACCCTTCCTCTCCGACACCATCGGGACAGAACTTTGCGCCCGAGATGACCGGCGCGTTCAATGTGGTGGAAATGAGCGATAGCAGAGCGGGATTTTCTCGCCTGACCACCTCTTTCAGTTCGGACGGAACAATCGGCTCGCTTGTGTACGACTACTCGAATGGGAATCGCATGGATGTCGAGCTCACTGGTTGCGCATCGTACACTCGCCATATTCTCCCTGGCGTAATGCACGACAACGCCAAGGTTGAACAGGACATTCATGAGGTCCGTTGCCGATCCACGGGATCTGTATGGCGCGTCGCAATTTTTCGGAAGGGTGCGCCTGGAACGGGCATCACTGCGTCGTTGAAGGCGGCGACGGGCTACGAATTTTCCTTTGATGTCCCCTTTAGATCCACTGTTGCAGTCAAGCCCGCCCCGGAGCGAGAGTCAATAAAGAAATCCGGGTAATCGGAAAAGCGGCCCGCCGCGCAACAAGGAACACATGAACCAAAACACAGACGCGAGCAAACTGCCCGCATGGACGTTGCTGGTTTCTGTGCCTGGACGGTTGGCCGCACTGACGATCCTATGGAAGTGCCACGACTTCGGCTTGTCCTGGTGGGTCGGCGTGCCAGCTGTCCTTGTGGTTGTGGTCGTAGGCATCTTGTTCGGCCCATCGAGCGTAAGTACTCACCATCACGGCGTTAAAACGGAAAACGGAAATGCGCTCGTGCGGGTCACAAAGGAAACCTGTTGTACGCGGCACCAGCGGCAGCCTCGAAGGTCCATGCCTATAAGACGCTTCGCAAGATCACAATCAACTTTATTGATTTGAAAGAGGAGGGTTTTGTGCCATTTCAACCGGTTTCTTTAGTGGAAGATAACGCGTCTGGCAAGTTTCCATCTGGATTGAGGGCTTTATTCAATCAATGTGGCAATAAGCACTACAACGGATCGCTAAGGCTCCTTGACGCCCACCATGCCGAAAAGGTAATACCGATCTTCCATGATGAATGTCTGGAGAATAAACCAGAGACATACGCTCTCCTCCAAAAGGTTCGCAAAGCGATGCGCATCCAACATAATGCCTTTCTCCCTTTTGTCGAAGATGCGCGGTCCGTACATCAGAATGAGCACGGTTATTTGCCGCACAAGGATGATGCCCCGTCCGCGGTCAGTGCTCCTTTCATTCGATACGCCGCGAAGACGGTTGGTGCTCTCCCGCATAATCAGGCAGCAGCAAACGCGACTACCAATGGGCAGTTTATGGAATACACGTGTCAGGACGATCTGTACGTGGAGTGCCGATTTGTCGTCGACTACCGTTTTGGCTTTGTCTACATGACCTTTGGACACTATCATAGGGATTCGTTTGCTTTGCTTATCCGCTCTAGCGCAGAGTTGTATTTCGAGGTTATGCCGACTTTGCCGGCACTGAAGGTGAATTACGCGCAATAGACGAACTTATCGTCTTCGGCACGGTTCGTTTTCCGAAGTGGCCGGATCATATCGTGCCTGTGCGAGACTTTCTGCAAGTTGGATGTGCGATATAGTCCAATGACAGAGTATGTTCCTGAGCGCGCGACCGGTGAGCTGATTGCGCTCGAAGCGAAGCTCTCGGCACAGATGCCGTATCGACGGGCTGCCGCAACAATACGCGAGTTCTTACCTGTAAAGAGCAGCCTGAATCACGTGACTGTTCTGAACACGGCCTTCGCATCGGTACTCGTGTAGAGGCCGTGTAACCAGTAACGCAGACCGGCATGGGCGGCGACCCCGAATGGACTCTGACCATTGGTGGGGGATTCGTCCGGGCCGGCGTAAACCGGAATGTTCGATTTGAGGTGCTAACAGGGCGACTGTCTGCGCAAGGCAAGACGTGTCGCACGTTCGCGTTCGTGCGAGTACCGACCCACGCACCCAATGTCGATCGCGGTATCGCGAGACTCGCCGGCGCCGACGCCTTCCAACCGGCACGTCTTCTTCGATAGTGTTCACGTGTCCACCTATTTAAGTGCACACGATGCTCCCAAGACCTTCAACGTTACTCAAGACGAGATCGCCGGCCGCTTACGCACCGCATCCATTGGACCGATCCGGGAGAAGCAACCGCAAGCTGCCCATGAAGGACTGTGAAAAGGCATTGAGCCGGCGGCACGTCGGGCTGGTCAAGTTGCCACGACAAGTCTTTCGCCACGCTCTGTCGCGTGTGAGTGGTGCAGGACGGCTACTCCTCAACGAGAGCCTCCAGTCGGCCTGCACGTACCGCCTTCACCAGCGCTGCGTGGTCGCGCTCCGTCTGATCTGCATAGGCGAGGGAGAACGCGCCGATGGCCTCGTCAAAGGTGTCACCCTTGCCCAGATAGCCACTGATGGTCGTGGCGTCCCCGGACTTGGCATGGGCGCGGGCCAGGGTCCAGCCGCAGAACTGGGCATAGCGGTTGAGCTGCGCGGCGGTCATTTCATCGAGGACAACCGACATCTTCATGTCCCGCAACTGCCGCACAAAAAAGTCATAGCCTCGCTGTCCCCGCAACCACCCTAAAAAGATGTCGCTGGAGGACTGCATCAGCCGTTGTCCCATGACGACGCGCTGCCCCTGATTTTCATAATGGCTCTTTCCCGCATAGGGTTCGAGCACCGACCGGCGCTGTTCCTTGAACTGGAGCATCAGGGGATGGTCTTCCTCGTCGAAAAACAACCCGATGAAGCACCGGGTGCCGACGCTGCCAATACCCACGACCTTCAGGGCGAAGTCCTCCAGGTGGTAGCGATCCATGAGGACACGGCGCTCGTCGGACAGCGACCGGCGATAGTCGGCGAGTGCCTCACGAACCCGTTCCTCGAAGCCCGGGTCACTGACGTGGTAGAGCAGCGGCGGTTGATCGACCAGGCGGCGTCGTCCAGCCACTTCGCCGGTGATCTTGGGAAAGAGGTTTTCGACAACACGCTGGCGGGCTTTTTCTGCCAGTCGCTCCCGGTATTTTTTGACCTTTTCATCGGGCGCCATCGCAATGAGGGTTTCCATGTCCAGGCGGGTGTACCAGACTTCCAGAGGATTCGTCCGGGAATACTCCCGCAGGCGTTCCCGATATGCGCGCACGCACTCGAGGACGGCTTTCCGGGAATCCGCATCCGGCAAGTCGTTATCGCGCCCAGCAATCGCGAAACTGACGGCCAGCCGTTTCAGATCCCATTCCCAAGGCGCTGGCAGCGTTTCGTCAAAGTCGTTCAGATCGAAGACCAGATTGCGCTCCGGGGTGGCAAACAGGCCAAAATTCAACAGGTGGCAGTCTCCACAGGCTTGCACTCGAAGACCTGTACTTGGGGTAGTCGCAAGATCGTGGGCCATGAGCGCCGCCGAGCCGCGCAGGAACGTGAAGGGACTGCGGAGCATACGGCCATAGCGGATCGGGACCAATTCCGGCAAGCGATCCAGGTTCGATTCTTCCAGTATCTCGATGGGGTCCCGGCGCTGTGCCGATGGTGTCCAGTCGGCGTGGCTGTTGCGCGGCACCCGATCGCGCAACGCCCGACCGGCGGCAAGTCGCTCTGACCGGGAGCGAGGAGCCGGGACATCCTCCGCGACGTTATTGACCCTGACCTTGGCTTTCCCAGGCACCTTCACCATGGTTTCCATGCTCACCTCCTCCTGACCGGCTCGCGATGCGGAGTTCACTCTGGCATGGCGGAGGCCGGCATCCTCTGATCCTGCCGGCCCCGGGCACGTGCCCAAAAATACTTCAGATATCGAGCTTGCTAACCTTCGTGCACCTGCGGTGCGAGGTTAGCCATCAACCCTGCATGGGTGAGCACGGCGGTCCAGCCTTGACTATTGCGAAATTAACCCCCGCCGGCCGACCTGATCAGGAAGGATCACTGACCCACTTCTTTCAGTGTCAGGGAATTCTTCACCGACGTGACGCCGGACACCCCCTTCGCTAGTTCTCCCGCCTTGTCGATCTGGGTCGCGTCAGTGACGGCTCCCACGAGCGTCACTGCACTGCCTTTCGCAACGACGTTGATTCTGGACGTGCCGACACCGCCCTTCGAGAGCGCGACAAGCACTTTCTTGCTGAGTGCGCGATTCGCCTGTCTGGTGGCTTTCGCGCTTCCTCCGCTTGACGGCGCCATACTGGACTGAGTCGACGGCGCAGCGGATTCGCTAGTCTGCGACCACGCATTGACGGATACCACGACGATCAATGCGCCACCCATCAGCTTGAATGTCCTGATTGCTTTCATTTCTCGCTCCTGTTGAGGCACGATAGATCCGGCGGGAATCGCCGGTCTGCATCTGACAACGGACCTTAACCCGACGATCATGCTAGTCGAGTCGTCGACCATTGCGGACGATCACGTTCAGATTCGACTGACTAGTCCCGGTCCTCAAGACCTTTGAGGTGACTCTCCGGTTCCTTCAGAAGAAATCATGGATGGGCGGCTGCAATTCGCTCAGAGTCCCCGGGTCGAGCGAATTGAAAGTCGGCGCCACCGAAGCGCCGCGAACGAATCTGGCCGGCATTTCCGCCGCTATGAACACGATGACGGACCGGTCTTTTTTCGCCTCTGTATTCGCCATTCCTGTCTTCGCGAGTCCCGGGTTCAGGTACTTTCCGGAGTTCCTTTCATAATGTAGGCTGCGGAACAAAAAGCGGCAATGCAACTTTGGTCCAATTCCTGGAGCATCGGGAGCGCGTTACGCTGATCGAATCCACTTTCGAGTCAGCCAATCCGGTGACTGCCGCAACCACCCCCAGTCGCCTCAGCGCGTTGTTCCTATCGCGCCAGACCATACTGACAAATGTGGCGCGCCGAGGCACAACCCAAATTCGGGTTCTCCCTGGTCGGCGCAAGAAGGCCATCTGCTCCCGTGACGTTGGCAGCAAATTTGGTGCTGTGCCCAGTGATCGCCAGAAGATGCAGGACGAACTGGACCGGACCCGGCCGCCGGCGTTAGCGCGTCTCGCGGCGCAATGCCATGCGATTTCTTTCTCATCGATGTGTTTTCGAGGCCGACGTTGTATTCCGCATACGGTCATGCACAGTGGACGAACGGCGCGATCTCATTGGTCCAACGACCTAACAATAGTCTTCACCCCTTACTGTCGAGCGTGAAATCGACCCATAGCTGCTCGGGCAGGCTCTTGCCCTCGAGCCCATGGGGCGGAGGCGGGCACACGGCGTCGCGCACGGCCGCGAGCGCGGCATGGTCGAGCAGGCCCATGCCGCTGGACGTCACGACGTGTGTGTCGGACACTGCGCCGTCGCGATAGACGAACCGGACGAGCGTCCGCCCGGTTACCCCTTCCATGCGGGCCGATTCTGGATAGCGCAGCGCCGCTTCGATCGCGGCGCGCAGCGCGGCATCAAAACTCGCTTCGGGGCGGGCCGGAGCGGGGACGGGCGCTGGCGCGGGACGCGGTGCGGGAGGGGACGCGGGTTCGGCCGGCGCGGCGCTCTGAGCGGGCGCGGTGTTCGGCGCCGGAATCGGCGTGACCGGCTGCGGCTTCGCCGGTGCCGCGTGCGCGACGCGCGCCTGATGTACCGCTGGAGCGCGACGCGGCTCCACGGCCGGTTTCGGCACCGGCTTCGACACTTCGCGCCCGGGGATGCGCGCGGGCTTCGGCGCCTGGGCCGTCGGCGGCGCCAGCGTGATCGTCATCGGCTCGGGCCGCCTCGGCGCAGAGATGCGCGGATGAGTCAGCCATGCGCCGACGCCCGCGAGCAGGAGCGCCTCGACGGCTAGCGCGAGCGTGGCTGACATATAGAGCGGCTTGCGCGTGCCGGGGTGCGGCGCATGCTGCGCGACGGTCGGCATCGACGACATGTCAGTCCACCTTTTCCGGTTGCGCGGCCAGCGACACCTGCGTAACGCCGGCCGCGCGGCACGCGTCCATCACGTTCACGAGCTTCTGCAACCGCACGTCCTTCGCGCCCGCGATGGTCACCACCGTATGCGCCGGATCGGGGCGCTTCGCGAGCAGCGCGGTCAGATCGGCCGTGCTGAGCGTGCGGCCGTCGACCGACACGCTGCCGTCGGCCGCGAGCGTCACCGTCACCTTCGGCGGCGGCAGGCTCTGTGCGCTCGCGGCCGACGGCAGCCGCGTGCGCAGGCCCGCCTTCGGAATCATGTGCAGCGTGATCATGATGAAAAACACCAGCATGAAGAACATGATGTCGATCATCGGAATGATCTCGATGCGCGCCTTGCGTGCCTCAAAGTACTTCACGTCATGCTCCCCGCCGGGCGAGCGACCCGATCACCCCGTGCGGGGTTTCAGTTTCCGCCTCCCGCGCGACCTGGACATCCGGGATGTCGCTCGTCAGGCGATTGACGAGCGCGGTCTTCAGCGTATCGAGTTGATGCACGACGAGTCGCACGCGATTATGCAGGCCATTGAAGAACACGAGTCCGATCATTGCGACGAACAGGCCCGACGCAGTCGCGATCAGCGCCTCGGCGACGCCGCCCGTCACCTGGATCGGCGCGTTGCCCGGATTCGACAGCACCTGAAACGCGTCGAACATGCCGACGATCGTGCCGAACAGGCCGAGCAGCGGCGCCAGCGTGACCGCGGTATCGAGCACCCACAGGAAACGGTCGATGCGGGGAGCCTCGCGCATCACTGCTTCCTCGAGGCTCGCGGCGAGCGTGTCGCGATCGGCGCGTCCGGCGAGCCGGCCCGCGGTTGCGATCACGCGGCCCGTCGGGAGCCCGTCGTGCCGTTGGGCCCAGGCCGCGAGCGCGCTCGCGTTCAGCGTCTTCTGATGGTCCAGTTCGGCAAGCGCCGCGTGCGCATCGCGCGCGACACGATGCAGGAACCACAGCCGCTCGATGACGACGGTCAGTGAGACGAACAGCAGCACGGCGATCACATACAGCACGCCGCCGGAATGATCGGCGACGCGTAACAGGATGTCCATCGACATGATCGATCCTCCTCAAAAATCCGCATGCAGGGAAACGTAGGCGGCCAACGGCGCGCCGAGGTAGGCGCCGACCACGTTGGTGGCGATGTAGTAGCGCTGGTTGGTGACGTTGTCGATGTTCAGATCGACCCCCCAGTGAGGTTCCGCGTAACCGAACTGCAGGTTCTCGATCAAAGAGGCAGGCGCCCAGTCGTAGCCGTTGGCGAAGCCGTTCGACATCCGGCTCATGTAATTGATGCCGGCACCCGCATGAAAGCCCGCCCTGCCGAAGAGACTGAAGCGATACGTCGTCCACAGGTTCGCCATATAGGCGGGCACGCCCTGCGGGACCGTACCGACTGCGCCAGGAGTGTCTGGGCTATAAGTGATACGCGCGTGCTGCGCGGTGAAATTCGCGTACACGTGCCAGTTCGGTGTGAGATCCGCGTCGAGCGAGGCCTCGGCGCCGCGTGTGCGCTGCGAATCGAACGCGATCTGGTCGTCGCCGAACGGGGTCGCCACGTGTTCCCGCTTCACGTCGAACAGCGCGGTGTTGAGCACGTAGCGCCCGTCGTCGAGCGACCACTTTACGCCTAGCTCGTATTGCAGCGCCGATTCCGGCGGGCCGATGGAAAACGCATCGTTCTCCGAGTTGAAATTCGCGAGGTAGCTGCGCGATACGCCGAAATACGGTGTCATCCAGGGCGTGACCTTGTACAGCACGCCGGCGTTCCAGCTGGTCGGCGCATCGTTGCGCGTATACGTATTGCCCTGAACCAGTGTGATGCCGTCGTTGGCGGTACGGTTCGGCTCGCCGGGGAGCGGGTTCAGGGTCAGCGACGTATCGAACCAGTCCTTGCGCACGCCCGCGCGAATCTTGAACTTGTCCGTCACGTCCACCTGATCGGTCGCGTAAATGCTGTAGAAGTTCGCGTACACATGGTCGTTCTGGCACGAGTGAGAGGGCGCGCACTGGAAATGCAGGCTTGCGATGGACGTTTCCGTCGGAACCGGCGCGAAGATGTCCTCGATGTCCGGAAGGTCTGCCGTCGCCTTCACCGTGTTGAGATCCTGGTTCAGGTATTCGAAGCCCGTCAGCAGCGTATGGTGGATGCTGCCCGTCGAGAATTTCCAGACCGGCTCCAACTGGTAGTCGAGCGTGTTGAGCGAATCGTCCTGATCGCGCAACTGGCGGCCGGTGAATGTGTTGCCCTTGACCTTCGCGTGCGTGCTGTCGCCGTTGCTGTAGAAGTCCAGCGTGTGGTGCATGTACGACAGACGATTGTTGATCGTCAGGTAGTCGCTGATGCGCCACTCGTCCGTGAGCGTGGCGCGTACATCGTTGCCGTGTGCGTTCGCGAACGGCGTCGAATATTTGGCGTCGAACGGGACATTGCGGATCGGCGCCCCCTTGTAATAGATCATCCCGTATGAGTCGGGCGTTGCCATATAGTCCTGCGCGTCGATCGAGAACTCGATCTTGTGGTCGCCGATTTTCCATTGCAGATCGGGACGGATTTCCTTGTTCCACGATGCGAGGTCGCGGTAGCCGTCGGAGCGGCCGGCGCCGGCGTCCACGCGATAGTTCAGTCCGTCGATGCCGGTTGGACCGGTGACGTAGCCACTGGCGTTAACGGTACCGAACGAGCCGGCCTGGATATTGCCGCCCCAGTGGAACTGCGCCGACGGCGTGTAGTGGATCAGGTTTATCGCGCCGCCCGGAGGGCCGCTGCCGAGCAGCGCCGACCCCGGTCCTTCGAGCACTTCGATGCGCTCGACGCCCAGCAGCGAATGCGTCGGGCCGTTGACCTGGTCGCCGTCCGAGAAGCCGTCGTCATAGGTCTGCGCCTGCAGGCCGCGGATCATGAAGTGGTCGGTGAAGCCTTTCGAATCGGTACCGCCATAGTTCACGCCGGACACGTTGCCGTTCCGGATCGCTTCCTGCAACGACGTGACGCCTTGTTCGTCGAGAATTCCGCGCGGAATGACCTGCACGCTCATCGGCAGGTCGCCGAGCGCGGTACCCGTCTTGCTGACGCCCGTGACCTGATACGGGTCGTTGACGTTATGGTCGCGCCCGGCCGCGGCCGTCGCAGCGGTGACGGATATCTCGCCGAGCGTGCTCGCGGGTTGCGTCTGCCGGGTTGGCGTCTGTTGACCTTGTGCTTGCTGAGGCTGTTCCTGTTGAGCTTGTTGAGCCTTCGCCAAATTGGGGAATGACAAAGTGGCAAATAGCGCCGATATGGCAATTGCGGTTCGGGACCTGGATACGTTCGTTGGCTTCACGCGGTGCTGGCTATTGTTGGAGACGGTAGTGAGAAGGTCGGCGGGTGGCCGTCCGTTGGGACAGCGACCCGCCGTGACTGGCTACTTCGGATCTCGCGCATCAGGCAGTGCAAGGCCGCCCGATGCACTGGAACCGGACCACGCGACGACCTGCTTAATCGTCGTCGTCGTCGACAGCGGCGACCGACTTCGAACCGTCGGCTGCGGCCTTCGAGTAGATCGAGTGCGGGACGGGATACGGCTTGTCACCCATCACGCCCTTCCACTGCACGCGATTGAACAGATCCGGCGGAATACGATCTTCTTTGGAGAAGTCGAAGTCCTTCGTCGCGTTCGCCCAGTACGTCGCGTCATGCAGCGGATGAATGTCCTCACCTTGGGCAAACTGGTTGCCGTCGGTGCCGCTCGCCACGTTGCCCACGTTCGTGTTTTTCAGAATCGTCGAAGCAACGGCCGTGTAGGTCCACGAACCGTCCGACTTCGTGTCGAAGAGGTCGGTCATTGGACGCGCGTACGCCGTGTTCAGGTCGATATGCTGGGTACCGAGCAGGTCTTCCATGGTACGGAGCGCGTTGACCTGGCTGTAGGCGGTGCTGACGACGGCGTGCTTCTTCACGTACGCACCGACGACGTAAGCGGGCGAGCGGTGCGAGTCGACGTGATCGGAACCGGCTTGCGAGTCATCCTCGACCACCACGATCAGCGTGTCCCGCGCATACGGGCTGTGCGCGACGGTTTCGACCAGCTTGCCAACTGCGAAGTCGTTATCGGCTTCTTCCTGCTCAGCCGAACCCATCTGGCCGACGTTCTGGGCAAAGCTGCCGGTGTGGTCGGAGCCCATGCGGACCATTTCAAACGACGGGAGCTGGCCGTTCGCGACGTACTGCTGGAACTCGCGGTTCCATTCAAGTTCGCGGAAGGTGTCGGGATAGGCCTGGTCGAAGCCGCGGTAGTACTGGTCCGTCAGGTTGACGAGCGAAGGCTTGAGCGGGTGAGCCTGGACGATGTTGGCACCGGCCGGATTGAGCAGCGGGCTGGCGATCGTGCCGATCGAGCCAACGTTGTTGACCATGCCGCCGTAGTTGCGGACCGCACCGCCGGCTTGCAGAACCGCGTCGTAGATGCTCGCTTTCTGATAGCCGAACGGCGCATCCGGCACCGACACGTCAGCGCTGCCCGGCAGCGCGTTGGCCGTGCCGCCCGACAGCGACGACGTCGCGCTCGTGAAGCTGCCATTCGTGGCGAAGTCGCGCATGGCGGTGGTGGGGAGGCCAACCGGCAGACCGCGGTTGGAGCCTTCGGATTCATACGCCATGCCGCGGCTGACGCCAGCGTAGTTCTCCTGCTGCGAAACTTCCTCGGTCGGCGTGACGTGCGCGTGCTGCACCCACGACCAGCCGTCCATCGAACCGTCGCCGGGATCGGTGAAGTTGTCGAGCGTGACGAAGTTGCTGGCGATGTTGTGGAAGTTCGGCGTGGTGGCCTTGCCGTACATCGTCAGCGTCGGATCGCCGTTCGAGCCGTTGCCGAGGTCGCCGAGGATCTGGTCGAACGTGCGGTTTTCCTTCACGACGTAGATCACGTGCCTGATGCGAGCGCGCAAGAAGTGCATCGTCTCGCGATCGCTATCCGACTCCTTCTCCGAGTAGTGGTTATTTTCGTCCACCTGGGTGGTCAGCTGGGCGAGCACATCGCCCGTCGGGACCGGAGCGCTGACGAGACTGCTCTGTTCCAGGCCGAACTGGTACTGGGCCGTGGTACCCGAGGTATAGAGAGGGTTCGGGCCCGTGACCGACTTGCCGTTGATGAGGTACATCTGTGAGCCATCGGCGCTCAGCGTGATGTCCTTCGGCGCATAGGCGGTCGGGATCAGACCGTTGACGTGGTAGCCGTTCTCGCCAGTGAGCGAGATCACAGCGATCGAGTTGTCGCCGTTGTTGACCGCATACAGGGTCTTGCCGTTCTTCGATACGGTCACGTTGACCGTATCGCGGCCGCTGTATTTCTTGTTATTGCCGCTACCCCGGTCGTTGCCGTCGCCATTCTGGCTGGCGATGTCGATCGTTTTCTCAACCCTGTGGCTGGCGGTATCGATGACGGCGACCTGGTCGGTGTTCGATACGGCGACGTAGAGCTTAGACTGATCGGGCGAGAAGGCCATGCCGTATGCATTGCCCTTCACCGGGATGCGCGTGATGAATTGCGGCGCGGCCGGGTTCGCCAGGTTCAGCACCACGACTTCACGGTCACGCACCGACGAGATGAACGCGGTCCCGTCGGCCTTCAGCGAAACCGCCCACGGGTATTCGCCACCGGCGACACCCTGCTGGCCCGACGTGTTGAACGGACGCAGGTCGTATTCGGAAACGAGCGTGTTCGAGCCCGTATCGATGATGGAGATTGAGTCGTTGTAGTTGTTGACAACGACCAGGTTCCGGCCGTCAGCGGAGACAGCGAGGCCGCCAGCGTTCGGCTTGACGCCCGAACCGATACCCGTCGTGTGGTTCAGTGCGATGGCCGCGGTCTGGGACCATTGTGCCGACGGGGCAGTCGAAGCGCGGTTGTACACATAGACCTTGTCGTCGGCGCCGCCGGTGCCGTACAGGGTCTGGTTGCCGTTCCAGGCGAGACCGTCGAACGCGTTGTTCTGGTGAATGACTTGCGCCAGCATCGGGCGGGCCTTGTTCGCGCCCGACACGTCGTAGATGAAGATGTACTGGGTCGAGTCAGCCTTGTCCAGTGTGCTGTTGTTGGCGCCCGTGTAGACGGTGTTGTAGCCAGCGGTGATCACGGCCAGCGTGTTGCCGTCCGGGCTGAGCTGCGACTTGATGGCACCGCTGACCACTTGGGTCGACTTGGCCGAAAGCTGCGGATTCAGCAATTGCTGGACGGCGCCCGGAATGGCTCTCGGGGAGATGAACTGGCCGGTCGGCAACAGTTCCATATTGCTTTGAGGTGCTGCGCTTGCTTGAAGGGTTGGGAAGAGTATAGAGCCGGTAAGCAATCCTAATGTAATGCTAGACTGAACCAGTCTGCATTTTTTCATTTCATATCTCCAGAAAACAAACAGAATTGAAATCTCTGCTCCTGAACTGAACGTCTCAGATCTGTTCTGTTACCCCTGATCTAAAATTGGAGCTGCTTGTGCTGAGCGTTTCTGAGCCTCAGCCAGAAAAATCTATCGTTTGCATATGTCAGAGACGTGAATCAAGACGTGGCGAAAAAAAATGCGGATCGACGGGTTGTATAAGAAAATTGTTATTCGGATTTCCGAAATTTGTGCCTTTATAAAAAAAGCCTCTCGATGTATGCACTTTTTTCCGAAAACTAAAGACCCACTCATTCGCTTTACTCAAAAAATTACCGGAGATTGAAAATACTTCGCAGTCTGCACTATGCGTAAATAGAGTGATTTTCTTTCTCACAACTGGCTGCCAGTTTTTGCGGGTCATCGAGCGGATCTTTTCGGGCACGGTACATAAACTGGTTTCGTCGCAATAAGGACGGTTGGGCGAAACCAGCGAATGAATTGCGCTGGTTTATGAAACCAGGGAGTAGAATTGCTGTGCGACGGACAAGCGAATGCCTTTGGGGCATGTCATCTGCCCTTGGCGATCATGTCAGCGATGTAGAGCGGATGCGCCGGGCGATACCCAGGCCGAACTTCACCGACCAGCTTCGCACCGTTTCATAGATAAGGTCAATGCCGCAAGCTGCCAGCAACTCCTCAACCATACGCAGGCTCAACTGAAAACGGTAGTACAGCCACACCGCATAACTGATCGCGTCGGGCGGAAATCGCTAGCCGGCATAGACATAGCGTCGTTGGCAGGTGCGCTGTGTTGGAGAGCAGTCCGTTTCATACCCGCAATTGTCGCTGCATTTCCGCCAACATCCCAGGAACGTGACAGTATCCGCGCAAGACAAGCGGCAGGCGCGCATACAGGTTTTAAAGTGTGGGAAACCGTGACCGGCAACGCAACGTTGGATCGCCTTGCCGCACAAATCAGGAATGCTGATGTTCAAAGTCTTCGCCCGCTCGACCATCAACAACGTGACAGTACACGCGCCGCGCGGTGGTCATGTGTTATTGAACGTTACAAATTGATTAAAGCGAACGTTTTTTGTTGACCGACAACTTTAAGAATAATTGCGTTGCGATGCTGCATCGCTTCTCTTGATAGTAAATTGCATTTACAGCCGACCCTGCTTCATCAGCATCCGCTAGCACGGCCGCGCACGACGTACCCTGACGTGTAAGCCGGGAAAACCAGCGCTGCGCATGGGACACGATGGCACCACGGAAGCGGGCGCGAGTGAGTTGGACGACGCCAAACCATTCAATTATGAAAGGTTCTTTATTAGCAATAATATTGACACAGGACCCTGTTATGCCCATTGCAAATCAGGATTCAACGGGCGGATAGCTCGAATTGCCGCGCTGCAGCTAGGGGATTATCCTGAGATGATGAGGCAATATTGTTGACTAATATTATTAATAGTTGAGATTGCTGGCGCCTGGCCGGCATCGTGCTCCCTCTGCCTGGCGAGTCGCGTCACGCAGCAGAACATTCTCCAAATCGCCGGGAACGAGTGACGGTTCCGCACACTATCTGCTTGATCGGTGATGATTCTGTGCAAATCAGTTTGCATAACTAAGTTTATGAAGTCTAACCCGAAGCACGGTTTGATAGGAGGAGGTCATGATGTCCAGAGGAGTTGGATTGATTTCTGTTTTGCTGGCGGCGACTGTTGCACTCGCTGCATGCAATGGAGACAGCGCCGGCACATCTGCGGCGCAAGGCGTGGCGAACACGAGTGCGTCACCGACGTCATCAGCGAACATTGCATCGCAGCCAGATAGCAGTGCAGTAACGGAAGCGGCGAATGCGCTTCCGTTACCTTGCGACACTGCCGCAGCGGCCAACACACCGTGTTCCGCGGCTCACAGCGTGACACGCTTACTGACAAGGAGTTATAGAGGCCCGTTGTTCCAGCTTCAACGGGCCTCTGACAATGCAAAGCAGGACATCTACCCTTATACGTCGAGCACCTTGCCGAACGGCGGCGATCGGCAGCAAATCGGTTCGGCCAATGTCAGAAGCGCAAACGCGTTCTGCAACGATACGTCCTGCGCCGTCTCATACATTTACGATCAGATCGACTCAGTTGCGGCCCTCAAGGGAGGCGCGTTTGGTAACGTGCCCGCCGTTCTCACACTCAATCAGGACGGCACAGAATCACTGACCCTTGCGAGTAGCGCTTCAGGATCGAAGAAGACGACGACCGTACCGGTCATCAACGGCTTTGCGACGATCACGCTCCCAGGGACGGGTGGGACACTGACTGTGCAGTTGTCGCAGCCGCCCACCGCGCTGACCGCGCAGTCGCCCACTCTGCAGGTATCGATCGGTAACGATTTGCCGGCGCACGGCACGCCGGCGAAGCTGGGTTTCATACCGCTCGAAGGCGCGCAGATTCCAGCGCTGAATACGTTGGGGGGACAAGCCTATCGGAACCGGTTCGGCACAGTGAACCAGTCGATCGGCGATACCGAGATCGCCGAGTATATGGTGGCCGGCGCACATTACAGCCAGTCCTCTACGTGTTGCGGCACGTACGGAAACATGGAGAACAGCGCTAACCCCAGCACCTTTGCTCATGGCGAAATCGAGGGCGAGATGTTTGCGCTGGCGTTCTCAAACGGCAATGCAGCGGTGTTCGGCTATTGTGATGGTGATTCGAATCAGCCACCCAATGCGAAGGATCCGGTATGTAACGGACTGGATATCAACTGGCCGGGCGTCGATGCCGAGGCGGGGGTCTATCTGTACGGCCCACAGCAGCCCAAGAATGAAAAGTTTGTCACGGTACTTTCCAAGTATTCGCCGGTGAACGCATCGAATATTTTCGTCGTCAAAGGCGGTTCTGCTTCGCAGAGCGTGCTCACCCCGCTCTTTGATCAGGCTCCGCCAGAAGCCCTTAACTTTGGCGGCGATGCGGGCCATGCCTTCAACGGTCAATGGCAAGGCGGTCTTTCACTTGGTGAAGGGGGCGACGGCAGCGCTGCGCCGATTCAGTTCTTCGAAGGCGCGATCATCACCAAGGCGACATCCGACGTGACGGACAACGGGATCCAGTCCAGCATTGCGAGCTTCTACGGGCCGCCGGCCAATAAGACTTCGGCCGCCTGCTACGCGAACAATCTGGTGAATTCGCCGCTGAGTCTTGCAATGCCAGATGCATGGAGCCAGCAAAATGGTGGCACCGCTGTGCCTGCGACTGATATCAGCGGGAACAGCAAGCATGCGGCGACGGTCATCGGTACGAATGGCTCGTCGGTTGCGAATATCCGCGAAATCATCCGGGTTCAGGGCGGCCAAACCTACAGTTTCACGGACTACGTTATGGCTACCTCCAACGCGACGGTCTTTCCCGGCGGATCGATCCAGACCGATGACTCAAGCGGCACGGAATTCGGATGGGTCGTCAACACGAATACGGGGCAGGTCGTGAGGGGAACATGGGGCGCCGGACAAGCGACCTCGCTGAGCGCGGTGCGAGCGGGCAAGTGGTGGAAAGTGACGATGACCTTCACCGCGCCTGCGGGATCGAATAACGCATCTGTTTTTATCGATCCACCCACGTCGAGCGCCGCTGGAAACCGGTCGCAGCAAGCGGCATTTCTCAGCGCAACGCATTATTGCCCAAGCCTGGCAATTCAGACTGCTTCAGGAATGTAGCGCTCGAAGTGTGCGAACGGTGGCGTCCAGCGCATGGGCGCCACCACGTTTGTCGACGACGCAGTGGACAGCGTTGACGTTCGCACACCGATGGCCGCGAATGTCAGGTCTCACCGTCAGCGAATGAGCGCTCCCGATCCAACTCAGACGTTCCTGTCCTCGCAATCAACGGCCGGTTCTCGATCGGAACCGGAGGCTGCATCTGTGCTCGAGCGCGTATGCGAACTGGCCGGCAAGGGGAACGCCTTCAAACTTGCCTGGGGCAGTCAACGCGCTGGCGACACAAATGGAGCCAAACGCGCAAATACTGCGTGCCGCGCCATATATCCGCAGAGCAGCCCGCGCCGTCGAAGGACGGCCTTAACGGGACGGTGAAACGCGCGAAGGGACCGGCCCGAGATCAATACATCTTGAAGCGTTCGGTGCGTGCCATCAATGCCAGTCCAATAACTGCTATACCCGCGAAGAGCGCTGGCAGCAGGAAGACATGGGGAAGGCCCAGGAATGCGACCCCGAAACCGCTCGCGATGCCTCCCAACGCCGACGCGAGGGCCGTCGAGCTCATGAAGATTGCCGACGCCGTCGCTACCGCGTTGGGAAGCAGGCGTTGAGCGACGATGATGCCCAGAACCATAAATATGCCCCAAACACCACCCATGAGGATCTGTCCGGCGAACATGCCCGCTGCAGACGACCAGAGCGCAAAGCAAAGATTGGCAAACACCCCCATGGCGGCCGCGATACACATCAACCACACGTTGCCAAGCTTGCGGCCCAGCCCGATGCTGAAAGGCATGATGATCAGCTCGATGAATGGCTGTGTCCCGATGACCGTTCCTCGTACAGCCGGGCCTAGCTTGAGGTGTTCTTCCATGTAGATCAGCAGGAATCCGTACTTCACTGGCTCCCCTGCGTAGAGCATGACGAAGAGTCCTGTGAACGTCAGCAGTGGAAGCATGGCACGTAGGCTGGAGTGACGCGCGGGCTCGCTCGCCGACGCCGGCTTGATCTTGACGGTTGGGTTCAGCGTTCCGAGAGGCGCGATCTGTAAAAGCATGCAGATGGCGGTCATCCAAAGCATGGGGCGCAGGCCATAGGCAGCCGCTACCCACGCTCCCAGCACAGGCCCGACGATCCATCCGCCGGTAAGCGCCATACGGATGATGGCAACCACACTTTCATTTGCGTCGTCGGGCTTGTCGCTGAGTTCATCGTGGACGGCCGCAAAAATTTGCGAGGCGGTAGCACCGGAAACGGCCAGCAAAGCGACCGCAATGATGAAGGGTATCCAGACCGAAGTAGAGACGGCCAGCCCCGCCCAGCCCACAAAGCCCGCCACAGCACACATGCGAAAAAGACCGAGGCGATTCCCTGTGTGATCAGAGTAGCGGCCGACGAAATACCCCGCGACTGGAGCTGCAAGGCTGGTCAGGTAATAGAATCCCGCCAACGGCAGCGAGGCGCCGAGTTCCTTCACCAGGAACAGAACGATCTGTGGTGCAGCCGCCGACGCGCCGAGACCCGACAAAAACATCGCAATGGTTGCGCCGAGAAAAAGCCTCGAAGCTGCAACTTGACGCAATGCAGATTTACTACCGGTTCGGTCAGACATCGTGACAGATTGACTACCGCGTTGGTCAGACATTGTGGAACGCCCCCCGGTTATGTTCCTGAACTTGCTCGGCAGCGACGGTCCGTGCGGCCCGCACACTGGAGACTATCGCGACCGCTTCTCGATTGCTATAGCCAGGTCGAACTGGTCACTTCCGCATTGCCGAAACAACGGACTGAGGCTTGAAACTGCAAACGCTTCAGCAGTCCGTGTGCTCGTTTATAGTGGTCATTCGATTTTATCCTCTACGCATAAATTTATGTAACCCTAAATATTCCCACGTGCTGGGATAACAAAAAAGTTTTTGGAGTTCCTGAGCGGACCTGAATATAGTCACTCCCGAAAACAGCCCTGCCGCAAGAGTCAAGCGTTCAACCAGGAGACAGACATGAACCTGCTCGTGTACAGACGTTGTGCCGTTTCGCTGTTAACCGCATTAACCGTGAGTGTGTCGCTGGGCTTGTCGGGTTGTGGCGGCGATGCGCCGGGCGGTAGCGGCGCCGTCGCCTCGGCGAAGAGTCAACAAGCCACGGCGGCCTCTGCCGCGCAAAGCGAATCCGCGGCGCAGCAAAGCCGCCGCCCCTCGCGTCAAATCGCCGTGGTGCCGCCGCCAATGGGATGGTCGTCATGGAATAGCCTTGCGGAGAACGTGAATTACAACACGATCAAGGCCGAAGCCGATGGCCTTTCCGCACTGAATGCGCAGCTAAAATCCGGCGCGCAATACGAGTACGTGAACACCGATGAAGGCTGGTGGACCTCAGGGGCGAGGGATGCCAACGGCAACTTCGTCATCGACAACACCCAATGGCCGGGCGGCATGCAGGCCATCGCGCAATACATCCACAGCAAGGGACTGAAAGCGGGCATCTACATCGACGCCGGCCCGCAGGGTTGCGGCACGCGAACCAACGGCACGCATTTCGTCGGTAGCGACTTCGCGCACTACGATCACGACTTCCTGCAATTCGCGCAGTGGGGATTCGACTTCGTGAAGGTCGACTTCTGCGGGGGCGGCGCAGCCGGTTATGATCCGCAACAAGCCTATACGGCCATCGCCGATGCGATCGACAAGGCATACGTGCAGACCGGCCACCGCGTGACGCTCAGCATCTGCGACTGGGGAACCATCGCCAGCAACAGCACGTACCCCGACTTCAACGAGGGACCGTGGGCGTGGGCCGCCGGGGTTGGCCGGATGTGGAGAACGACGGGCGACATCTATGGGCCGAACAGCGGCGCGCCGAACTTCGGCAGCGTGACCGGCAACTTTCTTGGCAACTATCACCCCGAGGCCCAGCACACTGGCTTCTACAACGACCCCGACATGATGGTGGTCGGTATGGGCATGACGGCGGTTCACGATCAGGCGCACATGAGCCTGTGGGCGATCGCCGGCGCACCGCTGATTCTCGGCGCCGACCTGTCGAAGCCGCTGACCGCAGATACCACGCAGTTGACGACCAACACCGACGTTATTGCGGTCGACCAGGACCCGCTTGGCACACAAGGTGTAAAGGTCGCACAATCCGGCGCACAGCAGGTGTGGGCGAAGCTTCTCGCCGGCCAGGGGCAGCGTGCTGTCGTGCTGTTCAACAACGGCACGACGGACGCGCCGATGACGATCACGTGGCAGCAACTCGGCTTGGTGCCAAACGCGCGCGCGATCGTGCGTGATCTGTGGGCCGGCAAGCAACTCGGCTCGTTTGTCACTTCGTATACAGCACCGACGGTGCCCGCGGGCGGCGCCGTGATGCTCTCGGTAAGCGGACAGGACGTCGCCGCGAAGACCTACCAGCCGACTTCACTTGGCGGTGGTGCATCGTATACGCACTGCCCGGACTGCGACGGCGGCAGGATCGTTCGGGGACTTGGCACGGTAACCTTCGGCAACGTCGCATCAACCGGCACCGGCGGCTACGTTGAGATTGCATATGCGAACCGCTCTCGCGACACGTTGACAGCACAGCTTTCGACGAACGGCGGCCAGACGACCACAGTGGCATTTCCGCCGACCGGCGGCGAAGGGCGAGTTGGCACGGTCACGGTCTATGTGCCGCTGCAGCCCGGGGGTAACTCGCTGACGCTGTTGAGCGCGGACAGCACCGCGCCTGCGCCCGATATTGGCACAGTGTTTGTCGTCGCCGGCCCGGTGACGCTTCCGCCGTTCAAGGCTGCCTACGAGGCAGAAGCGTCGAGCAGCGTACTCGCCGGTGGCGCGCGCATTTCGGCATGCAGCGTTTGTTCGGGCGGCTCGGACGTCGGCTATGTTGGCAACGGCGGGACGTTGACGATCAACAACATTAGTGTTCCCGCGGACGGCACCTACACCGTGTTGGTGGGTTATGCGAACGGCGACTCGGCGCCGCGCTCCGCGGACATCAGCTTTAACGGTTCAACGCCTGTCACTGTGTCGTTTCCGCCGAGCGGTGGGTGGAGCACCATCTCGACTCTCGCTGTGACGGGCACATTCAAGTCGGGCAACGCGAACGCGCTGATCTTCTCGAACCCTTCGGGTTGGGCACCGGACATCGATGGCGTCGGCGCGCCGGCAGCGCAGTAGCTTCAGTTGAAAGACCTGCGCCGCCGCGTCCTGCGGCGGCGCAAACGTCAAACCAGGGAGACGCGCAACGTTGGGTGCGCTACGTGTGAGGCCGCAGCGGGCGTCGCCAGGCGGCGAGCTTGCCGCTCACTCTTCGGTGCGGTCGATAGCCGTAGCGCGAATCGTGTCTGCTGTTCCAGTTGGCGTCCGTATGGGACCGAAACTGCCGGACGTCCAACGGTGTGATGCTGAACGTCCGTAGGCCGGCCCATCGCGGCCTTTCGCTTTCGTGTACTACCTCTCCCCATAGCGATTTTCAAGGCATGCGGAATACAAGATGCGTCGCCGGCGGCAGCGCGGGGACGATCAGATTGCTGTTCGCTGTTTCAAAGACGATACGTCCCATCACGGAAGCAATCGAGCACCACTCAGCCCAAAGCCAACTCGCCCGCCGTTTCCTGCAGCAGCTTGCGAAAGCGCTTCAACACGGGTTCTTCGCGCGCCGTTAGCCGCGAGCCCAGCATGATCGGGCTCGATGGCAACGCGCTCTCGATCTCCAGAATGCTCAGCATGCCGAAGCGCATGTAGCGCCGGGCGATCGACTCCGGCGCGATCGACAGCAGCCGCGTGTGTGCCACCACTTCGATATTCGACTCGAACGAGCGTGTCTCGAGCACCGGCTCGATCGGCGGCAGACGACGTCGCGTCCAGAATAGATCGAAGGCGATACGCGAGGTCGTGTCGGCATGCGGGAGCGTCCAGTCGAGCGCAGCCAGGTCGGCAAGCCGCAGCGGCCGCGCGGATAACACAGGATGGTGGTTTGAACAGACGATTACGGTGCGCTCCGCATACAGACGTTCGATCTTCACCTCGTCGCTCTTCACCGTGCTGGCGCAGCGCAGGATCGCGAAATCGAGTTCGCCTGCCTCCAGTAGTTCAAACAGCATAGTCGAGCTGCCCTCGATCACCTTACAGCGGAATGCCGTGTCGTCGGTGCCCGCTGGATCGTCTGCGTGCGTCCCTGCGTACATCCGCGCATAGAGCGGCGGGATCAGCGTATGCATTGCGCGGGGTATGCAACCGAGCCGGACCGGCAACCGCGCGGACGCGGCGCTCGCGCTCAGCCGGTCCATCGCGCGCATCACGGAGCGCGCTTGCGCGAGCACGGTTTCGCCGAGCAACGTGGGCTGGCTTCCTTGGCTCGACCGTTCGAAGAGTCGTGTTCCCAGCCGGCTTTCCGCATCGGCGAGCAACCGTGAGAGCACCGGCTGCGCAACGCCAAGACTGCGCGCAGCGCGATGTACCGAGCCGCCATCACCGATGGCGATCAGGGCTTCGATATGACTTCGTTGCAGTGCCGCAGGAGATCGCTTCATGACATCACCATCCGAGGGTTGATGAGGAGATATGAAAAAGGTATCACGTGATGCCTTGAATATCTCATTTACGCTATTACAGGTACTGACTATATTGATCTGCATTCGAAAGGTAACCGTAGAAAAAGGAGTGCAAATCGATGGCTCATTTCACTGTGACTCCGCTCGGCGATGCGCTCGGGGCCGAAATCTCCGGCGTCGATCTGTCGGCACCGCTGGCGGCAGACGTGATCGACAGAATCAAACAGGCATGGGCCGACCATCTGGTTCTCCGGTTTCGCGGTCGGATCTTGACGGATCCACAACTGCTCGCATTTACACGTCATTTCGGCGAGCTCGATCCACCGGGGCCGAATCCTTACGGCAAGCCGTTTCTGTCCGAATTTCCCGAGATCAACGTTATCTCCAACATCAAGAAGGACGGCGTCCCGATGGGCAACCTCGGTGACGGCGAAGCGGTATGGCACTGCGACATGACGTACATCGAATCGCCGCCCCGTGGCGCGCTGCTCCATGCGCTGCAGATCCCACCCGAAGGCGGCGACACGTTCTGGTCGAACATGTATCTCGCGTGGGACGCGCTGCCGGACGCGATGAAAATGCAGATCGACGGCAAGCGCGCGATTCACGACGCCACGTACAACAGCGCAGGGATGATGCGCAAGGGCATGCAGGAAGTGACCGATCCGCGCAATGCGCCCGGCGCGCACCATCCGCTCGTTATCCGTCATCCTGAAACGCAGCGTCCGGCACTGTTTCTTGGGCGGCGGCGCAACAGCTATATCGTCGGCATGGATCTCGACGCGAGCAATGCCCTGCTCGATACGCTCTGGGCACACGCGACGCAGCCAGCGTTCACGTTCCGCCAGGTCTGGCAGGAGGGCGATCTGATCATGTGGGACAACCGCTGCACGCTGCATCGACGCGATTCGTTCGATCCTTCAGCGTCGCGATTGATGCACCGTACGCAGATCAAGGGCGGTAAAGTTGCGCCCTATGAGCCGGCCAATCTCACAGTCGCATCCTGATCATATGGACGAACTTTATCTGCCCATCAAGAGCGTCGACGTGTTCGGCGTCGCTGTACCGCTCGTCGGCGCTGGGTTCAAGAACGCCTATACGACCAAGACGACGCAAAAAAGCGCGATCGTGCGTCTTACGGCCGAAGACGGCTCTATTGGTCTCGGCAATATCGATCCGTCGCCAGGATATTCCGTTGAGACCGTCGAGGAGTCGCTTACGGTCATCCGGCGAGTGCTGGCGCCATGCGTCAAAGGCATGAATGCCGGTAACCCGCATCGCCTGATCGATGCGATGGATCGCACAATCGACGCGTATCTGGACGCCAAAGCGGCCATCGAAATGGCCGCAGTCGATCTTCTGGCGCGGCATCTGGGCATCCCCGCGCATCAATACCTGGGCGGTGCTGTGAAGGACACGGTCAGCTTCAATGCGTGGGTCGGTATCGTGTCGCCGGACGAGGCAGCTGCCGAGGCGCGGAAATGGTTCGATGGTGGTTTCCGCTCGGCCAAGATCAAGGTGGGCGGCGGCATTCACGCCGATCGCGACCGCCTGATGGCCGTGCGTGCAGCTGTGGGTTCCGGGATGGCGCTGCGAGCGGATGCCAACGCGGGATATAGCGTGGAAGACGCGATCGCTCTCGGGCGACTGCTCGAGCCGGTGGGTTTGCAACTGCTCGAACAGCCGGTGGCTGCGGAAGATCTCGCCGGCATGGCGAAAGTGCGGCAGGCGGTCGGCATGCCGGTGATGGCCGACGAGTCGATCACCGACTATCGCAGCCTGATCGACGTAATCCGCGCTGACTGCGCCGACATCGTCAAGCTCAAGGTGATGAAGCAAGGCGGCTTGCTACGCTGCCGCCGGATGCTGGAAACCGCGACGGCAGCCGGTATGCCCGTAGTGATCGGCCACGGCTTCGGGCTCGGAATCAATACGACCGCCGAAATAATGCTCGCATGCACCAGCGACAACGTGCTCGACGGGCTGGAATGTGTGGGTCCGCTAAAAACAGCGGACGACATCGTGACCGCCAAGCTCGATCTGACGCGCGGCCACCTTGCGGTGCCACAAGGGCCGGGGCTTGGCGTGACGCTGGATGACGAGAAAGTGCGGCGCTATCTGTTCGACGCGTGACCGACGTGATACATGCGCGGGCGTCAGACGCACCGCGCGCCGGATAAATCAGATGGGCTGAAGCAGCGGCGCCACTTCTTCGGCCGGGCGGCACAATTTGATGCCGTGCGGCGTGCGGACGATGAGCCGGTTCATCAGCACCGGATTGGGCACCATGAGTTCGACGATGCGTGCGTTCGATAGCAAGTCATCGTCGAGGCGAAGGTCGGTATAAGCAGGCTCCTGGATACGCAACGACTCGCGTGGCGAAAGCTGCATGTCGAGCACCTTGCGCGACGTGCTGCAAGCCGGATTATGAAAGATGGTGATGGTCATGGTGTCCTCGTCCAATGGAACGCTGCACGATGACCCAAGCCCAGTGCGATTACGCGATCCGCGGTCAGCGCGCTGACCTGCAGGAGCGTCATGCCGGCCTGCCAGAAAAAGTTGAATAAAACGGGTGAGTAAACCCGCTTGGGCCGCGTTCCGGCGCTCGTCGCAACAGTTCAGGAGACACATCATGTCCGCTCCAACGCTTGCAGGCACCGCGCTCAAGGTCACGCCACTTGGTGAAGTCCTCGGCGCGGAGATCGAAGGCGTCAATCTGGCGCTGCTCGACGATGCGTCATTCGTGCAGATCGAACGCGCATGGGCCGACCACCTCGTGCTGCGTTTTCGTCGGCAGCAGCTGAGCGACCTCGATCTGATGCAATTCAGCCGCCGCCTCGGTGCACTGGACCCGGTGCCTATCCGCGCGAGCGACGTGATGGATCACACCGATCCGCGCCTCGCCATTGATCCGGAAGCACGCGAATACGTCACCATCATCTCGAACGTGAAAGTGGACGGAATGGCGATCGGCGGCCTCGGTAACTACGAGGCGCACTGGCACACCGATATGTCGTACAACGACACGCCGCCCAGCGCAAGCCTGCTGTATGGCATCGAAGTGCCGCCCGAAGGTGGCGACACGTCGTTCTGCAACATGTACCTCGCGTATGACACGCTCGACAAGACCTCACGCGAGCGCGTGCGCAGTCTCACCTGCGTGCACGACGCATCTCGCAACAGTTCGGGCGAGCTGCGCCGCGGCTTCGCCGATAACGACGAGCCAACCCGGACCATCGGCGCGCGGCATCCGCTGGTGCGCGTGCATCCCGTCACCGAACGCGCGTGTCTTTTCCTCGGGCGCCGCCGTAACGCGTATATCCCGGAGTTGCCGCTCGACGAGAGCGAACGTCTTCTCGATTATCTATGGGCTCACGCGACTCAACAGTGCTTCAGCTGGACGCAGCAGTGGCAGCAGCACGACCTCGTGATCTGGGACAACCGCTGCGCGATGCACCGGCGCGACAGTTTCGACGACCGCTACGAGCGCGTGATGCACCGCACGCAAATCCGCGGCACGACGCCCATCGGGTACGCGAAGGAGAAGTGAGTCCTGCAGACGCAGGTCCCTACGACAACTATCTCCGACCGGTCGCCGTCCAGGTCGGATACAGGGAGGAGACAAAATGGATAACCAGCCGCCGTCACCCGCACTTTTGCTGGCGCGTTTGCAGCGCATTCCCACCACCTGGCATAGCTGGGTGATCGTGCTGCTCGCTGCGGGTGCGCTCGTCATCGAAGCGCTTAACATCGGCAGTCTGTCGATCACGTTGCCGATCATCCGGAAGACCATGGCGTTGACGCCGCGCGACACCGGCATGCTCGCCGCATCGTCGGCGCTCGGCATCGTCGTCGGGATGATCCCCACCGGCTATATGGCCGACCGCTTCGGCCGCAAACGACTGCTGATCTTCGGTGTCGTGTGGTTCGCGGGTGGCACTGCGATATCCGCATTCAGTCCGAACTTCGCGACGCTCGTGATCCTGCGCGGACTGACCGGCTTCGGCATGGCGCCGGCATTCATCATGCCCTACACCCTCACTTCCGAAATCGTCTCGGCAACCACGCGCACCGCGTTCGCCGGACTGCTGGAGACAGCGCTCGGCATCGGTTATCTGCTGCCGCCGACTATCGGCATGGCCGTGATTCCGCATTTCGCGCCCGAAGTCGGCTGGCGCGTGTTCACTTTCCTGTGCGGCTTGCCCGTCGTCTACGTCGTGCTGATCTGGAAATTCCTGCCAGAGTCGCCGCGCTGGCTACATCGCGTTGGGCGCTATCACGAGGCCGACGGGATCATCTGCCGGTTCGAGGCCACCGCGGAACGCAAGCTCGGCGTGCGTCTGCCGTTGGCGGTGGTCGACGAGGTGACCGAAAGCGCCAGCGTGAGCGGTCATGCTGCACCGAAATTCTGGTGGTCGCTTGGCGTGGTGTGGACACCGCCGTATCTGTTCCGCACCATCGTGATGACGATCGGCGCAACGAGCCTTTTCTCGATGTTCTACATTTCGGTCAACTACCTGCCGTCGATTTTCATCGAGAAGCACGTCGTGCTCGAAAGCGCGCTCTTTCTGACGCTGATCACCACGGCCACGCAGATTCCCTGGAAGATCATGAACGGCATTGCCGCCGAGCATTTCGGGCGCAAAAAAGTGTTCTTCGTCTATACGGTGCTCGCTGCGATATCGACGTATGAATTCACATTGGCTCAAAGCACGCTGGCTATGGTGCTGTGGGGCATGGTGATGTTCTCGTCGTCTGGCGCGTCGCCGTCGTTCAAGATGTGGTACGCGGAGCAATACCCCACACGGATCCGCGCAACCGGACAGAGCGTGGTCGAAGGCCTTGGTGGGCGCTTCTTTGGCGGCGTGGTGTGGACCGCTGTATTCCCAGTGTTGCTGTCGAACGTCGGCCTGCACGTGTCGATGATGATCGGAGTCGCGATCATGATCGCCGGCATGCTGATCGTGACGATCTTCGCGCCGGAAACTGCAAATCGAACCGTGGAATCATTGGAGGCAGCTTGAATGTGCGGGTGCGGCAGCCAGCCAGATGCTGGCTCTCATCGAAGCAGGTTTGCTCCGGCGTTGTTGCATATCGTGGATTCAAGTAACGGACGCACCTCATGCCTGCCCGCAATAGCCGCGCCTCGTGCGATTCCTCGACGACGGCTCTGACGTCCGCGGCAAGATCGGCCTGCTGCACCTGCAGGTCGCGATGGCCGCTTTCCGCAAGGCTGATCAAGCGCGGATCCTCGATCAGACGCGAGAGTGAGTGCCGTCAGCCTTGATCAAAGTACTTCTTGATCGCTTCAGTGAAGTTCATCCGCCCATGACTGGCGCGCTCGAGCAAGCCGACATGTCGTCGAACGTCGACGCCTTCGAGCGGAAATAGCGCCAGCGCATCATCCTTTTCCCACGCGACATTCGCCAACTTGGGGACGATCGATATTCCGAAGCCCTGACGGACAAGTGCAATGATCGCCTCGATGGAGTTCAACTCCATGGCTTCGTTCAATTGCACAGCACAACGCTTTAGTACGTCCTGGACGAGAATGCCGGTCCATGTGCTTCTTTCGAATCTCATGAACGGAGCCGTTTCAAGCATCGCTCGCGGGTCCTCCGGAAGTTCGAAGTGAGGACATTTCGGCGCGATCAAAACCATTGGCTCAGAGTACAGCGGACACCATTTCAGGCTTGACGGAATCGGCCTTGGCGACTGCGTGACCACCGCAGCGTCCAACTCTCCACTTTCGACCTTTAGTGCAAAGTCGCTCGACATTCCTGCCAACAAATGCACGTCGAGGCTAGGGTAGCGGCGCCTGATCGACCACAACGCATCCGCAAAAGCGCCCATTAGCGCAGATACCAGCGCCCCAATAACGACGGTGCCGGACATTTCTCCTCCACTGACGGAAGCCTCCAACAGTTCGTACTGACTCACGACTTGCTCGGCGCGGCGGACTAGCGACCGACCGACAGGATTCAGCACTACGGCTCGCGCACTGCGATCAAAAAGTTGAACACCCAGTTCATCCTCAAGCGATCGAATCTGCAGTCCGACCGCAGCCGGCGTCAAGCCAACGACGTCCCCTGCGGCCGCGAAAGTCCCGCAGCGAGCAGCGGTGAGAAAGATCTTGAGCGTTCTGATCGACGGCATATCGGCCTTGGTATCGGGGCAGCTAGAAAGCAGACCTTTCTCTTAGATCAATAATTACTCGGTTTTTCTTTATGTGAAGCCCGATCATAATCGTTCCAACAGAAGAGGAAAAGCCCCATAAAACACGGAGACAGCGCCATGGATACGCAAGTCCATGCATCAACATGCACCAACGACGGGTCATCGATTCATGGCCCGTTTGATACTCAGGTCCGCGAACGGGCGTTCGCTTGCGCCTTTTCTTTGGCGTAACGACAGTGATTGATTTCCTCTCGCAAACGCCCGATTCGCTTATAGCGGCGACGGGAGTGGGCCTCCAATCGGTCGATCTGCTCATAGCTGGGATGAGCGTCGCCGCAGGGTATTTCGTCTACGGATTAACTGGCTTCGGCTCGTCGATTGTCGCGGTACCGGTGTTGACGCAGGTGGTGGCCTTGAGAACGGCGACACCCGTGCTGCTGATCCTTGATCTCGCAGCCGGACTCCTTGTCGGCATGCGCGGCATTCGACTCGTGTCGAAATCTGAACTAAGCCGTCTGATGCCCTGGTTGTCGATCGGATTACTGGTCGGCGTCTTTGTCCTAGTGGCGGTGCCCGAAAGGCCACTGAAGTTGCTATTGGGTTCGACCCTTCTGGTTTATTCGGTGTGGCGTCTAGTTTCGCGGCAAGAATTCAGCACGATCCGAACAGCATGGTCAGTGCCGCTCGGGCTTGCCGGCGGTTGTTTGACGGCGATATTTGGAACTGGTGGCCCTCTCTACACGATCTATCTGGCCGGCCGGCTCAACGACGCTGAACAACGCAGAGCAACGATCAGCACGCTTATCACGATTACAGCGCTCTTGAGGCTCCTGTTGTTCAGTGCATCAGGCCTATACAAAAATCCTGAGGTGTTGACGCTCGCGCTCTGCCTGTTTCCTTGCGGTGCGGTTGGTCTGGGTCTGGGCGCGTGGTTTCGAGGAAAAGTCTCGGCGGGAAAGCTGCTCAAAGCGCTCTGGTTCGTGTTGCTCTTATCCGGCATCAATCTCTGCACGAGAACCGTATTGAGTTTCTTCCTTTAAGAGGCTGAGCATGCGACGAATTTGAAACGAGGATCCCGGTGCTTCGCTGGTGCCAGCAAGAAATAGATTAAGTAAACATGTTCACGATAGGGAGTGGAAAATGATTCACGCCGTTTTGCATGAAGCTAAAGATACGGTCGGTGTTGCCGTTGTCGAAGGTATTACCGCAGGGACGAACCTTAACGCCTGGATCATGGACGAGGATGAAATCGTCACAGTCTCGGCAAAGCAGGACATTCCCATCGGTCACAAGGTCGCTCTGAAAGACATGGCCGTTGGCGACACGGTGTTCAAGTACGGCGTCGACATCGGCAAGGTGGTCGCGCCCATCACGGCGGGCGAACACGCTCACGTGCACAACATCAAGACGAAGCGCTGGTAAGCCACGCACCCGGCATCAGTCAATCAACGCATTCCCCATCTTGAGAGAGACATCATGAGCGTGATCAGTCTGGACACCACTTTCCGCGGCTTTCGTCGCGACAACGGCCGCGTCGGCGTTCGTAACCTTGTGATCATCCTGCCGGTCGACGATCTGTCCAACGCGTCGGCGCAGGCAGTGGAAAACAATATCAAGGGCACGATGGCCCTGCCGCATCCGTACGGCCGCCTGCAATTCGGCGCCGACCTCGACCTGCACTTTCGCACGCTGATCGGAGCGGGCAGCAATCCGAACGTCGCGGCGGTCATCGTGATCGGCATCGAGGAAGGCTGGACGAAGCGCGTCGTCGATGGCATCGCGAAGTCGGGCAAGCCGGTGATGGGCTTCGGCATCGAGCTGCACGGCGATCACGACACGATCATGCGCGCCTCGAAGGCCGCGAAAGAGATGGTGCAGTACGCCACGTCGCTCGATCGGGAGGAGTGCCCGCTGAGCGAACTGTGGGTCTCGACTAAATGCGGCGAGTCGGACACGACTTCCGGCTGCGGCGCGAATCCCACTGTCGGCAATGCGTTCGACAAGCTCTATGGACACGGCACCACACTCGTATTCGGCGAGACATCGGAACTGACGGGCGGCGAGCAGATCGTGGCTGCGCGTTGCGCGAACGACGGCGTGCGCGAACGCTTCAACTTCATGTTCGACCGCTATCAGGACATGATCAACCGCTGGAAGACGGACGATCTCTCCGAGTCGCAGCCGACCAAGGGCAACATCGCGGGCGGCCTCACGACGATCGAGGAGAAGGCGCTTGGCAACATCCAGAAGATCGGCAAGAAGTGCATGGTCGACGGCGTGCTGGACAAGGCCGAAACGCCGACGCACCCTGGTCTCTGGTTCATGGATTCGTCATCGGCGGCGGCGGAGATGGTCACGCTCTGCGCGGCCTCGGGCTTCGCCGTGCACTTCTTCCCGACGGGACAAGGCAACGTGATCGGCAACGCGATCGTGCCAGTCATCAAGATCTGCGCGAACCCGCGCACGGTGCGCACGATGAGCGAACACATCGACGTCGACGTGTCGGGCATCCTGCAGCGCGAACAGAATCTCGATCAGAGCGGCGACAAACTGCTCGAATGCATGTTGGCCACGATCAACGGCCGCTTTACCGCGGCGGAAGCGCTCGGCCATCGCGAGTTCGTACTGACGCGTCTGTTTGAAAGCGCGTAACCAACCTTGTTCACGAGGACCATCCCAGGTAAGGCTGCGCGCCTACGTATTGCACCGCCCTAAAAGAGGCGAATGAGGCGCGGCACCAAAGAACGATCTCATCGGCTCTTGGGAAGCATTGAGAGCGATGAGACAAAGGAGACACCATGCTTGGCCGCAGCTTGAGACACATCTACGTGCAGGTGCTTATCGCGATCGTAATCGGCGTTCTAATTGGTCATTTCTTTCCCACCTTCGGACAGTCGTTGAAGCCGATGTCGGATGCCTTTATCCGACTCGTGAAGATGATCACGCCCCCGCTCATTTTTACAACGATCGTTTGTGGCGCGTCGCAGATTGGTGACCTCCGGTCGTTGGGGAAAGTCGCAGGAAAGACTTTCATTTACTTCGAGGTGGTCACCACGTTGGCGCTGCTGGTCGGCATGCTCATGGTGAACCTGCTTGCGCCGGGCGAGGGGTTGAACTTGCAGGTCGGTACGACCGATACGCACGTCTTGGCCCAGTACCAGACTTCGGTGCAACACGGGAGCGGTGGTCTCGTCGACTTTTTGCTGCACATGATTCCCAGCAGCTTTATGAGTCCGTTCGCTTCCGGGGACATGCTGCAGATCGTCGTGATTGCGTGTCTATTTGCAATAGGGCTGTCATATCTAGGTCCGAAAGGCGAATTGCTGCTTTCCTTTTTTGAATCTGTCTCCGATGTCCTGTTTCGCATTGTCGCGCTAATCATGCGTCTTGCGCCTCTCGGTGCGCTCGGTGCGATGGGATTCGCTGTCGGAAAATACGGGCTGTCCGCACTGCACTCGTTGGGCATGTTGTTGATCACAGTCTATGTTGCAACGATCTTCTTTTTAGTTGTAGTCATTGGAACGATCTGTCGGATGAGCGGCTTCAGTCTCTGGAGGCTGATGGGTCATCTGAAGGGCGAGATATTGTTGGTGCTTGCGACCACCTCATCGGAATCCGTCTTTCCTCAACTCATCAGGAAGCTGGAAGCGCTCGGCTGTCCGAAACAGGTCGTGGGTATTGTGATGCCGATGGGATACTCCTTCAATCTCGACGGTACCTGCGTCGCTCAGGTGATTTGCGCAATGTTCATCGCACAGGCGTATGGCGTACCGATGTCCTGGGAACAACAGATTGCGCTCATGGTTCTCTCCATGATCAGTTCGAAGGGGGCCGCCGGCGTGTCAGGGGCGGGTTTCGTAACCTTGCTCGCAACATTGACCGCATTCAAACATATACCAATAGAAGGGGCGGCACTAATTCTCGGCGTTGATCGCTTCATTTCGGAGATCCGGGCGGTTACGAACATGATCGGCAATGCGGTGGCGACGCTTGTCATCTCTGGCTTGGAGAAAGAGCGCGACGAGACAAAGATGGCATTCGTACAAAAGCGACGCGCTGCGGAAACGTAGATAAGAGCTTTATCTAAAACGAGGAATTATTCGCTTTTTCTTTGCATTGCGCGGGCGCAGACTTTTTCTAGCCGATGCACAACTACACCAGAGACGACATGAGCAACAAGACATTCCGCGTGAAGGTTTGGAGGGGGCGGACCTCCGGCGAGTTGGTTTCTTACGACGTGCCACGGTTCGAAAACCAGACTGTGCTGGATGTGGTCATGTACATCCAGCGCAATCTCCAGCCCGATCTGGCCTTCCGATATGCGTGCCGGGTCGGCATGTGCGGATCATGCGCAATGAACGTAAACGGCAAGGCTCGGTGGACTTGCAGGACCCACGTATCGAAGGTTGCAGTCGAAGAAGAACTGGAGATCGCGCCGCTGTCCAATTTGCCCGTGATCAAGGATCTGGCGACGAACATGGAGCAATTCTTCGATAAATGGGCGGAAGCGAAGGGACGGTTCAAAGGCGAACGAACACGGTCCGACGACTTTAGCAAGGTGTCGCCACAAAGCAAGGAGCGCGCATCGGCCGACGCCGGCATCGAATGTATCGGTTGCGGAGTGTGTTACTCGTCCTGCGACGTCGTGACGTGGAGGCGTGACTATCTTGGACCTGCAGCGATGAACCGTGCTTGGACGCTGATGAACGACGAACGGGATGTCGAAGGCGTCGAGCGGCTGCGGGCTGTCGCAGGTGATGCCGGGTGTCACTCTTGTCACACGCAAGGCTCCTGCACGGAGCGTTGCCCAAAGCAGCTGTCGCCGACAGCAGGCATCGCAGGTTTGAAGCGGCTCGTGATGAAGGCCGCGATCGAGGGAAAACTGTGATGCAAACACTCTCTTTAAAAATGCAGGCTCGCTTGTGGTACTGGCAGCGGATGAGCGCGATGGTGCTCGCCGCCTGCGTGGTGTTGCACATCGTCGTCATTATTTATGCCGTCCACAGCGGGCTCAGCGAGCATGCGATCCTCGGACGCACACACAAGAATTGGTTCTTTGCCGGCTTTTATACGCTTTTTGTCCTGGCATGTGCAGTTCATGTGCCGATTGGCCTCTTAAGGATCGCGGAAGAGTGGCTCGCATGGCGTGGTCGTTCTGCTCATTTTGCCTGTTCGGTGGTGACGCTTGGCTTGCTCACGCTCGGCATGCGAGCAGTGACGGGGGTGATCCTGTGATGAGAAAGAACGACTTCCGGGCGAAATCCCACCCCGCGTACTGGGCCTTCATTGTCCATCGTTTGTCAGGACTTGCGCTTGCCTTCTTTATTCCAGTGCATTTCTGGGCGCTCGGCAAAACGCTTTCACATGACCGCTCACTGGATGGTTTTCTGCGTTTCACCGACAGACCACTGTTCAAGTTCGCCGAATGGGGGCTGGTCATCCTACTTTCGCTTCATCTGATGGGCGGCTTGCGCTTGCTCGCCATCGAGTTTCTGCCCTGGAGCGGTCTGCGAAAGAACTGGCTCGCACTGGGCGCCGGAGCGAGTGCCTGCACCGGCTTGGCTTTTCTCTTGGCGCTGGTTCATTGAAGTTCGTCCAACACACTACACCCCACAATCAGAGTAGGAGACGAGAAAATGAGGCTCGACCTGAACGCTGTCGAGGAGACGGCAAAGGAGCTTTACATCCGTGCGCTGAAGATCCTTCCTCCGGATGTAAAGGCTGGAATCGAAACGCTGGCATCGAATGAAACGTCGCCCATCGCTCAACGCGTGCTCGGGACGATGAAAACGAATATTCGGGTGGCGGAAGAAACTGAAAATCTCTTGTGTCAGGACACGGGAATTCCGATCTACAACGTGAGTATCGGCCGCAATGTCGAATTCGAAGGCTTCGAGTTGAAAGCAGCTATCCGCCGTGGCTGTGAGCGAGCGACAAGAGAACATCCGCTACGCTCGTCCGTGGTTCATCCTCTCTCACGAAAAAACAACCATACGTCGTGCGGCATAGAGGTGCCGGTGATTCATATCGATTTCTCGGCCGAGCCGGACCATGTGTCGCTGGAAATGGTGCCAAAGGGAAGCGGCTCCGAGAACAACTCGTTTCTCAAGATGGCGGTTCCCGCTGACGGTATCGACGCGATCAAGACCTTTGTGATCGACTGTGCGGTCTCGGCCGGCGGAAAGACCTGCCCGCCGACGATCGTTGGTGTGGGTCTTGGTGGGACGTCCGACCTTTCTGTCGCGCTCGCCAAGCGCGCTGCGACACGAGAGCTGGGCACCCATTGCGAGGATCCTGAGGGCGCGGCCCTCGAAAAAGAGCTCTCTGCGGCGGTCAACAAGCTTGGCATCGGACCGCAGGGACTGGGCGGCGACAGCACTGCGTTCGCGGTGCATATCGAACTTGCTTCCACGCATATCACGATGAATCCAATCGCGGTGAACATGCAATGTCACTCGGCTCGCCGCGCAAAAGCGGTTTTCTCGAACGAAGGCATCACTTACGGATTCTGACGCCATGGCCCATTATGAACTCGCCACTCCGGTTGACGAAGCCACGATCCGCAAGCTGCGCGTCAACGACACGGTCACGCTTGAAACAACGCTTTACGGCATCCGGGACGCAACGCAGATTCACCTGTTCGACAAGGGGCGAACGACGGACTTTGACCTGCGCGGACATGCGGTCATTCACACGGCGCCCAATGTTCGAAAGGTCCCCCCAAGCCCGGAGTACCCCGCAGGCTATCAACCTATCTGCATTGGGACGACCACCTCGGATCGCATGGAGCGCTTTACAAGGCCGCTCATGGAACAGTACGGCGTTAGGGTGATCGTCGGGAAAGGCGGCCTGCGCGACGGATCGAAGGCCGCTTTCAAAGAGCTGGGCGGTGTCTACCTTGCCATCATCGGCGGTACGGCGGCGCTCGAGACGACCTGGATCGAGAGCATCGAAGCGGTGGATCTCGACGATCTCAACCCCGAATCGCTGTGGCGATTCAAAATCAAGGAGTTCGGGCCTTTGCTCGTCGCGATGGATAGTGAGGGCACCAGTCTCTATGATGCCGTCAAGGACGATACCGCCAAGCGTCGAGCGGCTGCCCTCGAAAGCCTCGGAGTGCGTGCATCATGAACGTCAAACGAATCCAGACCGATATCCTCATTCTGGGCTCGGGCGGTGCTGGCCTCTTTGCCGCGCTGCACGCGCATCAGAACGCGCCAAAATGTTCAATTACCGTCGCTGTGAAAGGTCTTTTGGGCAAGTGCGGCTGCACCCGGATGGTTCAGGGCGGGTACAACGTCGCGCTGGCGCCCGGAGACTCCATCGAACGTCATTTCATGGACACGATTGAAGGCAGCAAGTGGCTGTCGAATCAGGAACTGGCGTGGACGTTGGTGAGCACAGCGGTCGAGCGAGTGCGCGAGTTGGAAAACGAACTCGGCTGTTTCTTCGATCGTAATCCCGACGGGTCTATACATCAGAAGGCGTTTGCTGGACAGACCTTCGATCGGACTGTTCACAAGGGCGACTTGACCGGCATCGAGATCATCAATCGCCTGGCCGAACAAGTTTGGAGTCGGGGGATCAACCGACTGGAAGAACATCGCGCGATCGAACTGATCAAGACGCCGAGCGGCGATGGCTTAGCCGGTGTGCTCATGATTGATATGCGAAGCGGCGAGTTCGTGTTCGTGCAGGCCAAAGCGGTATTGCTTGCGACCGGCGGTGGGCCGACCATGTACAAATATCACACGCCGTCCGGTGACAAGAGTTGCGACGGGCTCGCAATGGCACTGCGTGCGGGGCTGACGCTGCGGGACATGGAGATGGTGCAGTTTCATCCGACCGGACTTCTCGCAGGAAGCCATACTCGAATGACCGGCACTGTTCTCGAAGAAGGGCTGCGAGGGGCTGGAGGGCATCTTCTCAACGGTCAGCATGAGCGCTTCATGCAATCGTACGATTCCAGGGGCGAGCGCGCGACGCGTGACATCGTCTCGCGCGGGATCTATTCGGAGTTGCGTGCGGGCCGTACGTCGCCCAACGGCGGTGTGTATATCAAGATGAATCATCTTGGCCCTGAAAAGGTTCGCAAACAATTTAAAGGCATGGTAGAACGCTGCGCTGACTGTGGATTCGATCTGGCAGGCGGCGAAGTCGAAGTCGTTCCAACCGCGCACTACATGATGGGTGGCGTGGTGTTCAAGGCGGACTGTCAGACGGACTTGTCCGGGCTTTTTGCCGCAGGCGAGGACACGGGCGGCGTGCATGGGGCGAATCGTCTCGGCGGTAATGGTGTTGCGAATTCGACTGTGTTTGGAGGCATCGCGGGCGACAGCATGGCGCGCTGGGTGCAGGTCAATACTAGCTATCGTGCACCCGACGAGCAGTCGATTCTCGCCGCGATCAACGAGGCAGAGCGACCGTTTGCCAGAAAGGGCAAGGACCTTGAGTCGATCCGCGAGTCACTCTTCGAATGCATGTGGAAGGATGTCGGGATCATCAGAAATGAAGAGGGGCTCGTGAAAGCACGAGACAGCCTCTCTGATATGCAGGCGAAGCTGATGGATACTGGCGTCGTCGATGGCGATCGCGCGTTGAATGCTCAGTGGCATGACTGGTTGAACCTGAGAAATCTCATCTCCGTCAGCCGCGTGATCACGGAAGCAGCGCTCGCGCGCGAAAATTCCCGCGGGGCTCACTTCCGCGAAGACTTCCCAGCGGCGGGGAATCTCGAATCTTCGGTCTTTACGACGGCGAAGCTCTTAGGAGGAACTGTGAAGATCGCGAGGCAACCAGTGGAGTTTGTCATCGTGAAGCCCGGTGAAACGGTGATCCGGGAGGAGGATGCTACATTTTCGACGCCGCCGGTCCGGGTGACTTGAGAGTAATCAATGACAGAGACTCGTGGCGCAGACCTGAGTCCGCAGACTATGCTTCGGGATGGAGTCAGGCTGATCCTCACGGTCTAGCGCAATCACATCATGCCGGTCTTCGGCGCGTCCTTCGAGACAGGAATCAAGCTGATACATACGAGGCACAAGGCCGCCACCGTTCACATGGCCGACTCACTGGCGCGGATGACCGGCAGAGTAGGCGTGGCCGCGATCACGGGCGGTCCCGGGCACGCCAACGCTGTGTCGGCCCCTATACACGCCGTGCCTGGTTGAGTCCCGCGTGGTCCTGCTGTCCAGCCCGGCGGATAACAGCCGCTCAAAACGCCCGACACGATCAGTGCATTCGTCACCTTTGCCAGGACGTTTGTGCATAGAGTCTCCGGCGCCGGTCATAGAGGACGCCATCCGACTCAATGCAGACAACAATTCGTTGCGCTCTGTTACGTTGCCTTCTTGATATCGTTGCCAGGCCGATTTGTCAGGATGGCGCTCGTAATAACGTGAAGGAGATGATCGGCCCGTGACGCGAATGAGGGTTGGTCAACGAGCCAGCCGAGCGCCGACATCAGGGCGAACAGATCTACCCCATCCATATCGGCGCGTGCCGTTCCGTCGCCCTGAGCGCGGCGCAGTAGTCGCTCGCCCGCTTCATGCACCGCTGTGCAAGAAGCGTAAAGCGCGGAGTCCGGGTCCGCGTGGGCGCTCGCCATCAAGGCGACAACGCCGCTATAGCTATGAACGAATGCGACCCCTTCGCGAAACCAGGACACGAGCGCTTCGCCCGGCGGATTCGACGTTTCGAGTTCGCCTGCCTTTTGCGTCAGTGCGTCCAGATTCGCACGCAGCAACGCTTCGAACAAGGCTTCTCGCGTCGGGAAATGACGCAACACTGTGGCCAACCCGACCTCGGCCCGGCGGGCGATGTCACGCATGGACGCATCGGCGCCATTCTCAGTGACGACGTCACGCGCGACTGCAAGCAGGTGATTGTAATTTTTTCTGGCGTCGGCCCGCATAACTTTCCTTGACAAATGGATCAGTGATCCATATATTTGAATCAGGATATGGATCACTGATCCATAAGATACAGCGCATTTGTGCAAATTGGAACAGAGACGCTGTCCGACACCACGAAAGGAGATGTCATGGGAAAGCTTGAGGGTAAGGTTGCAGTCGTCACGGGTGGATCGAGCGGCATGGCGCTGGCGAGCGCCAAGCGGTTCGTTGAAGAAGGCGCCTATGTTTTCATCACGGGCCGCAGGCAGGAGGCGCTCGACGAGGCCGTCAAGCTGATTGGCCGGAACGTGACCGGCGTGCGCGGCGACGCGGCCAATCTGGACGACCTCGACCGCCTGTTCGATACAGTCAAGCGGGAAAAGAGCAAGATCGACATCCTGTTCGCGAGCGCAGGCACGGGCGAAGCTGTCCCTCTGGGCGAGATTACCGAGCAGCACTTCGATGCGATCTTCGGTCTGAATACGCGCGGAACGCTGTTTGCGGTTCAGAAGGCGTTGCCGCTGTTCAACGATGGCGGATCGATCTTCATGACCGGGTCCGTTGCTTCGGTGAAAGGCTTTCCTGGTTATGGCGTGTATTCGGCGAGCAAGGCGGCGTTGCGCTCATTCGCACGCACCTGGCTTAACGAACTGAAGGGTAGGAATATCCGGGTGAACGTGCTGAGCCCGGGGCCGATCGCCACACCGATGCAGGACCAGGTTCTCACCGAGGAGGCGAAGCGGATGTTCGAATCCCTGATTCCGCGGGGAAAGATGGGTCGTCCTGAGGAAATTGCGACGGTCGCGCTGTTTCTTGCTTCAGACGATTCGAGCTTCGTGAATGGGGTGGAGTTGTCTGTCGACGGCGGCTTCTCGGCCATCTGAAATCGCGCCGAAAAGCGTGTAGATGGACCTGTCAACTCGACGAAGATGATCCGATTTTTGTCGATAAATATGGATTCCTTGTCAATACGGAATGGAGAGTTCGCATGAGCTATTCAATTATTGGCTTTGGCGCGGTAGGTCAGGCACTCGCCCGAGCGTTTGCAAGAAAGAACATCGATGTGACCGTCGCCAGCCGGCGCTCTCCCGAGACGTTGATGCAGCAGGCACAAGCGATTGGCCGCACCGTTGTCCCCGGGACGCTGCAGGATGCAATCTCGTCCGACACGATCTTCCTGGCGGTACCGTTCTG
>NZ_JARESO010000060.1:0-50745 GCF_046030175.1 Paraburkholderia sp. RL17-373-BIF-A
GATCCTTAGCATTTCATAGCCGTTGGTTGCCGCTTCTCGGTAGGTTACTGCAGTCAAGACCTTCGGAAATGCGCAACTGAAGCGCGATTTCGCCATCCGCAGATAGTGGCTAGGATTTTGGTATGTTCCACCGCTTTGCTGATAGGACGATCCTGTTGTATCCGAAAGGGATACAACGACGATCCACCAAGCACTGAGGCAAATCTTGAATTGCAATCTTGCAGACAGTTGCCGAGACCAGGCTTCTGCTTAGCCACATTCTCACGCTCTTGCTTCCTGGTTACCGGTAGGCGCGCGCACCTACCCGATCACGGCGATCGACTCTACGACACTTGCAATCGAGAGGTCGATGTGGGTGGGATTTGCCACCTCACTCTCGGCACGCGCAAAATAGGCGAGCGGGGATGTTTCGTCGAGTGTGACCAGAGCATCGTCATCCATCGTGAGCCTCCGATTCGAGTACGGCAACGCCGTCAGCCGCCCGTACGCCTTGGCCCGCAGGCAGCACGAAGATCGGATTGATTTCTGCTTCGACAATACGCCCGCCAAGCCGCACCGCCATTCGTGCAAAGGCGACGATTGCGGTCACGAGGGCGTCAATATCAGCGCGCGGCCGTCCACGATACCCGTCTAGCAGGGGCCACGTTTTCAGTTCGTGGATCATCGCGAACGCGTCTGCGCGCGACAGCGGCGCTTCGGCGGAAAGGAGTCGCATCGTCGTGTCCTTGAACAGTTCCGCTGTGACGCCGCCCATGCCGAGCAGCAATGCTGTGCCCAACGGGTCTCGATGAAGGCCGAGAATCAGTTCCGTTCCACCGGCCACCATTTCCTGAACGAGAAACGCATTCGCGGATACGCCAGTTGCGGTTTCAACGTCGTCCCGCATACGGTTCAGGCGAGCCCCGATGCAGTCAGCAGTGACCCCAACCGCTACGCCGCCGACATCGCTCTTGTGGGTGATCGTGTTCGACAGCAGTTTGAGTACGACCTTGTCACCCAGCTCGCGAGCGGCGCTCTCGGCTTCATTCGCGTTCGTGACGACACGCTCGCGCACCGCTGTCACACCAAAGCGGGCAAAAAGCTCTTTCGCCTGCGCCTCGTTTAGTGATCCGGCTGGTAGATCGCTCACGTTGACTTCAGCTTCAGCGTGTTGTTCGTTCAAACTCACGGCGCGTTGCATGGACTCGCCGTGTTGCCACATCGCAGCCAGCGCACTCGTCACGCTTTCGGGCGAAGGGAAGGCCGGCACTCCCTGCCCATTAAGCAACTTCGTGATCTCCGGTGCGTGCGGGCTCACAAACGCCATCACGGGCTTGTCACTGCCTGGCAGCGAATCGCGGATCGCGTCAGCCATCAGGTCAGGCATCGCAAGGCCAGACGATCCAACGATAACCACGACTGCGTCGTAAGTCGGACTGTCGAGTAGCGTGCCGATCGCACCACGCAGGAGAGCCGGCTGCAAACCTGCAAGCGTCACGTCAATCGGATTGCGGTCGAGAACTGCATGGTCGCCGGTCTGGAGCGCGCGCAGCCTGGCAGCTGTTGCCTCGTCAGGAGGTGGTGACTCAAAGTTCGCCATGCCAAGGCTATCGGTGACGAGCGTGCCGGCACCGCCGGTCGAGGTCAGAATCGCCACCCGTCGCCCGGAGAGCTTGCGACGAGTAGCGAGCGCATGAGGAATGTCGAGCAAATCGGAAAACGTCTGGGCACGAATGACGCCGACCTGGCTGAAGAGCGCGTCATACATGCGGTCCGAGCCAGCCAGCGCGCCCGTATGCGAGACCGCCGATCGCGCGCCTGATTCCGAGCGCCCGATCTTGAACACGACGACCGGCTTGCCCGCGGCGGCCGCCCTTAGCGCGGCGCGGCGAAACCGGTCCGGATGACGTAGCCCTTCCATGTAGAGCGCGATAACGGAAGTCGAATCATCGTCAACCAGATAATCGACGAAGTCTGCCATGTCGAGATCTGCTTCATTGCTCGTCGACACCAGCTTTGACAGGCCAATACCGCGTGCTGCCGCCCGCGACAACAGCGAGCCAAGAATCCCCCCGCTTTGTGATACCACGCCGATGCCACCGACTGTGAAAGTGTCAGTCTCCAGCGCTCCGCTTGCCGACAGCGTGATGCGGTCAGTCAGGTTGACGAGCCCGATCGTATTCGGGCCGAGCAGGCGCATAGACCCTGCTGCCTCTATCAATTGCGCCTGACGTCTGGATCCTTCCTCGCCGATCTCTGCATAGCCACTCGCCAGCACGATTGCAGCGCTCGTCCCGCGGCTCGCCAGATCCCGCACTGCAACGTGGGCGCGCTCGGCCCCGAGCAGCACGATACCGACATCGGGCGCATGCGGCAACGACGCTACATCGGGATAGCAGGGCAGGCCATCGATCGAGTCGTAACGCGGGTTGACAGGGTAGATGTCGCCGACGAAGCCGTGCTTCCTGAGGTAAGCCACCGGGCGGCCTGAAGTCTTGGCTGCGTCCGCCGAAGCTCCGATTACCGCTACGCTCGCCGGGCGCATCAATTTTGAAATTACGTTCATGCCGATCTCCTTCGTGCTCACTTGGTTTTGTTCAGGAATGCGAGCACCGAGTCACGATGTTCACGGCTTGTGTAGCAGACGGCCTGTGCCTGGCTGCCTTGTGCAAACACTTGATGCGCGGACAGTTCGTAGCTCTGGTTGAGAATGCTCTTGCCCAGCGCGAGCGCTGTGGCCGAACCCTGGCTCAATTCGGCGGCCCACGCGTGGGCGTCGGCGATGAGCAAATCCGGCTCGCTCAGGCGATCCGCGATGCCGATTTCAAGCGCTTCCTTTGCATCCACCTTGCGCCCGCTGAAGATCAGTTCCTTCGCCCGCGCGAGGCCGACCCGTCGCGGCAAAAAGTACATCCCGCCGCCGTCGGGGATCAGCCCGCGTTTGATGTAGCTCCACGTGAAGCTCGCTTCCTGTGACGCGAGGATAAAGTCGCAGGAGAGCGCCATATCGGCACCGAGACCCGCCGCTGCGCCGTTGACGGCAGCGATGGTCGGTTTGGGCATCGAGTAGAGCAGATTGACCGTGTGATGCACGAGTTGCTGGCGGGACCAGCCATTGAACGCAATCTCGCCGGCGGGTGCTTCAATGCGCTGCGCCATACCGCTGACGTCGCCGCCAGCGCAGAACCCCTTGCCGTTGCCAGTCAACACCACGGCGCGCACATCCCGATCGCGCGAAACGGTGTCCAGCGCCCCGATCAGTTCGGCACGCATTTCGTTGGTGATGGCGTTACGTTTTTCAGGACGATTCAGCGCGATCGTGGCGACCTGCGAGTCGATAGTGACTTGAATAGTGGATGGGCTCATGCGTGTCTCGATGGTTGAATTGGAGTCGACTGACAAGGTCAATCTGCCAATGCAGCTTAGCCCCACCTGCCACCCATGACACCCCGTTAATTCCACCCTGTGGAACGGAGCGCGTTTCATCAGAGGGCCCGAGAAATTCCACTGGATGGAATTGGCGGATTGTCATCGAGCGGTAGGTGCCGATAATGGATTCCAACGCAGGACACTTGCCACGACGATCCTGCGGCCCAATACAAGCCCGGAGACATGATGCACGCAGCCCGTTCCAGTCCAATCGACGTCAGCGCCGTTGCGCAACCGCAAACAGAGGCCGTCTACCGGAAAGTCACCTGGCGGCTGCTGCCGTTCCTCTTTATTTGTTACGTCTTCGCGTATCTGGATCGCGCCAATATCGGCTTTGCGCACCTGCAGTTCTCGCGTGACATTGGTCTTTCTGACGCCGCATTCGGTCTGGGCGTGGGACTCTTCTACGTGGGTTACATGCTCTTCGAGGTGCCGAGCAACCTGTGGCTCGCGCGAGTCGGCGTGAGAAAAACGCTCATGCGGATCATGACGCTATGGGGCATCGTTTCGGCGAGCACCGCATTCGTGCAGACGCCGACGCAGTTCTACATCGCACGCGTATTGCTGGGCGCAGCGGAAGCAGGATTCTTCCCGGGCGTGATTCTCTATTTCACCTACTGGTTTCCGGCCGCGCGGCGGGCCCGAGTCACGTCAATCTTCATGACGGCGATCTGCGTATCCGGCATTATCAGTGGGCCCGTGTCGGGATGGATTCTCAATAGCATGTCGGGCTTACTTGGCTACAACGGCTGGCAATGGCTGTTCCTTCTCGAAGGATTTCCGTCAGTGATCGCCGGTGTCTTTGCCTATGTCTATCTGACCGACCGTCCCGAGCAGGCGACCTGGCTCTCGGACGACGAGAAGGCCCTCCTGCTTGCGGAGCTTAACCGGGACGCGCAAACGAAGGCCGCACGCGCTCATGGTTCGATCTGGGCCGCATTGAAGGAGCCAAAGTTCTATTTCCTGACGTTCGCCTATTTCAGCGTGCCGTGGGCGAGCATCGTCGTGCACATCTGGGCACCGAGCGTGATCCAGAAAAGCGGCGTATCGAACTACTGGCACATTGGGCTTCTTTCCGCGATTCCGTATGTGGTCGGCGCAGTCGCGATGTATCTGCTCGGCCGGAACTCGGATCGTATGCTGGAGAGGCGGTGGCATTTCATGGCAAGCGCATTGATGGCCGCCCTGGGCGTCGCGCTTCTGCCGGCGGCGGCGAATCACGCGGGCATTCTGGTAGCACTGCTTTGCATCGCGACGGCTGGTTATCTGGGCATGCTGTCGCTGTTCTGGACGATCCCACCCGCGTACCTGTCGAGCACCGCCGCAGCAAGCGGCATCGGCCTCATTAGCAGCCTCGGCCAGTTTGGCGGGATTTCGGCACCTTCGGTCATCGGCTATGCATCGACGCACTTCGGCAGCAGCGCCGTGGGGCTCTATGCGGTTGCGTTCGTCTCCATTCTCGGCGGTCTTGCAGTGGTGCTGGGTATTCCAGCGCGCGCGATCAGTGAACGCCGGGAATGAAAGAGAGGCTTGCAGTCTTCAGCCTTCCAGGCGCGCGCATGCGGCTGTAATCTCGTCGCGCAGACGCAGCAGGGGCGCCGCGAGTTCGCTTACAACGCTGTCGTTTGACGCCGCCGTGCGGACGCTAAAGTTCAGGACCAGCAAACGATGTCCGGGAATGGCGAGGGGCGTCGCGAGTGCAATCACTTCCGGCTGCCAGCTTGCAACGCAGAAGCCACTTCGGCGCACATCGTCTACAGCTTCAGTGATTTCCAGCGCAAGACGCTCCCAGCCGCTCCGTTTGCGCCGGTTGAACGCGTCCATCAGGGCGGTGAATTCCGCCAGCGGCAGTGCTGCGAGATACGCGCGCCCGAGCGACGTCAGTTCCATCGGCACGCGTTGTCCCGAGACGATCGTGCGTAATGAGGCTCGCTGGTTATAACGAATGGACTCAAGGTAGACCATCTCTTCCCGGTCGGCGCCCGCGATTCCGACATTGATGTGCTTTGCCTGGGCAATATCGCGGATTAGCGGTCCTGCAGCATTGAGTACTGTGGATCCGCTGCGCAACGCCTGCGCCAGACTGAGCACGGGCAGGCCCAGTCTGTACGCCCTGCGTGCCGCATCGTGCTCGAGATAACCCGCCTCGACGAGAGTTCGCGTAAGTCGGCTCACCGTTGCCTTCGGCAGGCCGGTGCGTTCCGCGAGTTCTCCGTTGCCGAGAAGTGCCGCACCGGGGCCGAACGCGCGCAGCAGTTCGAGCCCGCGTTCGAGCGATCGATTCGATGGTGTAGCGTTCGATTCCGGTTGTTGATTTGTGCGGTTTGCCATAGACAGTGGGTTTGCCGTGCTTAACGTGGAAAGGTCGATTATCCTGCCGAATCAGACCGCATCGTAGCGCCGCGGCCTGGTCCGCGGATCATCTCGCGATTGGCGGCCGGAACGGCAACCTGTAGGGGGCGACGTTTTATCGGCGCAGCAGATGGTACCCCTCCTGGATTTCGTGTGGATATTCGCAGACTCTCTGTGCAGTTGCGGGCTTCCCTTCCAGGAGCTGGATGGTTTTGCGCATCTTCGATCCGGCCGGGCTCCAAACCGGTCGCGCCAATTGCTGGAGCATGCGCAATTTTGCGCTTCCTGCCGGCCACATCTTCCCTGTAGCCACCGCATGTCAGTACATGCGGCGAGATTCGACACCTGAACAAACCGTAGCCTTACTAAAAAGGACAATCCGATGGCCATCAACAATACAAAGCTCCGACGCGCGACCGTGTCTGCCGCACTCTGCACCGCGTCACTATTGTCAACTGCGGTTCATGCCGCTGACGTTCATGTCCTGGCAACCGGAGCGCTGTCAGCAGCGTTTAGGGAGCTCGGACCAGGGTATGAACAGCAGACCGGGAATCACCTCGTCATATCGTGGGGGCCTTCATACGGTGCGTCCGCTGACGCGTTGCCCACGCGCATCAAGAATGGCGAAGCAATGGACGTCTGCTTCATGATCCGCCCTGCGCAAGACGAACAGATCAGACAGGGTAAGTTTCTCCCGGACACTCGCACAGATCTCGTTGCGTCCCGAATTGGCGTCGCGGTCCAGGTCGGCATGCCGAAGCCGGATGTCAGTACTGTGGAAACACTACGTAATGCACTGCTCGCAGCGAAATCTGTAGCTTTCTCGGAAGGAGCTAGCGGCACTTATATTACTGAGAGATTGTTCCCCAAGCTTGGCATCTCAGATCAAACGAAAGCCAGGAGTGTTCAGATCAAAGGCAAGGAACTGGTCGGAACGGCCATTGAGCGCGGCGACGCCGAACTTGGATTGCAACAGATCAGTGAACTTCGCGCCATTCAGGGGATCCAGTACGTCGGCCCGCTCCCGCAAGAAGTCCAGAAGGTAAGCGTCATTTCCGCTGCCTTATCAACAAACGCGCAGGAGCGCGAAGACGCCGCAGCCCTCATTTCTTATCTGAGAACGCCGACAGCGTCGGCAGTATTCGAAAGGACGGGGCTTGATCCAATCGAGCCGGGGAAATAAATCGCATTGGTGTCCTCCCGTCGTGGTACCCACGGAAGATAGGCCGCCGAGACACTCATTCCTCTCGTTGTTAGCCCCGTCGAGGGTGAACGGGGCATGACCTTTGAGCAAGATAGCCATGGTGCTTAGCTTGACCCAGTCACTTCTAGCGACGGCTCGCTCGCGGCGGATTCAACCGGTGGATGCAACACACTAGAAGCTGCGTGAGCAGTGGGAGTGTTGCAGATGAAACAGCGACGCCGGATTTATTACAGCGAAAAGCAGAAAGCGCTGATGTGGGAACGTTGGCGAAAGGGCGAATCTCTGCAGAAGATCGCCCAGCTTTTTGATCGGAACCACTCGTCGGTACAAGGGATTCTGGCTGAGACCGGCGGAATCCAGCCACCACAAAGGCATCGATCGAGATTGGCGTTGACGCTGGCTGAGCGCGAGGAGATATCACGGGGGCTCGTTGCTGGCGATTCAATCCAGTCGCTCGCCATGCAACTTTCACGAGCTCCCTCCACCATCTGCCGTGAGATCAAGCGTAACAGCGGACCGGGCGGCTACCGGGCGAGCCACGCCGATCAGCTTGCATGGGATCGGGCGCGGCGTCCTAAAGCCTGTAAACTGGTTGAGCACCGAACGCTGGCGCACATCGTGGCAGGCAAGCTCCAGTTGCAGTGGTCACCGCAGCAGATTGCCGGATGGCTCAGGCGTGCGTACCCAGAGAACGAGGACTACCACGTGTCCCACGAGACCATCTATCGCAGTCTCTTCATACAGGCCCGCGGCGCCCTGAAGAAAGAATTGCTGGAACACTTGCGGCGCACCCGGGCCATGCGCCGTTCGCGCCACCATACGCAGAAGACGGACGATCACGGCAGGATTCGCGACACGTATCGATCAGCGAACGCCCCGCGACCGTTGAAGACCGGGCGGTGCCGGGCCACTGGGAAGGCGATCTGCTGTGCGGTAGTGGCAGCAGCCAGATTGCAACACTCGTCGAGCGCCAGACACGTTACGTCATGCTGGTTAAGATAGCCAGCAAGGACAGCGAGACGGTCGTCAATGCACTCATCAGGCATGCCAGCAAATTGCCCCAGGAACTTTATCAGTCGCTGACATGGGATCGGGGAACGGAGATGGCTGGGCACAAACGCTTCACCGTGGCTACTGATATTCAGGTCTACTTCTGCGATCCCCAGCATCCTTGGCAACGCGGCTCGAACGAAAATACGAATGGGCTGTTGCGGCAGTACTTTCCCAAAGGGACCGACCTGTCAGTGTATTTCGCAGGCCAAACTCAACGCTGTGGCAAGACGACTGAACGAGCGTCCGAGAAAGACGCTGGACTACGAAACGCCCGCCGAACGATTCCAGCAGACTATTGCATCCACCGGTTGAATCCGCCGATCACTTCCCGACAGATCTGATACTCGGCTCGCACCGGTCAGAACCGAGGCAGTTACTTAAAAAATGTTCGAAATTCGAGAAGGAGAACGGGATGGACATGGTTGTCAACAGTGTTGCTTACCAGGCTGGTAAGCGCTTGAGCGATGTGACTATCGACGACATCAGTGAAGTCGTGAAAGAGCCTGACACATTTGTCTGGCTGGGGGTATGGCAACCCGACGAGGCGTTTCTGCGAAAAATTCAGGAGGAGTTCAGTCTGCATGATCTTGCAATAGAGGACGCGCTAAAGGCGCATCAGCGGCCCAAGATCGAGGTGTACGGGGAATCGCTCTTCATCGTGGTGAAGACCGCACAACTAATGGATGGGACAGTGCAGTATGGCGAGACCCACATGTTCGCCGGAAAGAACTTTCTTGTCACGGTCCGGCACGGTGCGTCGTCAAGCTACGCCGCCATTCGTTCCCGTGTTGAAGAGAATTCGAAGCTTCTAAGCAAGGGACCTGGATTCGCGCTTTATTCAGTCCTTGACTTCGTGGTCGACAACTACCAGCCGATCATTGCCAGGTTCGAGGAGCAATTCAATCGTATCGAGACGGACATGTTCAGGTCCGACTTCGACCAGGGCGCAATTGAAGAGTTATACGATCTTCGGCGCCATCTCCTGGAACTGCGCAATGCCGCAATCCCGATGGACGATATATGCAATCAGCTCATTCGCTTCCATGAAGAGGTCATTCCGAAGGAATTGCGAGCCTACGTGCGCGACGTTCAGGATCACGCTCATCAGGTGATCACCGCGACAGACGATATGCGTGAAATGCTGACCAATGCGATGCACGTCAACCTTGCGCTTGTTTCCGTGAGACAAAACGAGGTCGTCAAGCAACTGGCCGGCTGGGGTGCCATCCTTGCAGTGCCGACCGTGATTTTCAGCTTGTATGGAATGAACTTCGAGCACATGCCTGAATTGAAATTTGCATGGGGCTACCCCATCACATTACTCGCGACACTGACCGGCTGTACCGTACTTTATCGGAAGCTCAAGCGCGCGAGGTGGGTCTGAGCGCCGCCCTCCTGGTCATGGCGAGTGAACTCCCGCGCGCCGAAGAGTCCGAATGAAGCCGGAGAGACTTTGCGTTAGTGCCGGTGCGGCGACACTGGGGGCAAGCGACCGAGGTATGGGTGCATGCCGGCCTGCGGCCTCAGAGACAGCCGCATTCCTTTCAAATCGTCGGCTTCGCGCCTCCTCGGTAACACCAACTGGCGTCCCGCGCGGAACTGGCCTACATTTCCTGAGCAGAAGCCGCTAGCGCCACGGCGGCTTGTCGCTGTTGCGAGGGGGGCGCGATACTCGCGCTCACGATGGTATTGCCGCTGCCTGAACCAATCGGGAAACGCCATGCACGCCGTCAACAGGATGTGGCAATTGATCGTCGGGAAACCGCTCGATCCTCTTGATCCGCGTACACGCCATGCGATCGCTGTCACGCCGCTACTGGCGTGGGTCGGCCTCGGTGCGGACGGCCTGTCCTCGTCCTGCTACGGCCCGGAGGAAGCCTTTCTTGCGCTCGGCCAGCACCATTCGCTCGCGCTGTTCCTCGCATTGGCCACCGCGGCGACGGTCTTCATCATCGCGCTCGGCTACAACCAGGTCATCGAACTGTTTCCAACCGGTGGCGGCGGCTATCGCGTCGCGACCGCTTTACTCGGACCGCGCCCGGGGTTGGTGTCCGGCGCAGCGCTGCTCGTCGACTATGTGCTGACCGTGGCGACGTCGCTCGCGAGTGGCGTCGACGCCTTCTTCAGCCTGTTGCCGGTGGCCGCGCAGACATTCAAGCTTGCCACCGAAATGACGTTGATCGTGCTGATGACGGGCCTCAATTTCCGCGGTATGAGGGAATCGATCCTCGTGCTGTTGCCGATTTTTCTCGGCTTCGTCGTGCTGCATCTTGGGCTGATCGTCTACGGCGTCGCCGTGCACGGCGACCATCTGGCTGCCGTTGTGCCGGGTGCGGTCGGCGAGGCACGCAACATGTCGCATGCGCTCGGGCCGCTGGTGGTCGCGGCGCTGCTCATGCGCGCATTTTCGCTGGGCGGCGGAACCTATACCGGACTGGAGGCTGTCTCGAACAACGTCAACATGCTGGCTGAGCCCCGCGTGCCGAACGGTAAATGGACGATGTTCTATATGGCAACATCGCTGGCGTTTACAGCGGGCGGCATTATCCTGCTCTATATGCTGTGGCATGCGCAGCCGGTGGAGGGCCAGACACTTAACGCCGTCGTCTTCGGCAGCGTGATTGACCACCTCGGGCTCGGCTCGTCGGTCGCTCGCCACGCACTACTGGCCGCTGTGCTGGCATTCGAGGCGGGACTGCTGCTGGTCGGTGCGCAAACGGGTTTCCTCGACGGGCCGGCCGTCCTGTCGAACATGGCTTCGGATTCGTGGGTGCCACGTCATTTCCGCGATCTGTCAACGCGGCTGGTCAGGCAGAACGGCATTGTGGTGATGGGTATCGCGAGTCTGGTGATCCTGTTCTGGACGCATGGCGATGTGGCGATTCTCGTCGTCTTGTACAGCATTAACGTGTTCCTGACTTTCAGCCTGTCGCTGCTCGGCTTATGCACGTACTGGTGGCAGCACCGCCGCGACGGCAAACGCTGGGTCAGGCACTTCGCGCTATCCGCGCTCGGCCTGTCGGTGACGAGCACCGTGCTGGTCATTACGTTGATCGAGAAGTTCACCGCCGGCGGCTGGTTGACGGTGCTGGTCACGAGCGCGGTAGTCGCCCTATGCTTTTTCATCAAGCGTCACTACACCGACACGCGTGCGCAGATTGCGAAGGAAGATGCACTCTTTGTCGGTACCCCGCCTGAGGTCGACGGGACTAGCGTCCCCGGCAAGCAGGACCCCTCGCTGCCCACCGCCATTCTGCTCGTCGGCAAACATCGCGGGGCGAGCATGCATGCGCTGCTGTGGGTAAACCGGCTCTTTCCGGGGCATTTCAGGAACTTCATCTTTCTGGCTGTAGGCGAAGTCGATGCGCAGAGCTACGAAGGCGCGGAGCATCTGGAGCACTTGCGGCAAACGATCTCGTCATCGCTTGATTACTACGTTGCGCATTGCCTCCGGCATGGCATAGCAGCGGACTACCGGATTGCCTTTGGCACGCATCCGATCGGCGAGTTCATGAAGCTCGCCGAGACCACGATGGACGAGTTTCCAAACAGCGTGTGTTTTGCCAGCAAGTTGATTTTCAGGCGGGTGAACTTCCTGACCGCGTGGCTGCACAATCAGACACCTGTCGAGATACAGACGCGCCTGCATCTGCAGGGTCGGCAGATGGTGCTGTTGCCAATGAACGTCGGATGAAGAGCGGATCCGCGTAATCCAGTCTGGACGCACGTCGTCCACGCCAGCGTCGCGTGCTAACCTGGTGAGTTCCAGGAACGCGAGATGTATCATTGTGAACTTTCGCCGTTAAGGAGCCAAACCGTTTTCGGCATAGAGGCGCCAGGCACCGTACGAAGAACGGGCTTGCGCGGGGGCACCGTGTCACGCTGTATTTTCCACACGCGCGCTCGGTCGTAGGCAGCCCATCATCTCAAAGTGATGGGCAACACGACCAGCGGAATCCCGTCCAGATGCAGGCGGCGCTGAAGACCGAGAGCGGTCTGATTGTGCAGCAATTCGCTGAAACGGCGGTTTCCCGGCAACATCAATTGATTGGTGAAACAGACACGTCCCGGAAAGCGCGCGACCGACTCTAGTATCAGCCGCTCCAGCTCGGCGATGGCATCGGTACCGTGACCTACCATACGGCTCGCGCCGAGCCCCGCGCTCCCGTAAATGGCCTCAAGTTGTTCCAGGGAATTCTCAAGTCTTTCGTGCTTGCGCCGGAGGGCTTCTGATGTGCCAAGCGCGTCCGCCTGCACCTTGACGACGCTGACTAGAACGACGCTCCGGAACCGCCCCGGAAAGAGGCGCTGAATCCACAACAACGTGTGAATCGCGGAACCCCAGTGCTCGGTCACGAGGAGGACCGCCACCTGCTCGCCAGCCTCTGGCATCGACCGGATCGTATCCATTTCATTGCGCCGCTCTTCGACCCACCGATAGTGACGCCGTACAGCAACGCAGCCAGCGATTACCAACAGGGTCACGCACAACGTCGCCCACCCACCCGCGAAGAACTTCTGCGTCAGCGTCACCAACAGGATCATCGTGGCAATCAAAAAGCCCGCGCCCGCCACAGGGAGGCGCAACTGCCAGTGACGGACTTCAGCTCTGCGCGTCCACCAGTAGCGGCACAGACCGGTCTTTGCGAGCGCCAGGCTCAGGAACACGTTGATGCTGTAAAGCACAACCAGCACACCCAGTTCGCCGTGGGTGGCTATCAGGATCACGAGTGCGCAGCCCCCTACGAACACGACACCGTTCTGCCGTACCAATCGGCTCGACAGATTGCAGAACCGATGCGGCAGCCACGAGTCCGTGGCCATGCTACCCAGCAGCGACGGCGCAAAGATCAGGATGGAATTGGCGGCCACAAACAGGATCGCTCCTTCCAGTGCCAGTACGACCAGCAGCAACGTGCTTCTCGCAAACGGCACCATTGGCAGCTTGGCGATCACCGTCCCAAATGCCACGGCGTTGAGTGTTTGCCCATAGACGGGTCGCACGCCCCGTAGCGTAAAGAGAAGAAGGATGCCGCCCGCGATGAAACCGAGCATCAGTGCGACGGATAGCAAGGTTGTCCGCCCGGTCCGGTAGCGTGGCCTCGCGAGCAGATTGACATTGTTCGCAATCGCCTCGATGCCGGTAAAGGAACTGCCGCCGAGGGAATAGGCACGCAGCAATAGTGCGGCAACCAGAGGCCAGCCGATCTGCTGTGACAGACCGTGGGCACCGGTCACGGTATGCGTCACCGCAGCCGGGACACTATTCGCCGATGAGGCAATGCCGTAGACGATCAGGAATCCGTGGCTCGGCAGAAATGCCAGGACGACAGGTAGCAGGAAGCGGATCGCGTCGCTCACGCCGCGCAGATTCAGCGCGACCAGCAACATCAGCAGGCCGATTTCCACCGCCTGCTTGTGCGTCTGGGCACTGGCCGGCAGTACGCTGAAGAGGCCATCGGTGCCGCTCACCAGCGATACCACAATCGTCAAAACGTAGTCGACCAGCAATGCCGACCCCGCGATAAGCCCGATGCCGGGCCCGAGGAGTTGCGACACCACCTTGTAGTTGCCACCCCCTGACGGAAACAGCTCGATGATTTGCGTATAAGCAAGCGCCAGGATGAGGACTGTCATGGCGGTCGCAACGGCCAGGACCGGCCCAAGTTCCGGGTGACTGCCCAGCGCGAGGAAGGCCTTTTCCGGTCCATAGCATGCGGACGACAGCCCATTGGCACCGAGCCCCGCTGAGGCGAGTACTGCGGTCAGCAGGAGGCGCCGTCGCGTGCCGGGGTCAACGGGGTCATGCGGTGGTCCCACGATCCAATGCGGGAAATGCCTGGGCTTTAACATGATTCTGAGCGGAGTGTGACCGTGACGGTCGACGCCGGATCTGTCGTTTTAGCTGAAGTCCTGCCGACATCGTGGCAAGACCCTCAACCTCAGATACTTCGACAACTGGGAGAATTACGACCCGTTCAATCGCGCTTTTTCGAAGGTGCCTCACCCACACTGCCGTCCATATGTTCGTCGGTCAACACGTTGTCCGACGGATTCCTCCTTCTCGACAGCGACCTGCCAATTCGATCAGCGATGTCTCGAAGGGGGGATCGCATATACCAGGGCCACCAGGTGAGGTGGTAAAACCACAGGCACGCTCCGCGGTACCCCTTATGCCACTCCCGGGGGACTCCGTCTGTCGGGAAGCTGTCAAGGGTGCGATGCCCAAGCGAGACAACGCCAATCGTCATCCAGACAAAGGCAATCACCAGGGTTGGAAGCGACAAGGCGCAGGCCGCGACGAACAGGGCAAGCGGCAGGCAGATCTCAAGTGCCGAACGTGTTCTCATTGTTTGTTCTCCCCGTCGACCGTTACTAACGTTCAGCTTACTCCAATGCGCAAGGAGCAAAGGGCCGAGTTCATGATCTCAATTTTGCCGGCCGGTTGACGTGCGCCGCGCGCCACCTGAGGCCCCACGGACACGAACGACCATGCGGACGCATACCTAAACTTGCGATCGGGTTTTCTACGCTCCAGCGAAACGGGCGGCCGCGCATCATCCATAATCTGCCCTATAAAGCAGTCACGTGTCCTGTAGGAGAGAGCATGAAAGACAGGTCGACCATCATTTGCTGCCGGGAAGGCAAGATTCTTCTGGTCGCGCGAGAACGATCACGGTGGTTGCTACCTGGTGGCACCAGAAAGCGCCTCGAGTCGCCCCTGGAGGCCGCCCAGCGCGAGCTGGAAGAAGAGACTTCACTCGTTCGAATGGAGCTTACGTCCCTGTTCCAGTTTGGCGGTCTCAGCAAACGCCATCACGTTTTCCGCGCCGATATTCCTCGCGACGCGTCCCCCGAAGCTCGCAACGAAATTTCGCGTTGCCGGTGGTTCAATCCGGGCAAAATTTCAACGCTCGTCGCGAGCATACCGACCCGGGAAATCGTCAATCTTTTTCGCGCGCACGAAAATCGCGCCGAGGCGCTGCCGGCGGTCATCGAAAAACCGGATGGGCGCGTTAACTGGGCGGCCCAACTGTATGCCGATGTCGCCGACACGGCTTCCCGGCAGGCCTAAAACAGAACTATCGAAAGGCAACGTGCGATAGGGAATATCGAGCTTTTGTCGCGCCTCGTCCTGGCGGCTCTACTTGGGAGCGTCATCGGCTTTGAGCGCGAAAGATTGAACTGGGCGGCAGGTTTGCGCACTCACATGCTCGTGTGCGTCGGCTCGTCGTTGGCCATGCTGGTATCAGCGTTCGGATTTGGCGATGTGTTGGGTGAGAGGAACGTCACGCTCGATCCTTCCCGGATCGCAGCCCGGGTGGACGGGGTAAGCCCATGAGCCGCACCTATCACTATCACGGATTCGATATTGAAGTGGCCGTTGAGACTGACTTCAGTTGGAAGGCGGGACCCAAGGGGACAACCAGCATCGGATTTGTGGCGGTCGTGAGGATCAGCAAGGCCGGTGCATCTGTCGCTGTCTTCTCCCCGCTGCGTTTTGGCGAATCCCAAGGCAAGCCATTTCTCAGTGAGGCCGATGCGCTGATGGGCGGCTATAGTGCGGGACGACGTATTGTCGATGACTTGTTCAATTCGTAACCCTGTGCCCTGATGCCCATGCCGCGCAGCAAACCTGGCAGTCATCCATCCGATTCTCCGAGGCTCTAAATGGCTGCCATGGCGCCATGACCGGCCATTCGGTAGCGCCGGACGACTGTCTCCTCGTGGCCCGAACCCGGTGCGATGCTGAATGGATAATCGATCCACCGGAGGGCGCTCGGCGTCCGGCTCAGGTCGACCCGTTCCGGTCCTTCAACTGGTGTTCGCGAATGTCACAACTGTGAGGGAAAGCAGTCGGTCTGAGTCAATCGGACGGGGGCGGACGCAACTCGATTTAGCGAATTCGACACCGCTCCATCCTTGCACTCGGGGAACTTTTCAACGATGGTGGGCGGCCCCTAGCCGGGGTCTAGCCACATATCGTTCAGCGGAACCCGATCCTATCGCGGGACTGCGATGGGAGCGAAATTCGTTATCTGTGGATTTCTGGCTAAAAGCGTGAAGTACCCGAATGAATGTTGGTTGTCCCCTGCTTTCGTTGAAAGCGGGGGCTATCTATCTTGTCACTTCAGCGAGACACCAGGTCGAGGCTTCGTCGATTGGTCTTCGGACCAAACACGCCGATGGCAATCATCACGATAATCATGACGGCCGTGATCAGAGCGAAGACGCCGGACGTGCCGAAACTGCGAAGCGTGAAAGCGATGAAAAAGCCGGAGAACATCGCGGACAACCTCGACAGGGAATAGACGAAGCCTACTGCACGAGCTCTGATACGGGTGGGATAGAGTTCGGCCTGATACGCGTGATAGCCCGCCGACAGCAGCGTATTGCAGAGCGTCAGCAGCACGCCGAGTGCGATCAGAAAAACACCGGACTGCACGACCGCACACATCCCGCCGAACAGTGCAACGCCCGCTGCCGACAATACAATCACGGTCTTGCGTTCTATCCGGTCCGCAATGGCGAGTCCAATCAGCGGCCCGATAGGATTGGCGAATGCAATGATGAACGAATACAGGAGACTATGGGTTACCGTGATGCCTTTGGCCACTAGCAATGTCGGCACCCACGAAGCGAAGCCATAGAAGCCGATCGACTGGATCAGGTGAAACGTCAGCAGGACAAGCGTTCTTCTACGGTATGGCGGCTGCCAGATCTCGCTGAAACGCGCCGGTTTCTGCGCCGATTCGATGTGGGCGCCAGACTCATTTCCATTGTCCTTCACCGGTACGCCAATTTTCGCTTCGAGCGCGTCGAGAATCTGTCCGGCCTCCGCAAGCCTCCCGTGCTGCGCGAGCCAACGAGGGCTTTCCGGAACCCGACGACGGATCGCCCAGACGGCTATCGCGCCCAACGCACCGAGTGCAGCGGTCAAACGCCAGCTCGCGATGCCGCCGACAGGATGCTGGTCGAACCACCACGCGAAAAACGCGACCGAGGGAACTGCCGTGTACTGCACGAGGTGGACGAACGCAAATGCCCTTCCACGAAAGTGCGCCGGAACCAGCTCACTTACATAGGTATCGATCACGACGAGCTCCACACCAACCCCGATTCCCGCGATGAGTCGCCAGCGATTGATCGCCTAAGCGGAATCCTGAAACGCCATGACAAGCGTCGCCACCGAATACCATAGCAACGAAGCTGTAAATACAGTCCTGCGCCCGAACCGATCGGCAAGACCGGTCAACAGAAATGTGCCGATGAACAAACCTGCAAATGATGCCGCCACGAACGCGCCCAGCCCGCTGAAACCAAAAAACGACGCTGTAGGCACCGAATACATTCCGCTCTTGACCAGACCCGGGCCGACGTATGCAGTCATGAAAAGGTCGTAAAACTCGAACCAACCTCCGATCGATACCAGCAGCACCAGCATCCACACGGGCCGTGTGGCGGGAAGCTGATCAAGACGTTGGTTGATCCCCGAAGCAGATTCGGACGTGTGACCAGGCCTCACCTGCGCCTCCGTCACTGTCTGAGACGATATTGCATACATCAATGCTCCTCTTGGCGCTTTGACAGGGCGCCGCTTATAGGGTGATCGTCACCCGGATTTGGTTTTGTAATTGCAGTCTCGCGAAGACGGCGACGCGTCGAGCCGACTTTTGCTTTAAAAATTCATCGGATTACGCTTGAAGCCATGCGCGATTCGCTCCTTATCGTTGCGCCTTGATCTCGACGGAGGCTTTCGACCCAACTGCCCCAGCCAAGTAGTTCAGCATCTCCGTTCCACTTGCCTACAACTGGATACCGAGTGGCAAACCATGACGGGACCGCCCAAAGGGAATATGCAGACATGGCCAGCCGAGCACCGACCAGACCACGTTGAATGCAGAGGACCCCGTAGCCGCAAGTCCCAGCGGCGCTTCACCCGGCACGCTAGGAGTGAGAATCAGATCGGCGACGCCGAGGTGGATGTTCCATGTATCTCTTAGCGAGGACTGAACGTCCTTCATCCGACGATATTGGCTGCGTGAGATCGCAAGGCCCTGCCGAACACAAGCCAGTAACACCTCACTGAGCCCGCTGCGTACTACCCTCGCGACTGACGCCAGGCTGCGTGCGAACTCGTACTGCATGATGGTTCGATGTGCTTCCACCAGCAGCGTGAATTCCCATGGAAAGGCAATCTGCGTACAGGTTGCGCCGTGATCTATCAGCGCACGTTCGGCCATCACGAGTATCTCTCTCGCGTCTGCATCCAGAGCATGCAGCGAGGTGCCGCATATCACCGCGACTCGCGGACGTCTCGCCGGCGATTGCAACACGCGCTCGTCGGACAGCAGCACGTCAGCAATGGCACCAATATCGCTGACCGACGTTCCGTACCATCCGATCACATCCAGCGATTCGCACGACACCTTCATGCCGTCTCGCGGTACAGCACCGAACGAAGGTTTGAAACCCGCCACGCCGCAGAACGCCGCGGGCCGGATGATGGAACCGCCTGTCTGCGTGCCGATAGTCACGGGTACCATGCCGACAGCAACCGCTGCAACCGAGCCGCTAGACGAGCCACCCGGCGTGCGCCGGAGGTCGTGGGGATTACGCGTCGGCCCCGGGTGTTTATAGGCAAATTCGGCCGTGACGGTCTTACCGATCGGCACTGCTCCTGCGGCACGCAACATGCCCACGCATGCAGCATCAAACTCCTCGGCGCGACGCGCGAAAAGCTGTGCGCCGTACGCGGTTGGCATGCCGGCAACATGTAGCACGTCCTTGACGCCGATAGGCACGCCGGCGAGCGGTGTTGCTGTATCTACTGCACTTGCTGCTTCAATTGTGTTCGCACGTGGTGCGATGCAAGCCCACGCACGTATTTGCGAATCCAGCGCTTCGATTGACGCCAACGATCGGTGAACAAAGTAGTCTTTCGGTCTCTCTTTTCGTCGAACCTGTCCGGCGATCTCGCGCACGCCTAGTTGTCGGATTTCACCTTCCATCTTTCAGTTCCTGGGTTATCTCGCACCACCTCTTGTGATGCTGTCCCGAAGCGGATATAACGGATTATTCATAGTCCAATTCATAATGAATAGACATTTATCGAAATCTGAATTAATGGCGGCCAGCGTCGACGCGAAACTGGTCGCGACATTCTGCGTGGTGGCCGAGGAATTGCATTTTGCGCGGGCGGCAGAGCGCCTTTTCATGAGCCAGCCGGCGCTGAGCCACCAGATCAGACGGCTCGAAGAAACGGTCGATGCGGAGTTGTTCACCCGCACCACGCGTTCGGTCCAACTGACACCGGCAGGCGTCGTGATGCTCGAGCACGCGCGGGAGCTTCTGAGGGACATGGAGCGCATGGTCCGCCGTGTCAGGCAAGCTGCGCGCGGAGAAACGGGTAGGCTATCGGTCGGGCTGACACCTACGGCAGCGTGCTCTCCGCTCGCGGAAGCACTACATCAGTACCGGCTGGCGAACCCAGGAATTGAACTGGACCTGCATGAACTGAACTCCATCGAGATGCAGAGTGCGCTGAGACTGAGAACAATCGACGTTGCGCTTATGCGGCCCACCGCAGTGGACGCAGACATGCGTGTCGAAGTGATCTATCGTGAGCCGATGTATGTGGCGATGCGATCTGATCACCCGTTGACGACAAAATCCAGTGTCGATCCGGCAGAGCTTGGTAGCTATCCACTCGTCGGATACCGAGCCGATGCCTCGCCCTACTTCCGGAATCTCATTCACTCGGCCTTCTCGATTGCCCGCGTATTCCCTTCGTTTCTGCAGGATAGCGTATTGCCGACGTTACTAACGTTAGTCGAAGCAGGTGTCGGCCTTGGCGTCGTGCCGGAGTCGGTTATCAGCGCGCGCGGCGGCAATCTGGTCTATCGTAAGTTGCCCAAGCGCGAAGAATTGACCGCAAAGATCGTGGTGACTGAATGCCAAGCGCAGCCGAATCCCGCAGCACGACCATTCATCCTTTCCATTGCAAATCCAACACCACAAACCGATACCAAGGAAGAGCACACGAGTTGAATAATCTGGCGTTGTGACGACCTCAACGAGTCTCCGGTATCGTGGACGGCCGAGCTGGGCCTTGCGTGTGCCTCCGTCGACGGGCTCAGGTCCACCTCGCGCTACATCGAGTCCACTCTCCACACACCCATAGCTAGTTACCCCGATGAAAACCACCGCTCTAAGTTGGTCTTCGGCCGCTCGCGCCCCCTTTGTCGAGCGTCCCTTGATGGCCGATTGTCGTCGGAGGAACGCAAGCAAGCCAGGACTGCATAGTAGTCGGCTGATGGTCTAAGCGGGGGCGCTACAGATCTGCTATAGCAATGGTAATCACCTCAACTCAGCTTGTAGGCAATGTATGCGAGTAAGGCTATCGCCACCCATAGAAGGCGCTTGATCCTTTGCTGGTTGTTGAGAACTACCGCCTGTAGCATGAGGGTAGCAGCGACGTCTTCCCTGGTCACGCACGCGGCCCCTAGTCCCTGCTTCACCGTGCATCGCCAGTTACGATTAGGCACGTCCAACTCAGGGTGTAGCCCATCGTTCTCCGCGTTGTTAGATGCGGTCTTCGCTGCCTGCACCACGGCCTTCTCACCATAGGTGCCCTTCTTCAAGGTCTCCGCAAACACCATTTCCTGATGCTGCTTCGCCGCCTGTATCGAATCCACAAACTGGCGGTCGTATTCATCCATTGTTCATTCAAAGCCCGTCGGCAGGATGTCGCTGAGCATCACGAGAGCCTCCTCATCGGCGCCGGCGGGCATGTGATAAAGGCTCGAGTCGCCTCGAAAACTGGACTTAAGCTTTCGTTGCTTTCGCCGATAAAAAGATCGGGACGGCGATTCACTGTCGTTCTGGAAGGATCGCGCGCATCGTGGCGCGCGCCGGCCTTGAACCACGTCACGAAATACTAGAACTGAGAGGAAGAATCATGCGTCTGTCTGCGAAATCTGCTGTTGCCCTGCTTCTTTTGAGCGCCGCCGCCACAGCGAACGCAGGACATTTCACCTGGAATCTGACCAACCGTGCCAATGGGTACGGCGACGACGAAGTAAAAGCTCTCATTGCCGACGGTATCTCGGGCTCGAACGAAACCGCATCGCTCGGGAAGGACTATACGCTCGACATTTTCGTGTCTGGCGGCAGCGGAACCGACCGCACTGCCACACCCGGCTTGATCATTGTTCAAAAGGTCAAGCCGCTCAAATACGGGGAGATTGTCTATTGCACGAAGTTCGACTACGGGACGTACTCCCGCACCGAGCTCGGTGAACATTTGCGTGATTTGATGCGGGTGATGCCTAGTTACTCGGTCTCCAGCCCCGAGTGCCGTTCCAGCTAATAACGTTGGGCTAGCGACGCCGGATCAATGGCATCGCGCGAAAATCTGAGCGACTTTGACACGTAGCCGCTCCATCATCGGTGTCTGGCGGACAATCGGTTTCTCCATCGTCCGGCCAGCCCGCTCACCCCCGCTTATCTCCACCGAAATGCGCCGAAGGCGCGCAGCCAGCACGTCCTCGAAGGGTCAACCTGCGTTCGATACCGAGGTCACCCGTTCGGCAAGACAAAGGTGGTTGGCACCACGATCATCATGGTTCTTAAAGCCTGGCATGTATAGCCGCACCGCGCCGCGAAAGACGCTGCGCTCGCGACTATCCACGCCGCCATTGCGGCCCGCAAATCTCATCGACATTGGGCAAGGGATCAATCAGTACGACACCCAATGCTCGCGCCGGAGGCGAAAAGAACTTCGGAAAATTCCAGGCAAGGGCTCTGTTCGACCCGAAGCGGTCCATAGAAGCATCGTATCGGGAAGGGCGGGTCTCGAGGTCAAACGGTCATCCTCGTGTGGCGAAACGCCGGCAAGCTCTCGGCGATGGGTCCAACCGGCGCCGGGTACGCTTCACAGGGGGGGCTGCGCTTCTCCACGTTCAGATAACCGTGACGGTGGGGGCGGCGCCATGCACTTACGGGCGGGTAGAGGCCACCTAGAATTACCCGTGGCGGCGCAGCGGGTCAAGGGCCAACACATAGTTGAAGTTGTACGTGGCGAAGCGCCTTCCATCGTTTCCACCGCGCCTCCCGCGCGGGCCGGGCAGGCTGACGCAGGCCACCAGGGCGATGTGCGCCGCCCTGCCCGTTCCGCGTCACTTTTGCCACATACCGTCGATGCACGGTTAACGATTTCTTCATGTTCTGTCGATGGCACAGGCTCGCGCTTCTGACCACCATGAATCAGGTTAACGTGAGCGGCGCGGTGCGCCGCCGCTGGAAAGCCTCTGCCCGACGCTTTGTGCCTGTGCACGCGCCTCGACATCACGCGCACGCCAGCGAAGCGGCCGCGGTCGATGACAAGGAGATGAACATGATAAGCAAGCATTTAAGCATTTTGTCCGCAATCGCCGCTGCACTCCTCTCGCTCAGTGCCGCCGCGCAGGCCGGCGACCGCGGCGACCACGGCGACCACGGCGGCCTTTGCTCGAACGCAACGCTAAAGGGACCGTTTGAGTTTATCGGTCACGGAGAGATACTTGGATTGAAAGCTGCCGATGGTACGTTGCATCCGTACGCCGCCCCGTCGATCCTCGATGACGTCGCCCTGGTGACGTTCGACGGCAGGGGCACTTTTCAACGCACCGACTTCGGCATGATTGGCGGGTTGCCGAAAGGGGGGCAGACGACCTTCAATCCGAACCAGATGGGCACCTACACGGTGAACTCCGATTGCACCGGCACCATGAAAATCGTCTATACCGCCGGCGGAGCCGTGCCAGCCGGCGTCGAAACTGATTTGAACATCGTCGTCGCTGCCGACGGGACGCTCGTCGAATCCGTTGTCTACAGGGCCGTCACGGTGTCAGGCGTGAGCGGGGACGGCAACGTAAGGTGTCCACCGGATTGCGAGCAAGGTGTGCAAGAAAGTTTTGAAGGGAAAAAGGTCCTGGTCTACGGCTTCCGTTAGTCGAGTCCCGGATGGACTCGCGCTCGCTCAGGCGCTTGCTATGAGTGGCGCTGAGCCCGACCTTGGGCGCAGGTTTCCGGTCCTTTGATTCCCGCGCCTTCGGCGTGACGATTGGGTCACTTCCCCGACCTATCGCGATACGGAGGGCGCCGGCGCCCCTGATGCTGGCGGACACCCACGCCACCAAGATGATCATGGCTGCCCAAGGTTGGCGGAGCGTCGATCACATGATCGCGAGCGTAAGACCGTTGTTGGGGGCGCAGCGGATGTTCGAACGTCCGCGAGAAGGTCAGGTTGAATGTCCCTGACTGGCCGTTTCTCTGTGCGATGGACAGTGCTGCAAATCGGCTGCTTTGCGCTGCATCAAAGCGGCTTGAACGCAAGCATCTGCCAAGCCCAACACGGGCATACTTGACAGCACCTGGCGTTTCAGGCGACCGGCTTGAGCCACACGCTGGCTAGCCACGGCTGCCGCTCACGCGGCAAGCCGGCGGGCCGGTAATAGTGCTCAATTTCGACGAATCCCGCGCCCGCCACATATCGACGCCATGCGTCGAGATCATGGAAGACGCCGTAGCGGCCGTTGCTCCAGCCTTCCTGATTCGTGCCGCGCGGGTTGGAGCTGAACAGCACGCCGCCGAGCTTCAGTGTCGCGTGCAATTGCCGCAACACGCGCGGCAACACCTGACTCGGGACATGGAACAGTGCGGCGTTGGCGAAAATGCCGTCAAAGTGCGCAGTCGGCAAATCGAGGTGCAGGAAATCCTGCTGCCAGACGTCGCAGCCAGTCGTGTCACGCGCCATTGCAACGAAGCGCTCGGCGCCATCGAGGCCGATCGCGCAATGGCCGAGTGTAGTGAAGGCCTTGAGATCTCGCCCCGGCCCGCAGCCGAAATCCAGGATCGTAAGAGGGGGCTCGACTTCGATATGGTGCAGCAGCGCCGCGATGTTCTGCGTGACGTCGTGGTCGTACGTGCCGTCGCGGAAATCTTCCGCGTGCGCATCGTAGTGCTGCAACGTGACGGCACTGATTTTATCGAGGTCGCGGGGGTCGAGTTCCATGCAGGAAGTATATCTCGGGGCATTTCCCGCACGACTACGTCGTACCTCCGGTGTCATCGGTCCGTGGTCGGTTGGCGTGCCGATCAGGATGAACAACGCGATTCCGTGTGCGCAACTGATTCCTCTTGGGTTTCCGAGGAACGCGCACGGTATCAGGCGAACGGCTGGAGATGGGCCGTACCTTGCCCCTCGTCATGCGATCGACCCGTGCGTGCCACGAGCGGCAGCACGCGACCCTTGACGGACGAACGTCGCCTCGGCCACGGACGGCTGCTTCCGAGGTTCAACGGCCATTTGACCCGCCAGTTCGGAGAGTGCTCGGCGAATTCGGCCGTTCGAGCCTTTTCGAAAGTGGTCTTTTTAGCGGATGCTTTCGACAAGTTATGGATTCGAAAGTAGCTTGCAAGGGCGATGTTCTATACCGTGGTTAAACGCCAACGGAGCAATAAGATGGGCAAGTTCAGCGATTACGAGTACAGGAAACAACCCGGGTTCGATATGAATACCTTCAAGGGCGCGAACCAGTCCATCCCGATGAAGACAGTTGTGATCCACTGCTTTGACCCTCGGGCGGTCGAGATTCCACAGGCCGTCGCCGAGTATTTTGGTGACGAGGTCTGCCCGGGAGATGAAACCGTGCTTAGTAATGCGATTGCTCACGAAGTCACGCAGCCGTTGACGGCGATGATGGCCAATGCCGCTGCGGGCTTGCGCTGGCTTGATGGCGCGACGCCCGATCTCGATGAGGCGAAGACAGCGTTTAACCAGATCGTTGCTGCCGGCCAGCGCGTGGCAGCGGTAATCGAAAGAGTTCAGGCAATCCTCAGGAAGGGCGATCTGAACACGACCGCGTTCAACACCAACGAGCTCGTCCGGGAAACCATAAAGTTCCTGGAAGATTCACTGCATCGCGCGTGAGAAGAGTGACGGCTTTGGAACAGAAAGCAGTGAAAATTTGCTGGGCAGATTCTTGATGACCCTGGACACACTGCAAGTACATCGGGAGAATATAGCCACGCCATTGCTCGTCCTGAGGCGGTCTCCTCTTTGAGTTTGCAAACGCCGCTCGTTGGGTGAGTGTCTCTTATAAAATCGATTGCTGTCATCCGATCTATCGTTGCGAACGTCACCTGTTGGGCCGACTACTGCCAGATAGCCAGTAACGTCACCGGGCGGTCGATCGCTATTGTGCAAGGCCCCGAGAGGGGATAAGACCGCGAGACATTGCCACTGACCGCGATGCTTTTTCTCCGTATCGATATGCCGCTGGTCATCGCCGGCATAAAGACAGATGCTCGTTGTCTTGCTGTCTTGCTGCCCTCACGCAGAGTGAAAAGCTGCCATCCGGACTAACTACCGTTCCGATGCAATATCCGCGGCAGCTTCGCGTCAGTTAAGCCTTCGCGGCACCACTCACATAAAACGACGTCTCGGCCGCGCGTTTGTGGGAATTCTTTCCCCGGCCGCAAGTTCGGTCTCGCTAAACGCGACCCGTTGATGACGAAAAGGTGAAGAAATGAAAGTGCAACCCTCGGCTGTAATCATCGTGCTATTCCTGCTCACCGCGGCCGGCGCTGCCGACTCTCAAGAAATGCAACCGTCAGACGTCGCTAGCCACTTATCCAGTCAGCAGCCAATAAATTCATCGCAGCGGGCGATGCCGATGGACGGCGACGGTACGTGGAACGATGGAGCCCAACCGGGCGGACGAAATGGTTACGGCAAAACCCGAGACGGTCAACTGTGCGTGGTGGGCCTGTCGTGCGATATCTATCAGGGTAGTTAACCTGGACGGCTGTGTCGCGATAAGCGGACTCGATATCTGAAACGACCGATACGATCGATGAAACAGATGCTGAGTGGGGTCGAGAGTGTGCGGGCACTGATCGAGGAAGCTGCCGTCCGGCTGCTCGACACCGCCGTTAGCGGCAATCCGCCACATAGCTGACGCAGAACCGAGCCCGCTCCGACGTCAGCTATCGCCGTAGGAAGGAGCGTTCGTTCTCGACAAGCGGTTGGCCGGTTACCGGGGCGGACGCTACCGCTGAACCCAGCAAGGGATCGTGCCACGCCCCTGCGTCGTGCAAATTGCTGGCGGCGGGTCAAACTCGCCTTTCAGCCATTTGTCGAGTCGGATCTTCATTTAATTTTCCATGGTTTCGATCAGTTGTGGTTCTGCTTTGCGCCTGCTGCGCTCCCTTTCAGCGAGGTGCGCACTTTTGCACAAGAGTCAGCCGTGTGTAATGGAATTCGGCACTTCAATGCAGAGGGTTGAGCCCCCATGCTAGGCTTCCCGCAGTCCTCGCCGTGTAGGTTGTCGAGGAACCTGCGGTTCGTTCTGTGTCTGGAGGGTTTGTGGCTTTTGAACATCGTGGTTTTCGCGTGACCGCCGATGCTGCGGCGGATGAGCTTGGCGTTCAGTGGGTATGCCATGCCGTGATTGAACGTACCGACGGGGATAAGGCCAAAGGCACGCCCCCGGCAATCGAAATGGTCATTCCAAGGGCCAAAATCGACCCACTGATGGCACTCAGTGCGCTTGAGCATCGGGCTCGAACCGAGATAGATGATTGGCATGAAAGAGGGCATGCGTAGGTGTATTTCTTTCACCAGGCGAGCCACCTTTCCGCTTCTGAGCGAAGACTGCGAACGCCACCGCCTATATCCACGAGTTAGCGTCCCGTCGGAACCAGCGCGAGGCATTGAAGGTGTTCCAGAGAGTCCGATCACTATCAATGGGGCTGACTGACGCCCCTCCGAAGGATCGTTGCTGGCATTTTCGGAAAGCCGATAGGCGCGCATATCGACGGTCTCAACGTAGTCTGCGCGCCAACATTCGCTAAGCCAGTTCTTCCCGGTGGCGGAACGTGACTGGACCGGGTCCCACGACGAACTTCCGTAGGCGACCCACTTCTGCCATCGAATGCTTCACAAGGGAACAGTAGCTTCTGAGGACCAACGGTCATCCGTGAGTCCACGGGCGCCGCCGCCCCACCACCAATCTCGTATTTGACAAAGTTCTCCGCGAAGTCCGCTGATGTCGAATAGAAGCGGAAATCTCTGCCCGGCGTTAGGCGCCCTCCGTCCCCGCCACCAGTGCGGCGCCATCGCTAGTGCCGGCATTAATTCCCTTCGTTGCCCTTTCGCATCTGGCCCTTGACTAGCGCGCAATCTCGTGCACCGGTCGCAGACCGGCCGAGGACGTTTGGCGTACAATCCGCCCGACTCTAATTTCTTACCAATCTTGAATAGAAAATGAGATGAATGACCTGAGATTTCAGTCTCGGATCGGGGAAACGCTGTCCGTGGGTTGCGCCATACTGATTTTCGTGGCGATGTTCGACCACGTGATGGCCATCAAATATGTAGATCTCGGGATGCTGGTCGTGCTTGGCGCATGGTGTGCCGGCAGATCGTTGCTCAAGGACTCGCATACGCGCCCCCTCCTGCTGCCGCTCGGCCTCTGGGCAATCTGGACACTAATGTCAGCAAGCTGGTCAGCCGACCCCGCCATTAGCGCACACGCGTGGTTCGACGAAGTCGGCTATCCGCTCACAGGTTTCTACGTGTTCTGGCTGACCGCACAGCAACCACGCCACGTGCGGCGCCTGCAGACGGCCCTATGGGCTGCGTGCCTGATTCTTGCGGGCATCAGCGTCGCGTACTTCCACTTGCTCGATCCGGCGCTTCCGAAACCTGGTCTGCTGCACTTTTATCCCCGCGTTGGACACACCAGCACCTTGGCGCTGATGGCGATACCCACACTCGGCGTCATGGCCGCAAATGCCGATACACGGATCCGCGGACTTATTGGCATCCTTTTCTGCGTCATCATCGGTGGTGCCACACTGAACCGCTTCTTCTGGGTCGCGCTTGCCGCGGTCGTGGTGATATTGCAATGGCCGCATACGCCGAATGACCGCAAGCGTGCAGCGTGCATACTCAGTGCACTTTTTGTTTCCATCTTGATCGCTGCGGGCTTTAGTAACAAGCTACGTCTCGCCACGGTTGCAAGCAACGCGACGCGATCGGAGACGGTGACTACGCCCGCGACGATGGCCAAGCCCTATATCGGTATGACGCTGGCATCGCTGCATACTGAAGACCCCGCGGCGCGCCTGGCCGACGCCGATCCGCACCATCACGTTGGACTAATGTCCAGGTTTCCGGCGCTACGCGCAGCGGACCGTGTCATCACCGCCGACACCCGGCCGCAAATCTGGAGCTTCTATAGCAGTCAGGTGCTGAAACACCCCTGGATAGGTATCGGCTTCGGCAAACCGCTGCCGTCAATTGCCTACGGGAGCCTGATCCCCTCCACCCTCGTCGAACTGGATGAGAACGTGCGGACTCACGCGCACAACCTGTTTCTGAATACGCTGCTGCAGGTCGGGGTTGTCGGCCTAGCGCTCGAAATCATTGTTTTTGCGTCACTCGCTTACCGTTTTTACGTGGCGCGCAAGACACACCCACTCCTCTATCGTGCAGGTCTGGCTCTCATCATCGGCATGATCACGAAGAACCTCACCGATGATTTCATGTGGGAATCGACCATGCTGATGTTCTGGTGCAGTTGTGGCTGGCTCATGGGCCTGTCGGGTGCGCAGACAAATGCGAACTGTGCCAGCCAACTGAAAAACTACTGACGCGGTTTGTGAAAAAAACGGGCGGTGTCCTTCCATCTCGACCCGTTGCCGTCATTCGAATCGCCGGCATGGCAACGACCGCTCTCGAAGTCCACCGCAGTTCGGTCATGGTTGGTGGCCTGCGGCTTCTCCGCCTTTGCCACGGAGAGCGGCATTGGTGAGGCAGCTACAAAGAGGCTCGCGCCAAAAAGTGCTGCAAGCTCACGACCGGCTTGCGTGTTGCCTGAGGGGGAGAATGCCCAATCCAGGGCTGAGCAAACGTTGTCGAGAAGGAGACAAATTTTCTCCATGGACTCGCGAACGGGCCTCGTTAGTCCAGTTGCCATGAATAGCGCAAAACACTTTGAACAGGTACCGGGCTCGCCTCCACTCCGTCGCGTTTCGTTCTCCATTGGCCTCGAGGCGTTGCAATGCGTAGCATCGGGTGGTCTCCAACAGACTGTACTCGACATGCCCTTGTTCGAGATGTGCGGCGACGAGAGACTTCGCGATCAACGCGCAGATGGCCTCCGTTACGTCGTGAACTGAGAGGTCCTCCGATGCAGCGACAGCTTGAGCATCCTTGAGGGTAAAGGCACCTCGAACGACACCAAGCCGGCTGAGCACTTTTCGTTCGGTTTCCGAAAGAAGGTTAAAGCTCCAGTCAAATGAAGCCTCGAGTGTTTGATGATGTGGCAGGGCCGTCCTATGCCCACCTCCCAATATCCGAATAGACTCGTCGACTTTTTCGGCGAGGACTTCTATTCCAAGAATCGCCGCGCGGGCGGCCGCCACCTCAATGGCGAGCGGAACGCCGTAAAGGCGCTTACACACGCGCCCAGCGAGCGGGGCAGGAAGCTCAAGAGCGGCACGTTCAAGAATGCGAACCGTGCCCTTGCGGCGCTCGCGAACGTTTACCTGTCGCGCAAGCGATTAATGGTCGAGGTATGCCCATAACGGGCGAAAAGCGGGCTATGCGCCCGCGCGTGAGGCCCGCAAGGGCCAAAAAATAGTGGCACAAGCACGATTTGCGAACTACCAATCGTCGGAACGTCGCGAATTCAGTGCCTTGTTCAGCGTTGCCTTAGACCGACGAGTGTCCGCTACATCCTTCGATGGTTCGGATACAAGCCCTGAGAGCGACGACGCAACTACGCTATATGAAGTGCGTCCGTGACCAGTCCAGAGTCTCACGCGCGACTGCATTCTTAGGACCAGCTGATACAACGAGCAGCATTCTGAGCGGCGTGTTCTTGAATTCAGTTCCCGCCAGTCCCCACTGGGTGAGCAGACAGATGTTTTCTACGAAGATCACATCATGTCTGCGTGGGCCGGCTGTTACGGTAGCGGCAAAACCCTCCGGGGCTTTTGCGTCTCGCGCTCAAGCTCGAGACGACGGTTCTCGCGGCGCACACGCGTGAGTTTTTCGCGCTCCGTCGTCGTCAGGCCGCCGTGATGCATGCCTGCATCGCGAGCGGCCCGTAAGACCCAGCGATGAATGGTTTGAGCGGTCGGCTCGAACTCCCGGCATGTTGAAGCGGAACTGTCCTCAATACCGGCCCGTACAAACTGGTAACGCACAGACCCTCGATCTCATGGCTCACGTGGTACGGGGACATCGGTAGGAAGAACTTCACGGTGTGTCACGCCGGGCAGGACGTCGTTCATGCGCGAAGCGCCGCGCTTGTCGATTTTTAACGATGGCGCACTGTAACCCGCACACTATAATTCCACACGCATATCGGAGACAGTTACATGGAAGCAGCCTGAAATTGCTGTAACGATCAGCTCAGACTAGCCTACTAACAGGAGCGCGGCCCGGGCTCGCGGCAAAGGGGTGACGCAATGGACCGCATTGTGAATCGACTGCTGGCTGCGGTTGTCATCGCCGTCGTGTTGTGCAGTTGCGTCATTACGCTACCGGATGCCGGCGGACTAACCTATAAGAGCCGCGCCGTGACTCGCACCGAAGGAGGGCTCCGGGTTTCCGCTTCAGTGCTTTCTGCTGAAGAAAGCGCGGCGGTTTACGGCGTGCCGCTCGCGAAAAAGGGGATTCAACCGGTATGGATCGAGGTACAGAACGACGAAACGGTCAGCTATTTCCTGATGTCGCCTGGCCTCGACCCAAATTTCTTTCCGGCTTCCGAAGCGGCCGAGGCGTTTGACGGCAACAATCCGCCCGGCGGGAAAGACGAAATCGACAGGCGCTTCCGTGGGCTCGCCTTCCGCAACCCTGTGCTGCCAGGGCAGACCGTATCGGGGTATGTGCTGACCAACCTTAGCGAGGGCGCGAAGCTCGTCCAATTGGACCTCGTTGCGAGCGCGCAGGCAAAGACATTCTCGTTCCTCATAGTGGTGCCCGGCTTCTACGCCGATTACCATGTCAGCGCAGTCTTTCGGCGTGAGGTCTATCCGCCTGAAAGGATTGTCGACTACACGGACGATGAGGCTTTCCGCGTCGCACTCGAAGCGCTTCCCTGTTGCGCGACCAATGAGGGCGGTTCGAAGAACGGCGATCCGCTCAATCTCGTCATAGTGGGAGGCCTCGACGACGCGTTTCCCGCACTGGTCCGACGAGGCTGGAGTCCAACCGAACAAAAATGGTCCGGCGCAATCATGAAGATGATTACCTCCGCGCTTTCCGGCGAGCGTTACGTCAACGCACCTGTCAGCGATCTTTATCTGTTTGGCCGGGCGCAGGACCTCGCTCTGCAGAAAGCGCGCGACACGATTCACCAGCGCAATCACTTACGCCTCTGGCTCAGCCCGATGCGCTATCGGGGCAAGCCCGTGTGGGTGGGCCAGATCAGCCGGGATATCGGCGTTCGCCTTACGTTTCACTCACCGACGCTGACGACGCACAAGATCGACCCGGACGTAGATGAGGCGCGCACATCACTTACCGAGGACATGGCCTATTCCCAAAACCTCCAGAAGATCGGATTCGTAAAGGGAGTCGGTGCCGCCCCGCCAGGCGCACCGAGCGAGAATCTCACCACTGACCCCTACTACACCGACGGCTATCGGCAGGTACTCGTATTCGACCGGCAACCCACCTCGCTCTCAGGGATCGAATTTCTCCCTTGGGAGGCGGCGGCAAAGCTCAACGCCCTGCCCTCGGGAGCAAAGCGATGAGCGAATCGTCGTCGCTGCAACGTGCATTGAAGAATGCGGCTGGCGGCGTCGTCCTCTCGCTCATTTTCGCGGGCTGTGCCACGTGGACAGCCCCAACCAGCATCGACGACGCGCCGCTTCGTGAGCGTGCGGTGAGCGCGACGAAGCAGGACGCACGGGTAAGCGTGGCCGTGCTGGGGCCGGACGACAGCCAGCGCATGTTCGGCGCCGACATCAACAAGACCAACATCCAGCCGCTGTGGATCGAAGTCGAGAATCGGACTTCGCAGGTGTTATGGCTGCTGCATTCCGGCACCGATCCGGACTACTTCTCGCCACTCGAAGTCGCGTGGTCCATGCACACGCTTCTCGGAGGTGCGACGAATGCAAGCATCGACAGTCACCTGAACAAGCTTGGATTCAGGAATCCCATTCCTCCCGGGGAAACGCGCGCGGGGTTTCTTTTCACCAATCCCGACCGGCAGATCAAACTCGTCAATGTCGATCTGTTCGGAAGCAAAACGCTGATCCCCTTCTCCCTGTTTCTGCCTGTACCGGGCGATGCCGCGGACCCGCGTTTCGCGCTGACCCCGTTCCAGTATCCCGAGACTGTATTCACGGACTACCACGACCTTGCGTCGTTGCGCGCAGCGCTCGAACGGATGCCGTGTTGTGCCACTGATCAGCACGGGACAACGGAAGCCGATCCGTTGAACGTGATTGTCGTCGGTACGCTTGGGGACATTGGTGCTGCAATGGTGCGGCGTAGCTATCGTCGCGACATGCGTGAAAACGACCTCGCGCAGTGGGTATTTGGACGCAGACCCGATGTCGTCCTGCGCAAGGAAGCGCAAGCGGGCGCGCCCTCCACTTCATTGCGCGCATGGCTCGCGCCCATTCGCTTCAACGGTGACGCAGTGTATCTGGGGCAGGTCGGTCGGCCGGTCGGCGGTCGCTTCGCGCACCATCATACGGCAGGCGACGCGCTGCATGGGGACGTCGACGAGGCGCGGAACTTTCTGATCCAGGACCTGATGTATTCAGGCGGTTTGGATAAACTCGGCTTCGTGCACGGCGTGGGTCCATCATCGCAGGTACACCCGCGGACAACGCTGAATGGAGCGCCTTATTACACTGACGGACTGCGTGCCGTGATGTTCTTCGCGACACGCCCGCTCAGTTTTACGAACGTGCAAATTCTTGACTGGGTGCCTTACCTCGAGCAGCGTGAGTCCGCCGCACGCAAGGAGAACGGCAATGCCGGCAAGTAACCCCATCACGGGAGCGCCAAATGGCGTTTCGATGCGACCGATTCCAGTTCGGCGCGCGTGGAAGAATGGTGGTATCAGTTGCGCGCTCCTTACGACCTGCCTTGCGCTCGTAGCGTGCGCAACGAAGCCGCTCGTTCCCTACACGACGGACACGCCGCCGCTCGCGCTCGTTCCCGCATCCGCAGCGGGCGTGCAGGACAAGCGGGCGCGGTTTCGCGAAATCTACTGTGCGGTGCTTGAAGCGCACGGCCCGGCGCTTCCTGACTACCGTGCTTGCGAAGACGCACTGACGCGCGTCGGCACTGAACCTGCCGGCTCCGGCGCGAGCGTCGATCTCGGTCAATCGAGGCGCCACCTCATCGCGGCAGTGGTCCCTGGCATCGGGTACGACTGCTTCAAGCCGTGGCTGAATTCGCCCGGAACCGTCACTAAGCAGCTACAACAATTTGGCTACGACGGGGTCATGCTCGACGTCGACGGGCTGTCGAGTTCCACCCACAATGCACATCAGATCCGCGACGCCATCATGGCAATGCAACTGTCCGCTGGAGCAGCGCAGCTCGTGTTGGTCGGTTACTCCAAGGGTGTCGCGGACATCTTGGAGGCTGTCGTCGCGTATCCGGAGATCCGTAGCCGCGTGGCGGCTGTCGTCAGCGCAGCGGGAGCGGTTGGAGGCTCGCCGCTCGCCAACGATGCCGAGCAATATCAGGCTGACATGCTGCGGCACTTTCCGGGCGCGACTTGCACCTCGGGAGACGGCGGCGCCGTGCAAAGCCTGCGCCCCGCAACACGCAAGGCGTGGATGGCACAGAACCCACTTCCGAACGAGCTACGCTACTACTCGCTCGTGACGTTCCCTCAGCCGGAACGCATATCGTCGATACTAAAATCGAGCTACGACAAACTCTCGCGGGTCGATGCCCGCAACGACAGCCAGGTGATCTTCTATGATCAGGTCGTGCCCGGAAGCGCTCTCCTGGGCTATGTTAATGCCGATCACTGGGCATTGGCCGTGCCTGTTGCTCGAACACACACCATGATCGGCTCCCTGTTCGTCACGCAGAACGCTTACCCCCGCGAGGCGCTGACTGAGGCGATTCTGCGCTTTGTGGAGGAAGATCTGGCGACATCCGGAAAGTGAAACGGCGCACGTGCGCAATGCCGAACGCAGACTGACCCGCTGCCTAGAGGCAGCCGCTAACATCACCGCCGGTGTTGCCGCCTGTCCCGCTGCCTGCGCGGAAACCGACCGACGTTTTGCTGTTACCCGTCCACGACGGCCGCACGAGAGCGGCTGCGCCATTCGGAGGCTGCTGTCCTGGGACATAGACGTCCATCGCCTGGTTGTTCGCCACAATCACCTGCGATATGACCGTCTGTTGAGACTGGTCTGCCCATTTCTGGGCGATGCATTGCGAGACTGCGGGGACGGGCTGCTGGCTTTCTCCAAGCGATTGTGCGCTCGGCGGCATCGGTTGGCTTGCACAGGCTGAAACAGCGATGGTCACGACGAGAAGCGGTAACGGTTTCATTTCTTCACCCTCCAGTTGGATTTCCCGCTTCCGGGCGCGCAGGCGCGTCAATCTGTACGTCATCGCGGCGGGAAGCTTTGCGGCTCTGCGAGTTCGTACGACCCGACTCAAGCTCGAACGGAGCGGCAAACCAGCCGACTTGACATTGCCGTCAACAGGCCTGTTGACGTTGTCATGGCAATCTCCGAACAAAAGTACGTCAGGGAAAGAATAGGACTGGCGCACGCCGGCAGGTATTGGACCTTGGTTCAATGTCGCGGGAGCGGCAATCTGGACTTGCCCCTGCAAGACCGGCTCATCCATCTCATCGAGACCTTATCGAGCAATATGAGGTTTTGATGAAGGCTGATCAGCAATGGACGCTGGAGGCGAGTTTTTTTAGTCAACACTGGAGAGATACGAAATAAGAACGTAAGCAGCAATGGAAACGTTTGGATTACATACAGAGATCCCACGAAAATCTGCGCAAAAGCTGACGCTTCTGTGACCGCTAGTGGCAAAGGTAGCGGGGCTTCCGGCACGATCTACGCCGTTGAAACTGCGGCATCATCACCTAAATAAGACTACACACAGTCGACAAGGTGACAATCTTGGCTCACGGCAACTATTGACCACTCTTGGCCGGAGCTGCCATGGTCGTCTGCGTTGAATGCATCGGTGGTCCCCTTTTCCACCTCTGCACCCTACGGCGCGACCATTCCATTGTGAGGAAAACGAACATATTGAGCGCTTGGAGTCAACTTTCTTGGTCGATCACTTGTCGGGCACCGCCCAAGGTGGGTTCGCGTAGACATGATGCAGCATCGTGCGCCGAGCCGGGACCAGTACGAAAATCGACAACCACATGTTTCGCGCAACCGGCATCACCGCGTATCCGACGCACGCCACGTAGCGCTACAATCAAATCCCAACTTATATTCGACGTCGTCTGCGCGTCGAGCCCCGGTCATTCGATAGCGTTAGTTGAATGTCCCTTGATGGCCGACCTCTTACCGACGACACCCCGTACCTGGATCCCGATCGGTACATCGCGCGGAGGACCGTAGCCGACCCACTGCCGCCGGTCGAACCTTCGTCCCTCAAGGGCAACTACTGGATGACAACGGTCATCCATGTCGGCTCATTGGCCGACAGGTACGCTCGAGGGTGGCTCGACGTGCACCCGTTGCGCGGGGTGATGACCACGCAGGACGAATCCGGGACCATCCATTGTTCACTGGACCAATAATTTTCTTGCGGCCTGGCGCGTTACCTCTACTCTGGAAAGGTGTGTTATTTGCTCATGGCCGCCAAACCATTCGCAAAGAGAGTTGTGACGAAATAAGGGGTGAGCATTTCAGAGTTCTCGGGATAAATCTCATCCGTTGTTGGAACAACTGCCCGATGAGATGTGGATCGGAGGAATTCATGGCGTTGGTCAAATGCAAGGAATTCGGGAGCGAGGCTCGCAGCAAGCCGACGAAGTGCGTCAAGTATGGCGCGCCCGGGGTAAAGCAGCAGACCGGCGCGAGAAAGATAAGGGGTGGCTTCGGGATTCTTATAGTCGGATCGTTGATCAGCGGGTGTTGCGTTTCGACCTATGGCGCCAAAGATGGCCACGACCCGATGAATCAAGCCCAGTCGTGCTGCAAGGACGACCTCCAATGTCTCGCAGAGAAAGCGATCGTTGCGGCCGACACCTATTGCAAGGATCCGATCGAGCGACTTGCGACGCACGCTGTGAGATGGACTGAGGCACCCAACGAGATGAAATTCAGTTACTTTCGCTGGACCGATCAGCCGGGCGGCGCGATCACATACGTTGGCGATAAGGCCGAGTTCCAGAACGACGTCGGCACCTATACGCCGATCATTTACCAATGCGACCTTGCCAGTGATGGTCAGACAGTGCTTGCCGTCAATGCGACCGCCGGCAGGTTGCCGCGCTGACGACGTCCGGATCCAACCAGCGAATCGAATCATCCCATTCGGTCGTACGTGCTCGCTTAACATCGTTCACTGCTGCGGGAAGCGCTATCGGGAACCGGATTAAGTATTGACTTGAATCGGTCATCCCGCATTCCGTACTCCCGGACGACACCACAGGCATAGACAGAGCGCGAAGGCCCGCTTTCTGGTTCCGAATGATAATCATCTGAAAGGCCTCCTGGCCGCCCCGGAGAAAGTGGCCGCACTGAGTCGGATGACGACCGACCCAGATCGACCCACAGCCGCCCTGTAGGCTACGATCACGAATGGCCGTTGCCCGGACAAAAGCCGACATCGTACGGTTTCATCCGACACGCTTCGCTAGTGTTCAGATTTGTATATGGCAGGACGGCTTAAATGGTAAGGGAACGATGTAACTCAGGCGGGCCACCCATCGCGTAGCGATCAGAGAGTGGCCGGCTACCGTCGATGTCGGTCACGCCGAGTGTTGCGCCGATCTCCGCGCCGATCAGCGCCCTGCCTGAAAGTGCCATCATGGACTCAAATTCATAGAGCGCGGCGATAGTGCGGCCTGTAAATTGTGGAGACTCGCGCTTTTGCTTGGGGCGCTTGTCTTCGAGGAGCGTAGCGAGATAGGCGCGAGCACGTTCGGTATCTAAACCGCCCATCCAGACGGAAACCACGGCGACATTGTATGGCCGTAGCTCCTTCGCCATATCGGCCGCCATTTTGTCCGCGCCTGCCTTTTGGGCGCCGTAGGCCGGGTTCTGATGGTAGCTGACGGCACCGTAGTGTCCGGTGTTGACAATCAACCCACGGCCATTGGCAATCAGAAGCGGCGCAGCATAGTAGCTAGCCACGTAGTGCGAGCGCAGGCCGACAGTAATCACATCGGCCGTATCCAACGGCTTCTGCCAGAAGCCGCCTTGAGCGGGTGCACCAACCTTTGCAGCGTTGTTCACGAGGATATCGAGACGGCCGTGTTGACGACGGATGTCGGCGAAGAAATCTGCCACTGCCAGATCGTCTGCGTGATCGAGCACAACTCCTATTCCTGTCCCGCCTGCGCGAGACACGAGTTCTGCTGTTTCATCTACTGAACCGCCGAAGGGCGTTTCGCCCCCAGTGGCACTGCGCCCGGTGACATAGACCGTGGCCCCGGCTTCTCCAAGCGCGATCGCGATGCCCTTTCCGGCGCCTCTGCTCGCACCCGTCACCACTGCGATCATGTTTGCTGTCATCGATCCTCCTGCGCACTGCACGACGCCTTATTGCGTCGGACTGTCATCAGTTCCAGCAGTCTAGTGCCTGTCGGCTTTGTTGATTAGTGACATAATTTTGTATGAAATCATGAGTGAGACTCAACAATGAACCGCGAGGATCTTGCCGATCTGCTAACTTTTGCAACCATCGCCGAGGAATCCAGCTTCACGCGTGCAGCTGCGCGGCTCGGTGTTTCCGCTTCTGCTCTCAGTCATTCCATTCGCTTGCTGGAGGCGCGCCTCGGCGTCAAGCTGCTCAATAGAACCACAAGGAACGTCGCACCGACCGCTGCGGGAGAAAAGCTGTTGAGCCGGTTGCGGCCCGCTTTCATCGAGATCGGGGCAGGCTTGACAACGCTTGCGGACAATCGAAGCCGGCCAGCAGGCCGTGTCCGTATCAGTGTTCATCGCACGGCAGCGCTTATGTTCGTCGTGCCGAAGCTGACACAACTTCGGCGCGACTATCCTGAGGTCGTAGTTGAATTGTCGGTAGATGATTCCTTGGCAAACATCGTCGCGGCTGGCTTCGACATGGGCATCCGAAATGGCGAACTATTGGCTAAGGACATGGTGGCGGTTCGCATCGGTGCTGACTACCGGACCGCGGTGGTTGCATCGCCCTCGTACCTGAAGAACAATGCCGCGCCGCTCACTCCGGACGATGTGGCCGGCCATGCATGTCTGGGATATCAACGACCAAGTTCGAAGGCCCTCCATTTCTGGGACTTTGAGCGAGAGGGCCGATCCGTCCAGGTGCCAGTCGATCCGGTCTTTATCTCCAATGACAGCGATATCCTTATCCATGCCGCCCTGGCGGGAAACGGCCTCGCCTATGTTCTCAAAGAACAGGTGCAACCCCACCTGAAGTCAGGCACATTGACGCAAGTGTTAGAGGGATGGTCTGTCACGCTAGCGGGAAGCTTCCTCTATTATCCCGACCGACGCCAACTTCCGGTCGCTGTACGTGTCGTCATCGACTCGCTTCGTTATCGTTCTTGATTTGGTATGAGACATTAGCTCCCGGTCCGAATGTTGCGGAATAAATGTCCATTGCCGACCCAGTTGCGGTCATTCGAATAACGCCGGTAACTGACCGCTCCTGGCCCGGTTGCACTCGTTGATTGCGCGCGACTGGCGGGCCAGCGGCTCGACCTACGCCTCTCGCTTGCTTCGCCCATACAGCAGGAGCATCGCCGCGATCACCACGCCGTAGATGATCTGACGCCCCGCCTCCGGCATCTGCGCGACCGAGAGGATCGATTGCAGCAGTGTGATGAGGATCGCGCCGGCCACCGTGCCCAGGTATGAACCCCGTCCACCCAGAATCGACGTGCCGCCGAGCACGACCGCCGCGATCGCCGGCAACAGGTAAGCATCGCCCATCGACTGTGCGGCTTTCGACGCATAGCCCGCGAGGAGCACGCCGCCGAACGCGGCGAACCCGCTGCACACGGCGAAGGCGGTCACCGTGACGAGCCGCGTATCGATGCCAGAAAGATACGCCGCGCGCTCGGTGTTGCCGATCGCGTAAAGCGTGCGGCCAAAGGTCGTGCGCGACAGCAGGAACATCGTGGCGCCCCCGATCACCACCCACAGCGCGACGGCATTCGGCACGCCCGGTACGAGCCAGCCCGCCGCGAGCCAGCGCATCACCTCCGGCGCGGAATCCTGCGGCGACGATCCGCCCGTATAGACAATCATGATGCCCTGCGCGACCGCATTGGTCGCAAGCGTCGCGATCATCGACGGAATGCGCAGCAGTGCGACGAGGATGCCGTTGACGATGCCGATCAGCACGCCGCAACCGATCCCGACCGGAATCGCGAGGACGCGCCCGAGATCGCCGTGCCCCGCGACCGCGCACGCCATCATCGCGCCGACGGTGATCGTCCACGGCAGCGACAGGTCGATGTGGCCGAGCAGGATCACCATCATCAGGCCGGTCGCAATGATGCCGAGGAATGCGCCGACCTTCAGTTGCAGCAGGATGTATTCCGGCGACGTGAAGTTGCGCGAAAACATCCCGCCGACGAGCAGCAGCGCGACGATGCACGCGAATGCGATCACGATCGGTTTGTCGATTCTGCGGGTGAGCCTCGACACGAACGTGGTCCGGCCGGTCGCGGAAGCGTGGCTCATTGAAACCACTCCAGACGGTTGCGCACCCTGAACAATCCGCACGCGCCGATCGCGACAGCAAGCAGAAGAATCATGCCCTGAAATAGCGGCTGCCACAGCGCATCGACGTTGAACACGAACAGCAGATCGCCGATGCAACGGAACGCGAATGCGCCGAAGATCGCGCCGATCGCGCTGCCCTTGCCGCCGAGCAGCGACACGCCGCCGATCACTATCGCGGCGATCGAAAACAGCGTATATGAGTTCGCGCTGCCGAGGCTCGCGTCGCCGGTGTCCGTGAAGAACGTCAGAAACAGGCCGCCGACTGCCGCGAGCAGGCCGGCCAGCGTATAGCTCGCGAACTTCGCGCGGCGGATCGGCATGCCGGACAGGAAAGCCGCGGGTTCGGACGACCCGGTCGCGTATGCCGCTCGCCCGATCGCCGAGCGTTTGAAAGGAATCCAGACGATCACGATCACGGCGAACAGAATCACCAAGCTCGCTGGCAGAACGCCGGCGACCTTGCCCGTCAGTGTGTCGGCGAGGTCCTCGTTGATCGATCCGCCGGGCACAGGGCGCAGCAGCAGCGCCAATCCGTAGTAGACGGCGCCCGTCGCAATCGTCGTCACGATCGGCTGCAGCCGGCCGAAAATGATGATCACGCCGTTCAGCGCGCCGCACAGCGCACCCGCCCCGAGCACGCCGGCGATGCCGAGCGCGCTGTGCAGCGAGTCGCCCGTGACGATCCACGACCCGATGCAATTCGTCAGCACCAGCGTCATGCCGATCGACAGGTCGATGCCGGCGGTCAGCACGACGAGCGCCTGCCCCATCGAGACGAGCGCGAGTAGTACCGCTTTGTTCGCTGCCGTCTGAAATACGTTGGCCGACAACACCGACGGATAGTTGACGAGATAGATCGCGAACATCAGCGCGAACAGGCCGAACGCGAACACCGCTCCGCGATTCTCCGCATACCAGTAACGCAGCCCGCTCATAGCGCCACTCCCGTGGAAGGCACAATCTGTCCGACGGGCAGGTCGAGAGCACTGGCAATCAGGTTCTGCTCGGTGATCGCCGAGCCGACGAGTTCCTTCTTGATCCTGCCTTCGTACAGTACGAGCACGCGGTCGCAGCAGCCGATCAGCTCGTCATAGTCGGTCGAATAGAAGACGATCGCGGCGCCTTCGTCGGCAAGACGCCTGAGCAGCTGGTAGAGCTCCTGCTTGGTGCCGACGTCGATACCGCGCGTCGGGTCGCTGAGCAGCAGGATTCTCGGCTGCCGCATCAGCCACTTCGCGATGACGACCTTCTGCTGGTTGCCGCCCGACAACGAGCCCACGGGCGCGTCGAGGCTGAACGACTTGATCGCAAGCAGCTCCATCATCTGCTCGACGAGCGACTGCTGGCGGTCGCGATCGATTATGCCCGCGGTGGACATGCGATCGAGTGCGGCAAACGACAGGTTCTCGCGTACCGACATCGGCAGCATCAAGCCTTCGGTCTTGCGGTCCTCGGGTATCAGCGCCATACCGATTTCGTTGGCGCGCGCGGCCGTCGGGCTCCCGATCGACACGGCTTTGCCGTTGATCTCGATCTTGCCAGCGCAGCCGCGCAACACGCCAAACAGCGCGAGCAGCAGTTCGCGCTGGCCTTGTCCGTCGAGGCCGCCCAGTCCGAGAATTTCACCGGGCTGCAACGAAAAGCTGATGCCCCGCAGCGTGTCGCTCCATGCGAGATCATGACAGGCGAGAACCGGCGCGGTGCTGCGGGCGTCCGCGGGCTGGTCCGCCGGTTTGGCCGCGGGTTTGGCAGCGGGTTTGGCAGGAAACGCATGCTGGTACTTCCGGCCGATCATCATTTCGACAACCTCATTGTCGGAGCGCGTGCCGGCTTCGAAGCTCATCACATGGCGACCGTTCCGGTAGACCGTGCATTCGTCCGCGAGCGCCTTCACCTCGTGCATGCGGTGCGAGATGAACAGCAGCGCGAGCCCCTCTTCGCGCAGGCGCTTGAGCACCTCGATCACGCGCGCGACGTCGGCCGCGGTCAGCGCCGAGGTGGCTTCGTCGAGGATCAGAATGCGCGGCGCGTGTGCCAGCCCCTTCGCGAGCTCGACCATCTGCTGGCGCGACAGCGGCAGGTCCCGCACTTTCGCAAGCGGATTGATGTCGGCGGCGCCCGCTCGCGCGAGCGCCTCCTCGGCCTGGCGGCGTTGGGCCCGCCGGTCGATCATCCCGAAACGTCGCGGCGGGTTCGCAGCGTAGATGTTATCCGCCACGCTCAAGTCGGGGATCAGCGACAGTTCCTGATACACGCAGACGATACCGGCCGCGTTCGCCTCGGCAGGCGACGCGAACGAGACCTCCCGGCCATCGAAATGCATCGTGCCCTCGTCCGGCTGCACGACGCCGGACATCACCTTCAGCAACGTGGACTTGCCCGCGCCGTTCTCGCCGAGGATCGCGTGAATGCGGCCTCTGCGCACCGTGAGTTCGGCGTGATCCAGCGCGACGGCGCCGCCGTAGCTTTTCGACACGCCAGACATCTGAAAGAACGGCTGCTCTGCATCCTGCAGCATGCTTCGTCTCCGGTCACAGCGCGGGCCATCATCCGGTCACTGGTTGCCCTGGTTCTGCTTCATGATTTCCTGCGCAGAGAAATTGATGCCGCATGTCGGAAACGAGTTGCCGACGAAAAAGTTGTCGGAGTCGTTCGGAAAATAGTTGACGCCCGACTTCAGCATCGAATCGTCGGTGACGTCGAGCGGCAGCTTGATCGCCACGGGAATCGTCTGGCCATCCAGTGCAGCGAGTGCCGTCTTGATTGCCACGGCCACCTGCGCGGGCCCGGTGCCCGCCGACGTGCACTTCAGGCCCTGGCTCCCATACTGCGCGCAGAACTTGCGAAAGCCGTTCTCCGTCTCGCCGCCGAAAGGCACGAACGGGTGTTTCGCATCGATCATCGCGCGCACGACGCCCGTGTCGCCGCCTTGCGCCGATATGCCGTCGAAATGACCCTGCACGGCAATCGCGTCGGCGGCGACCTTTTGCGCGACCCCGTCGTCCCACTTGCCGTAGACCTGGACGACGTTCCACTTCTTGCCGGTGTCGTCCAGCGTTTTCGTGAAACCATTGTGCCGGTCCGTGTCAACCGACGTGCCCGCCACCCCGCGAACTTCGAGCACCTTGCCTCCGTTCGGCAGATGGCCCGCGAGCCATTTGGCCCACAGCGCGCCGAGCCCATATTGGTCGACGTTGACGTTGATCGCGTCTGCGCTGTCGAGCGTGTTGTCGAAAGCGACCAGCACCACACCGGCGTTCTTCGCGCGGCGGATCGCGGGGCCGAATGAGGAGGGATTCTGCGCGTTCACGATGACGGCGTCATAGCCGGCATCGATGAAGTTGTTGACGGCCGAGATCTGCGCCGGAACGTCCTCGCCGGTCGAGACGACCTTGAATTCCTTGAGCTTGGCGGCAACGGCCGGTTGCGCGGTATAGGCCTTGGCCGTCCTGATCATCTGGATACGCCAGGTGTTCGCGATATAGCCGTTCACGAGTGCGATCCGGTAAGGCCCGTTCTTCTTCGGATACTTGATGAACTTCGTGTCGCTCTTCCAAGGGACCATGCAGGTGGGATCGCTGGGCGGCCCTGAAACGATCGAAGCCTGCGCGAAAGCCCCGCTTGCGCAGAGCGCCAATGCGGCGCTCGCCGCCGCTCGAAGCACGTGGATTCCTGAAAGCATGTTGCCTCCTTTTTGTTCGATTGGACGTACCGATTGCCTGCGCACATGGCTGGTCGTGGACTGCCGGCACGGTGTGCGTGAAGCACGGAACCTTGCGGAGTTGCTATAGCGGGACTGGATCGGACTTGCAGAAGGAGCTTTTCAATGGCGCCTCCTCGAAGCGAAAAGAAGGGCATGCGTATACGCGTTCCCGTCTGACAGTACTGGCATACCAATCCACGCGCGATAGTGGTTTACCAGTGATTCCAACGCACCGGGCGACCGGGCTGAAACCCTTGGTGGATAAGGACTGGGCTGCCGTGAACGGAGGCGGCGCTGCACGGGGATGGGGGGGCCATTTTGACGAAGTTCAGCGGTCGCCAGGTGGCTTCGACCATTTCGAGAGCCGCAGATGGGCGATCTTTCGCACACGTCAACTGACCCAGCCGCCGACGCGGTCGCGGCCGACCGGGCCCGGCTATCGACCCAAAGACCGCAATGGCCGACTTGCTCACGTTCGATCATCTGGCGGACATCGGAGCGAACCGGCCGTTGGAATGACGCCTTCGCATATTGCGTCAACGGCAGCTAGTGGTCGAATGCGGTCCGATGCTGAATGGATAATCGATCCGCCGCAGGTCGCTCGGCGTCCGGCTCAGGTCGACCCACAGAAGTCTTTCACAACAAGCCGGAAGCGGACGTCCCACGCAATGGAGGCCGCATCGGACGTGTCTCACCGGCTTTGCGTCGATGCGACGGCGAACGCGCCTTGGGGATACGATTCCAATGGGGGTATCGTCGGCGCAGTATGGCGAATCGCTTTTCACACGCTCGCCGTCGCCATAGATCCTGGACAGTACTTCGCACATCCTCTTCGGCTCAAGGCTCACCACGCCGAATGATGGGACGCCGATCTGCATGTTCCTTCCCATGAGTCGAATCATCGGTGTTACGTGGTGCTTTGCCGATTCGCCCGAACAAGAGATGCCCCACGCAAGCTCATAGCGTCGAGCGCGAGTCGTCGACTGAAGTCCCCTACGCCTGGCAAGACTGAGAAGATGGCCGGCGTACTCGGCGTGCACCCACTCATGCGGCGGGTTGCCGCCGATACGGACCGGTTGACGCCCGCTGAAGTGAACGGCCCCGACTGGCACCAGCGGCAGGTCCGATACCCGAGGCGGTCTCCGGCGCACAGTGCGCCAATGGCCTTCGCCAGCTGGTGAGCGTCGACCGGGGTTTGCGGCGATAAGCGCAGTTATCGCGGCAACCGGTGCCATTCCCGGCCGGAAAACGGTTTTCTGGCGTCAGGCGCGTAATCTAAAGTGGAATTTCCCGCCTGCGCTGCATGGACTGCCGTCCCGGCACCGCTGGTCAGCACGCTGGAGACCCGCCATGCCGCGCCCCGCTGCCGTCGCCCGTGACGACATCCGTGCTGCCGTCCTCGCGAGGGGTTGTCCGTCGCTCGCCGACGCGAAACGCGACCATCCCGTCGTATTCGCGCTGCTCCTCGATGACGATGCGGCCGTCGAGTACTGGGAGCGCGGACGGCTCAGGGTGGTTGCCTCCGATCGCGCACCGGCGCCCGCCACGGTGCTGATCCGCCTGCTGAAGCAGCACCGGCGCTTCAGGTTCGCCCCGCCGGACGAGCCGGCCCCGGCGGAGAGCGCAGAAGCGCCCACGCCCGCCATCGCGGTACCGGAAACGACCAGCCCGTCGGCCTGCCCCAACGTCTGGCTGACTGCGCTTGCACCAAGCGCGGATCCATCCGGCCACGTTTGGCTGGCGCGCACGGGACGCTTCGTCAACGAAATGGTTCAGCCGTCGGGAAGGAAGCGCTGGACCGAACGCCGCCTGAAGTGCCCGGCGGGTGAGAGTGCGCGCACCGGCTCCGTCGTATGGTTGCTCACAGAACTTTCGTAGCCCAAAGGGCGAGCAATCCCGATAGCGCTCGCTCCGTCTGGTTTGCGGTGTGTATCGTGGCGAAGCCGATAAACGGTCACCAAATGCGGCGAAAAACAACGCGCTTCGGCTCACACTTTTCTTCTGCCTGCTTGACTGCAGCTCTCGCGGTTACGCAGCGCGATTGCGGAACCTGGGCGGTTCAATGGCCATGCCCGCCTCCGTGCCCGCCATGACCGCCCCAGTGGCCATGTCCACCACCCCAGTAGCCGAAGTTGAACGACACCGACGGCCCCCACCAGCCGGGCCAGCCATACCACGGGTAAGGAGGATAGTACGCAGGGTAGTAGGCGGGCACGACGTACATGGGCGCCGGGAAGACATACGCGGGTTCACTCGGCGATGCGGGCGGGATGTTCTGGGCGTCCGCGCCGTTCGACAAGCCGTAGCTTTGAGCAGGGACTTCGTGCTGGGTAGCGACACCAGGAACGGCGGGATAGTATCCGTATGGATAATAGCCGGGGCCGACGTAGTAGCAGCCGGACAGCGCAAGCAGTGCAAGGGCGCTACCGCCGCGCGCCGTTGCCGGGAAGGGCTTCATGACATGCTCCTGTCTCGTCGCGACGCCACGATGTGATGCGGCGCGCACTTATGAGCATACTTCAGCGCTGGAACAGAGGAAATGGAGCGCGTACGGGCGGATGCCGGACTGACCCCCAACCACAATGCCTGAGGAGGAAGCAGTGTTCCAGGCGGCACTTGCGCGCTACGAAAAGCCCGCTGGCGGAGCTTACCCGGAGGGTGGTCTCGTTCCCACCTGAAACTGTCGTTCGCCTCTTCCTGCCAATTGAGTCCTTGCCATTCTCTGCACCGGTAGGCGCTCGCTGCCGCCCTCCGTCTGTACCCTCACGGGGACGGTGAATTGAGCAGCGAACGAAGGAAACACAAACCTGAGTGCCCCGGACTAAAGCTTCCGTTTGTCTCTGGTTCTTTCCTGGTGCGAGCAGCAGTGCATCAGGATGTCGAGCCTGGCTGGGGCCAAGGCCAACCCTTCTTCTCGTCGGGCGCATCCCACTCAGTAGCTGGCGCTGCCCCGACAGACGCTTCGACCGGACTCGCATCCTCAGCGGCATCGAGCGTCAGTCCGGACGGGGCGTCCGCTTTTATTTCGGGAAGCCCAGCTCCATACCACTTCACCCTCTTCTGCATGTGGGCGACATACGCCTTCCAGCCGTCGCGGTTGCCGTCAAAGAGGTCGTGCTGAACGGTTGACCCCAGCAGATTCCTGTTGAGCTCAGAGTCAAGCAGCTCTTTTGGCCACAGGAAGAATGCGCTGGCAACGCGTGCGCTGAACTCGGCTACCGTCATCTTCGGGGCAAGCGCCCGGAGGAACCCGAAGTCCTGCAACGAATCTTGCTCCTTCGCAAGTTGAGCCACCAGCGCATCCGGCCGACCTGCCCTGGTCAAACAGCTCAAAGCTTCGAGCATGTCCCCGAGATGAAGCAGCAGTTCTCGTCTATCAAGTCGGTCATCCATTGCAGAATCTCCATTCATTGCGCCCCTATGAATGATACTAGCCGTTCTCACGGTGACGGCCAGCGAGCGCGTTGCGCATCGTTCGAGGACGGGGATGGTCGACGGCCCACGGCGGCGGGATGTCGACGCTGCCTCCCTGGACCCTGCTTCAGTCTGGAGGGAAGCGGGCAAGATGCGCATGCCTCCATCGATACGACCACGGCGCCGAAGGCATGAGAGTCGCGCAGTTTCCAGCACCGACAAAGCGCACGCACCGAAGAACACTTATTTTTTCGTGGCAGGTCGTGCGGATGTCTGCAGACCCTGGTCATCCGCCCCAAGCCTAATCAGAAACTGCTCAAGCTTGCTTGCATCGACGGGCTTGGGCACATGGACATCGAAGTGCTTTTCGAGGGCTGCCTTCCTGCCTGCGTCATCGGCATGGCCGGTAATCGCCGCAAAGGTCGTCGCGGCAAGGCGCTGGAAAGCGCCGATTCACGGGTATGTGAAGGTTCTGTCCGAGTCAGCCTGGCGAATGTCTTGCACATCTGCAGCAACTCCCTACGCTGGTGAGCATGCTTGGGGTACTCCGCTCAGTATCCGGGTAAGCCGTTGGGTGTGAGGTTACGCGTGAGCATACGCTGTCAAGGCGCAATTCCTGTGTTGAACCGAAAGCAGTGACTGCGGGTAAACGTGGAAGTTTCCCGAACAGGTTTCCGCCGATACGGAATCAATGGTAAGCACTGAATTGATGGAAACTTCGCATTAGTGGTGGCCGCGGACAACTTGAGGTCGACTTGTAGTTGCATGTCGGTGCTTCGTTCACAATAGCCTGAAAGAACGGCGCGATTCAAGGAGGCGTCCGCCCGAGTTCGCAATAACAAGAACCTGAGAGAAGACAATTGGGACAGCCATCCGAGAAGCCGCCTACCCGGTCGAGCACACTGGTCGAAACAATGCTGCCACCAGGCTGGGACAACGCTGTCCGGGCCATGGTGCTCGCATTGGCGGTGACGACGGCGACGAGCCTGGTCAGCAGGGCGCTCAAGGCAACAGCTGGAGAAATCGGTCCAATCTGGTTGACCAATGCCGCCCTCCTTGCGCAAATATTAGTGGCACCGCACAGACAGCGATGCTGGGCATTTGCCGGGGGCTTACTGGGCTATCTAAGCGCCGGCCTTCTGGTTGGTGAACGTCTATTCGTGTCCGTCTCATATTTGTGCGCCAACCTCCTCGAGGTGCTGGTGGCGTTGGCATTCGCCCCGCCTATCTCAACGGTCGCCGAACTGTTTCGTCCAAAGCCTCTCGTGAAATTCATGGCCGGTGCAGTGTTGCTCGCGCCGGCTGTGTCCGGGCTGCTCGTGACGTCCATGCTGCACGAACAGCTGGTCGGCCATCTGCTGCAAAACTTTTGCAACTGGTTCCTCTCGGATGCCTTGAGCCTCGCCATATTGACGCCCGCCGCCATCGTCTTCTGGACCGGGGAGGTGACCCAACTGCTGCGTGTCGAGCGTCGGCGAAGGACGGGGTGCCTCCTGCTCCTGGTTTGCGTCATCACGACCGGCGTATTCGGGCAAAATCACTTTCCGCATTTGTACTGGGCGCTTCTGCCCATCGTGTTACTGGCGTTTCAGGCAGACATGGCAGGCTTGATGGTCGGGTTGCTCCTGTGCCTGGGGATTGCGATGTCGTTCACCGTTAGCGGGTCGGGACCGCTGTGGACGTTTCCCTATGGGGACATGCACAGCCGCGTCTTTGCGGTCCAACTTTTTCTCGTCGCGGCAATGGGCATTGCCTTACCTATCAGCGCCACGCAGACGGGGCGTAGCCGCCTCCTTGCAATGTTCCGTGACCTCGAGCAGCGATATCGGATACTGGCAGAGAACGCGACCGATATCGTCATGAGCATGGCGCCCGATGGCAGGCTCACGTACGTTTCACCACGCGCTACGGCGGTGATAGGAATCGCCCCTGAAAACCTTGTTGGTTTGCACCTCCCGGACCTGGTTCTGTCCGACGACCGCGATGCCCTCGCTGCGACAATTAGGAGCATGGCGATGGGTGCGGCCGAGACTTCCCAGGTGATTCGCTTCCCGCGCATAGATGGCCAGGTGCTGTGGATGGAATGCACCTTCGCCATGTCATCGAAAGGTTTCGCGGCAAGCCCTCAGGAGCTCACGGCGACAGCGCACGACATTACGGAGCGCCGGGCGGCAGAGGAACGCCTCGCAGATGAGCGAACTCAACTGCATGCGTTTGCCTTCCGGGACGGACTGACCGGCGTTTTTAACCGTCGGTACTTCGACCGCGAACTGGCACTTCAATCGCAGCCGGAGTTCTGGAAAGAAGGCCGCAGTTTTGTCGCGATTGTCATGGTCGATATCGACGGATACAAGAGCTACAACGACCGATACGGTCATCAGGCTGGCGATGAATGTGTGCGCGCAATAGCGCAAGCTATTGCATCCTCGGCGAAACGTCCTGGAGACACCGTCGCGCGCTACGGTGGGGATGAGTTTGCATTGATTCTGAAGGAAACGGACCCGGACGGAGCGCGCGTAGTTTCCGAGCGCATCCGGCAGGCCGTTGAAAGTCTCCAGATTCCACATGTCGCTTCCGCCGCCGGTATTGTCACTGTCAGTTGCGGAGTGGCGGCGCAACAAGTGGACAGTGGCGGAGACAGCCTTAACCTGGTTGCAACCGCGGATAGAGCGCTATATACGGCAAAGCGGCGAGGACGCAACCAGACTTGTGTGGCCGGGGCTGACGACAAAGATGGCCCAGGATTGTGACGCGGACAGTGCATAGCAAACCACGGACAGCGGCCCTCCGTACTTGACGTGGCGAGTGCGGGCAAGGATGTTGCCGAGCGCGCAGAGCATCGGCCGTCTGGCGCTGGCAAACTTTAAGGCAATTGTTGCTCAGTTTTTTTAGGCATCGTGCTGTCATCGGGAGTCATGCCAGGCATATCCATATGCGCCGTGTCCATGTCGGTCTCCGGTATCATTGGATGATTTGATGCGAGCAAGCCGTATTCCCTAAACTCAGGATGAGCCTCGTTCCTTGCAAAGTGGCCCATTTGCGCTGTACCGTCGACCTGCAGAGGGTGGCCACGTCGCCAGGAATGGCTTCGCGTGGAGGCGCCCATTCTCGCGCTCACAAAATATTGACCTCGAGATTTTGCGGCCTCGGTGAGACAGCGTTTGCAGATCGGACAATGAGCGGCATTGGCACCTCCTGCGTGACGACGTCTAGTTGTATAGCAGAAAGCCACGGCAGAGCCAAGCGTCCAATCAATGGCTACGCGGTCGTCGGAATGACGGCCTTCTGTGTTGCGCGAACGGCACCTATTGTCCGAGTGCTCCCAATCACCGTTCGGCCGATGCTCCCGTACCTCAAACGGCAGCACCCGACCCTTCGATGACGTTCAAACCCGCGATTGGCGCATCGACGACCTGTGCACGCTAGAACGTATAGGCGACGTTCAGGAAGACGTTAAGTGGATTGAGCCGGAGCGTCGATCTGGAAACGATCTGCGTTCCCGTCGCGGTCTGCCCGTATAACGTAAGGTGGGTCTTCACCGGAACGTAGCCGAGAGAGGTTCCGACCGACCAGTGTTTTGTAATCGCATAATTTGCCCCGACCTCGAATACAGGATTCCATGATGAACTGAGTGTCGCAT